>NZ_JAYMEU010000003.1:0-287048 GCF_037029575.1 Alteromonas sp. CH_MED4-4 | reverse complement strand
AGTGGGATCCACGAAGTCAGTATTGGTGACTCTCCCCCCGTAATCACAGACAAACAGGAGCGCCAGCAGGTGATCATAGATGTACTTGGCACATTATACCAAGAGATTTATTCCTGAATTTGATGCGGAATGTCGGTTACAGGGAAAGCCCAATCGCCATTTTTCAGCAAGAAGGCTATTTCCTTTGACTCTTCACGACTACTCATAAATCCTCCCAACAAGATATATTCTGACCTGCATACAAAAAAGCTACACACTAAAAGCAAAAAAGCCACCAAGTATTATCTTGATGGCTTTTTTAGGTCTCAATGCCGTGTTAGATCAAAAGGCTCTATTATTGTCTCTACATACGTCTCTACATATGAAAAATAAACCTTTATAAATCAACAGCAAAGGGAGGAACAGGCAATTACATCATGCCGCCCATTCCGCCCATGCCGCCCATGTCAGGCATTGCTGGTGCGTCGTCTTTAGGTAGTTCAGCTACCATTGCTTCAGTTGTGATCATTAGTGAAGCAATTGAAGATGCGAACTGAAGTGCAGAGCGCGTTACTTTTGTTGGGTCAAGGATACCCATCTCTAGCATGTCGCCGTAAGTGTCGTTACCTGCGTTGTAACCGTAGTTACCTTCGCCGTTCTTCACTTCGTTAACTACTACTGATGCTTCTGCACCTGAGTTGATAGAGATTTGACGTAGAGGCGCTTCCATTGCACGTAGTGCAAGCTTAATACCTACTGTTTGGTCGTCGTTGTCGCCAGTAAGGTCAGCAAGTTTAGCTGCTGCGCGAACTAGTGCTACACCACCACCAGGTACCACACCTTCTTCAACCGCTGCGCGAGTTGCGTGTAGTGCATCTTCTACGCGGTCTTTCTTCTCTTTCATTTCAACTTCAGTTGCTGCACCAACTTTAATTACTGCAACACCGCCAGAAAGCTTAGCTAGACGCTCTTGAAGCTTCTCTTTGTCGTAGTCTGACGTAGAGTCTTCAATTTGACCTTTGATTTGAGCACAACGGCCTTCAATCGCTTCTTGGTCGCCGTTACCGTCAACAACTGTTGTGTTGTCTTTGTTGATAACTACGCGCTTAGCAGTACCTAGGTCTTCAAGCTGAACTTTTTCAAGGTCTAGACCAATTTCTTCAGAGATTACTGTACCGCCAGTTAGGATAGCGATGTCTTGAAGCATTGCTTTACGACGGTCACCGAAACCTGGTGCTTTAACCGCTGCAACTTTAACAATACCGCGCATGTTATTAACTACTAGTGTAGCAAGCGCTTCGCCTTCAACATCTTCAGCGATGATCATTAGCGGCTTACCCGCTTTCGCTACACCTTCAAGGGTAGGAAGTAGTTCGCGGATGTTAGAAATCTTCTTGTCAACCAATAGGATGAACGGGTTGTCTAGTTCAACAGTACCGTTTTCTTGGTTGTTGATGAAGTATGGAGATAGGTAACCGCGGTCGAACTGCATACCTTCAACAACGTCTAGTTCGTTTTGAAGTGCCTGACCTTCTTCTACAGTGATAACACCTTCTTTACCTACTTTTTCCATTGCCTGAGCAATGATGTCGCCAACTTCTGCATCAGAGTTTGCAGAGATAGTACCTACTTGAGCGATAGACTTGCTGTCTGCACAGTCAGTAGACAGGGCTTTAAGCTCTTCAACTGCTGCCGCTACTGCTTTGTCGATACCGCGCTTAAGATCCATTGGGTTCATACCCGCTGCAACGCTCTTAAGACCTTCAGTAACAATTGCTTGAGCAAGTACAGTAGCAGTTGTTGTACCGTCACCTGCTTCGTCGTTCGCTTTAGACGCAACTTCTTTTACCATTTGAGCGCCCATGTTCTCGAACTTGTCTTCAAGCTCGATTTCTTTCGCTACAGACACACCATCTTTAGTGATAGTAGGTGCACCGAAAGACTTGTCTAGAACAACATTACGGCCTTTTGGACCTAGTGTTACTTTAACTGCGTTAGCTAGTGTGTTTACGCCTTTTAGCATTTTGCTGCGAGCGTCATCACCAAAACGTACTTCTTTAGCTGCCATGATTAAATTCCTCTAAAATTCGTTTTAACGTTAGTTGTTATTACTCAACAATCGCTAGAATGTCGCTTTCGCTTAGGATTAGTACTTCTTCACCATCCAGCTTTTCTGTTTTAACGCCGTAACCGTCGTTGAAAATAACGGTGTCGCCTACTTTAACGTCTAGCGCTTTAACTTCGCCGTTCTCAAGAATGCGACCGTTACCTACTGCGATTACTTCGCCGCGTGTAGATTTTTCTGCTGCAGAACCAGTCAGAACGATACCGCCTGCAGATTTGCTTTCTTGCTCTGCGCGCTTAAGGATTACGCGGTCGTGTAAAGGACGAATTGCCATTTTCAAGTCTCCTGAAAATTCCACTATTCAAATGAATGTAATTATCGACATTCAGACAATCTAAATGCCGTGTGTTTAAGGTTGCTCATTGCTGAGCAGTTAAAATCGTTTCTGCACGGATAGATGGGGTAGTACCCAGATAACTTCAAGGGTTTTTAAGCAAAAAAATGTAAAAAAATTGATTTTTTCGCTAAATACTTATTTTTATTAAATATGTAAACGCTGTTTATCGTGGTAATCGGCGCTCATAACCTGATGGGATCTGTAGTGAGGCTAGAGCCTGTTGACCTTTGCTATACATCAAAGGTCAACGGTCGATAGTTATTTTAAGCGCTTATCCGGGTCGTTGGTGGTGTGATCGGTGTACTCGCCTTCGAACACATCACCATCACTATTGGGCGAGTTAGGGCGATCACCAAAAGGACTTTGTCCAAATGGCGACTGACCTTGCCCAAAGCCAGCTGCGCCTCCTCCCATACCAGGTGTGACAATGCGCATTTTCATGTGCTTACTAACTTGAGCTGCAAAAAAGTGGCGAGAGCCTGGCATTGCTAGCAAAAAGCCAAAGATATCGGTAATGAACCCTGGGGTAACCAGAAGAATACCCGCAACCACCAGCATCAAACCTTCAACCAACTCTTTTCCTGGCACTTCATTTCGCTGCATTTTTTCTTGTGCAGTTTGCAGTGTACTCACGCCTTCGCGTTTAACAAAGTAAGCACCAATAAAGGCAGAAAGAAGTACCAAGCCAACGGTATTCCAACCACCGATCACGCTGCCCACATTTATCAGCAACGCAATCTCTAAAATAGGTAATAGGGCAAACAGTATAAATAAAACCCGCAAAATGCTTCCTCTTTCATGTATTCATAACCTGTTATAGGGTCTTTGTACGTAATAACAAGAAAAGGTGCCCACCCTTTCGCTTAAATAGCCACTTAAAGCGACCGATAACGACCGTGATATACTGTAGCTATGAAAGAATAGTGCGACTTTTCAGGTCAATTACATATCGACCCACTAGCAAAGTAACAGGCGCGAAATAAAGTAGGAAACGTTTATGACAATTAAGCTTGTATTGTGCACCACGCCCGATGAAAAGACAGCGCAGTTAATTGCCAGCACGCTCGTTGAAGAAAAGCTTGCCGCCTGCGTCAACATAATCAAGGGTATAGAGTCCGTTTATGAGTGGCAGGGGAAGGTGGAAACCGACGCAGAGTGCCAACTGCTTATTAAAACGAACACACAACACGTTTTACAGGCCTTCGATAGAGTAAGCGAACTACATCCGTACGATGTCCCTGAATGGTTAGAACTTAATGCTGAGGCTAGCAGCGCTTATGGGCATTGGCTACAAAACACACTGCAGCGCTAACTGAACCCGTATTTTCTGAACAAGAATAACTAAGACGTAAAAATAGATTAAAATGAATGACAACCTTATGACTACCCTTTTGCCTTCGCCTTGCCTATCGTTGGCTTCGCTGTTTCGTCGCTTTATTGCGTCCGTATTGTCAGTGCTTTGTTTGATGTCGCTGTTAGTTACGTTTGCGTTCGCACAAGTGCCAAGTGCTTTTGACGACCCATTTGCAAATGAGCCCCAATTTCTCGATGTTGACCAAGCGTTCGCTTTTGACTTTAGTCAACAAGATAACGTTCTTACTTTAAATTTCGACATTGCTGACGGCTACTACTTATACCTTAAACAGTTTAAGTTTGTGGCTAAACAAGCCGAAATTGGCGAGCCTGTTTACCCAAGCGGGGTGATGATTGAAGATGAGTTCTTTGGTGAGTCTGAAGTATTTTACAACGGCGTATCTATTACCCTACCCATTGAGTCAGCACTCAGTGACGGAGTAGTTAAAATTCGCTATCAGGGGTGCGCTGATGCCGGCCTTTGCTACCCGCCCACAGTAAAAGTGGTGTATTTAAATGAAGTCGGAAGCAATACGGCAGCAAACGCTGATGCGACTACAGAATCAAATAGCGCGTCTACCTCGTCGTCTCCACAAAGCGAGCAGTTCGATTTAGCGCAAAGGCTGATCGATAAAGATAACCTTGCTCTCACTTTAGCTCTATTTTTTGCCCTAGGCGTAGGCCTCGCCTTTACGCCTTGCGTGTTTCCTATGTACCCCATTGTGTCGGGCATTGTGATTGGTCAGGGCAAGCCTAAAACCGCATCTCATTCATTCTGGTTAACCTTTGTTTATGTACAAGGTATGGCGATTACTTACTCGTTGCTTGGCTTGGTAGTAGCGGTGGCAGGGGCGCAATTTCAGGCTGCTTTGCAACATCCAGTTGTGCTGGGCGTATTCATTGTGCTGTTTGTGGCGCTCGCCGTTGCTCTGTTTGGTGGTTTTGAAATTCAGCTGCCAGCAAAGTATCAAGAAAAGCTCACTCACATGAGTAACAACCAAACGCCCGGCAGTTTCGCTGGTGTGTTTGTTATGGGTGTACTATCTGGCCTTATCGCTTCGCCCTGTACCACTGCGCCGCTCACCGGCATATTGCTATTTATTGCCCAAACTGGCGACATGACGCTGGGCTTTATCTCTCTTTACCTGTTAAGTATTGGTATGGGTGTTCCACTTATCCTGTTCGGCATGACAGGAGGAAAACTGCTACCTAAAGCAGGTAACTGGATGAATGTGGTTAAAGTCACCTTCGGCTTTATGATGCTTGCCGTGGCCATTGTGTTTATTGAGCGTTTATATAATAGCCCAGCCACTGGCTTCCTATGGGGGTTGCTTGGCTTTGGTTTATTCGGTTACTACTGGGTACTCAATCGCGCCAGCAAAAACTCACTGATGAAGCTTGTACGTGCTGTTGTGGTGGCAATAGGCATTATGGGAAGTGCTGGCCTTATTTATCAAGCAGGGCTAAACACAGGGCTTTGGGGTGAGCACTCTGATGGTGTTCACGCAGGGCACCCAGACTTTGTTGTTGCGCGAGACTTGGCAGACTTACGTAATAAAATTGCGGCGGCTAACGCTGAAGGTAAAACGGTAATGGTCGATTTGTACGCCGACTGGTGCGTGGCGTGTAAAGAGTTCGAGAAGTACACGTTCCCAGACGAAAATGTTGTGGCTGCACTTAGCAATACGGTATGGATGCAAATGGACCTTACCGATAACACACCAGAACGTCAGGAGATTTTCGACACCTTTACGGTGCTTGGCTTGCCGACTATTTTGTTCTTTGACAAAAACGGCGACGAGCTAACCAAAGCCCGCGTCACTGGATTTATGAAAGCAGACGCCTTTGCCGGTCACGTTAACGAATGGCTTAACGATGGGTCTAACACTAATGACGGTCAAAGTGGTCGCTTGGACTAAGGAGCGTCGATTCCAGGACTTTCCTCTTCTCATATGGCGAGTATGGCGAGCGGTGCGAAGCGCTGCTCTCTTTATCTTGGGTAGAAACGGGGCTCAGAAAAGAAGGTTGGATTCAATGCAGGCCTTCTTATTTATTTCGCTCACTTTTTCCCTATCAGTAACAGCGAAAACCACGGGGTGCTTTGATAACAAACGCTTTTGTTTTGAGCTTACGCCTTCGTCTTCTTCTCTTTATTTAGTCTCAGTACAGAGAAAAGTAGAATTGCCCGTAGCGCTAACTCTGTATTCCAATGTGATGCAAGACATTCCCACAGGCAATGGGGAGCTTAGATCAAAAGCCCACGTTAACGCATTTTTAGATACCAATGACCAAGTGCCCCTTGGCGTAGTAAAAAATGCCGACGCATTCTGGGCATCTATGCGCGTTAAATGGACGGTGGGGCGCGTAGACGCGATACACGACAACGCCTATACGTATCTGCCACCGCTACAGCCAGCTAGCAAATACCGTATTGTTCAAGGCTTTAACGGCAATTTTAGTCATTCTGGTGCGTCAAGGTATGCTCTCGATTTTGCCGCGCCTGTAGGTACACCTATTTTAGCCGCCCGGGAAGGCGTAGTGATCGACACGAAAGATGACGGCACGAAAGGCGGGCCAACGCCGAAGTTTGCAAAATACGCTAACAACGTTGTTATTCTTCATAGCGACGGAACCACCGGCGAATACTACCACCTGAAATATAAAGGTGTTGCTGTGACAAGAGGGCAAGTCGTGGAACGCGGGCAGCTTATCGGTTATACCGGCAATACGGGGTTTTCTTCCTTACCCCACCTTCACTTTGGCATATATGTAGCCAAATTCCATGGTAAGTACGTAAGTGTCCCCTTTTCCTTCGACAGCGCCCTAACTAAGGCCTCGCCTTAGCATTTATAGCAATACATACTGATACTTTTCGTTAAAACTACTATCTCTTCCCCCACTAACGCCTTCTGAGAGTGCAGCATGCTGCGGTTTCACAGGCAGCCAATAAGCAAACCTCCCAATAAACTTTGCGCCGAAAACACCTGATTAGACCAGTATTTTGCTGCGAAATCTTTATCTATCACTATAATCAGCATTTAACACAATAAACGAGCAAATTAATTGGCTTTTTTTCGTGCAACTGTCACAAAAGTTTGTTGAAATGGCAATAACCGTGACTTTTTCCCGAAGATAGCAGCAAACTAGATGAATATTTTGTTATTGAACGGCCCTAACCTGAATATGTTAGGCCAAAGAGAACCCGACAAATACGGCACACAAACCTTGCAAGACATCGTAGATGATTTGCAGGCGCAGGCTGCGTCAAGCAACGTGACCTTAACGCATTTTCAGTCAAACGCTGAGTTTGAACTGATTGATCGCGTGCACGCTGCTATGGGTACTGTTGATGCCATTATTATTAATCCTGCTGCCTTCACGCACACCAGCGTCGCCCTTCGCGATGCATTATTAAGTGTCAATATCCCGTTTATTGAAGTGCATTTGTCGAACGTTCACGCCCGTGAACCGTTTCGTCATCATTCCTATTTTTCTGATGTTGCAGCTGGCGTCATTGTTGGCCTTGGTGCCATGGGCTACTCGCTCGCGCTAACTGCAGCAATCAACTTACCGAAATCGCATAAATAAAGCAGAGACAGAACATGGATATTAGAAAGATTAAAAAACTCATCGAACTAGTGGAAGAATCTGGCATTGCCGAGCTAGAAATCACTGAAGGCGAAGAGTCTGTACGCATCCACCGTGGTCCAACGGGTGTTCAAGCGCCAATGAACTACAGCTTTGCAGCACCAGCGGCACCGCAAATGGCACCAGCTCCAGCAGCGGCAGCTACCACTGCGTCTGAAGCGCCAGCTGAGCCAGCACAGCCAGAGGGTCACGTTGTTAAGTCTCCAATGGTAGGTACGTTCTACCGTGCATCTTCACCAACGGCAAAACCGTTTGCAGAAGTTGGTCAGCAAGTAAAAGTTGGCGACACGCTTTGTATCGTTGAAGCGATGAAGATGATGAACCAAATTGAAGCAGATAAAGCAGGCGTGGTTAAGGCAATCTTGGTTGAAAACCAAGATCCTGTAGAGTTCGACCAGCCAATGTTCATCATTGAATAAGCGAGTGCTTAACTATGCTAGATAAAGTACTTATTGCTAACCGTGGTGAGATTGCCCTGCGTATTTTGAGAGCCTGTAAAGAACTAGGCATCAAAACCGTAGCAGTGCACTCTACTGCGGATAAAAACTTGAAGCACGTGTTGCTGGCTGACGAATCGATTTGTATTGGTAAAGCATCGGCAACCGAAAGCTATCTGAACATTCCTCGCATTATTGCTGCTGCAGAAGTCACTAACTCTATTGCAATTCACCCAGGTTACGGTTTCCTAGCGGAAAACGCAGACTTTGCTGAAGCGGTAGAAAAAAGCGGCTTTATTTTCATTGGCCCTAAAGCTGAAACTATCAACCTTATGGGTGACAAAGTTTCTGCTATCAACGCCATGAAAAAAGCAGGCGTACCGTGTGTACCCGGTTCCGACGGCCCGCTAACTGACGACGTAGAGCGCAACAAAGCCATTGCTAAGCGCATTGGTTACCCAATCATCGTTAAAGCTGCAGGCGGCGGTGGTGGTCGTGGTATGCGCGTGGTTCGCAGCGAAGCTGAGTTGATTAAAGCCATCGAAACAACACAAGCGGAAGCGGGTGCTGCCTTTGGCAACTCAACGGTTTACATGGAAAAATTCCTTGAAAACCCACGTCACGTTGAAATTCAGGTACTTGCTGATGGCCAAGGTAACGCCATTCACTTAGGTGAGCGTGACTGTTCAATGCAGCGTCGCCACCAGAAAGTAGTGGAAGAAGCCCCAGCACCGGGTATTTCTGAGCAAATGCGTACCAAGATTGGCGATCGTTGCCGCAAAGCCTGTATCGAAATTGGCTACCGCGGAGCAGGTACGTTCGAGTTCCTATATGAAAACGGCGAATTCTATTTCATAGAAATGAATACCCGTATTCAGGTAGAGCACCCTGTATCTGAAATGATCACTGGCGTTGATCTTATTAAAGAGCAGCTTCGCATTGCAGCGGGTCAGCCATTGTCTATTGATCAGTCGCAAATTCAAATTCGTGGCCACGCCATTGAATGTCGAATTAACGCAGAAGACCCTAAAACCTTTATTCCTAGCCCTGGTCAAATTGACATGTTCCATGCGCCAGGTGGTTTGGGTATTCGTTGGGAGTCGCATATTTACGCGGGTTACCACGTGCCACCTTACTACGATTCAATGATTGGTAAGCTTATAACTTACGGTGAAAGCCGCGACGAAGCGATTGCTCGTATGCGCCATGCTCTTGAAGAAATTGTGGTTGAGGGTATTAAAACGAATATTCCACTTCAACGCGCCATTATGGCCGATGAAAACTTCTTCGCCGGTGGAACCAACATCCACTACTTAGAGAAGAAATTAGGTTTAGCCTAATCCCCCTTTGGGCTACACGCTGTATTTTTGTGTAGCCCAATTTTCTTATAGTCCGCTACTACTTTCTTGTCGCTATTCGCTATTCGCTATTCGCTATTCGCTATTCGCTATTCGCTATTCAGCAAATTCTAATTTTCCGATTACCACAATCAGTTTTTAACGATTTTTTTATTTAAACGCCCACTCTATACTGCGTACAAGTTTTAAGACATCTCCCTTAAGACCTTCCCTTTTTTGTGTGTTTTACCACTCATTGGAGTCCCACTCCACTTATTGCCGGCAACCTTGCCGGCTTTTTTTTCGCTTTTTATCTACATAGCGAAATTTATCTGTCCGAAAAAGTTATGATTGATGTATAAACTGATTAACTGGAAATGAGAAGGGAAATTGCGTGAGGGTAATCTCTATTTTTATTTGTGTATTCTTATGCGGCTCGCTCTCCGAGGCTTGTGCTGAAGACACCACGCCTTCGTTCTCACAGAAACTCGATATCCAAGTGCGTTACGATAATCGCTCCAATCGCCCTAGCCGTGAACAATATCGATTGCGTTACTATCCATCGCTCTCCCTCACTTCTACATGGTCAGTAAACAGTTTTATTGTTACTGGCGATGACTTTTCATCTAGCCACAATACGTTTGGTAGCGACACAACCGATTATCTTTATGCAAGACGACTGTACCTCAGGCATGAAACAAATGCGGGCAAAACTGAACTAGGCATTATTCCCACTTATAAAGGGCGAGTTTCTTCAACAGGCTTGTCCAAAGATGGATGGATTACTGGCATTCGCCACGTGAGAAAGCTGCAAAACAACACTGCTCTTGAAATAGTGGTGGGGCAACTGGCGAATGCCGAAGCTTCCGAGGCGTTTAACGTTGGTGAAGAAGATGAATACTTTGAGATTGAATATTCGGCAAAGATGGGGGAACGACATAGCTATGAAGCCAGTTTTGAAAGAATGCTGAACGGTACATTTGCCAGGGCAGAATATCGATTACGTATTAATGAACAAGATACCGCGTTCATTGAATTAGTGCATCGTACTGATGAAAGTGCTGCGAAAGTTGTAGTGGGCACCAGCGGCGAATTCGCTGCAAGCGCTTTTAACACATCATATCCTATCGAATATTTTGCTTACTATTCCTATATAGACAGTAGTTTTGGTGAGCGCGCTGAATTAATTGAAGACTTCCTAGGAACAGGTCACGGCGGCTCTCTGGAATTTAGTGGCGTGCTATCGGAGAAGCATGATGTTGAATGGTTTATAAGAGCTGATGTGGTAGATAGTGTCAGTCGATTATTGGCAGGAGTAAAACTCTCCTTCGATAGTTGAATGAAACAAAGCGCCTACACCACATAAAAAAGGCCCATCAAACGATGGGCCAAACAGCAAGAACGCGTACACACTTTAACAGTGCATAATAAATTACGGCTTGTCGCCATTGTGAGTTCAGTTACCGCAGATTACGTATTTTTAATCTCTTGAGCTTTAAACTTAAAGTTGAGTTTATTAAACTTTAGTCTAATGAAGCGTTAAAGCTCGTATTGTTTAACTCTAATAATCGTAATTTGAAGGTGTTCTTGTGCCCAGCCGTTACGCTCAGTTCAAAGAAAAACTTCCCATTTCCCGACTCTCCGATGAAGCGCTGCTTGCGTTTCGCGTCCTTTTTGATGATCCTCTCGATATCGTAGACTTAGCGCAAGATATATCTGACTTAACGCTTTACCCGGAACGGCTGAAAGACAGTTATAGAAAGGAGTGGGAAGCCTACGTGCTAAAGGCACTGGCGTTTGAGATCAAACAACATGCAGACGTTTCTCCTGCAGAGTTCATTGAGCTTGTCATGAACAAGGTAGAAGCGATTCAGCAAAATAACGACACCTATCAAAATCTATTGCGTCAGGTTCAACACGCGAAGAGTATTTTGCAATCAGAAAACACGATCGTTTTTCCTACCCCCATGCGTCAGCAGTTAACTGCGTTTCTTTTGCCGATTACTACTATTTCGCCTCCCAAAAAATAAAGGCAGCTACAACGTAAGGCAGTTCCGCTTCTATAGGAAAGGCTTCTACACGCTACTTATTAGCGCCTTTAAATTTGTACTGAGAGGGGCAGTATCCTCTGTCCACACCTTCAGGGCGCAGGCTGGCATGTTTGGTTTTTCTACCCGACACGCGCTCTCGCCAGTTCTTGAAGGTTTTCGGTTTGAGATTTTTACGCATAAGCTTTATCACATCTTTTTCAGGCAGCCCGTATAAACGCTCTATTGCCTCGAAAGGCGTACGGTCTTCCCACGCCATTTCAATTACCCGTGATTCTTGTTCTTCAGTTAATGCCATTTCTTACATCTCAATATGCGTGTTTAACCCCACTACATACTTATTTTCGGCTCATTTTGTTCAGTTCAAGTACACTAAACTTACAAACAATTAGTGGCCGACTTAAACGCTCACTTGCTCATCGTCTTTTTCAAACGCTAGCTTCAACAACTCGGCGGCGGCTTTCGCATCGCTCAGCGCGCGGTGATGCTGCTCCATTTCTATGTGAAAATGCTTTGTTAAGTTTGCCAGCGAGTAAGAAGGCAGCCCAGGATAGGTGCGACGCATTTCACGAACGGTACACATTTTGGGTCGCCTGAAACTTTGCTCTAGTCTTGCAAACTCTTGCTTGATGAACCCATAGTCAAAGTTTACGTTGTGAGCCACGAACACAGCGTCTTCGGTGAAATTTGCCACGTGTTCCGCTACTTCAGCAAAAAGCGGAGCATCTGCCACCATGTCATCCGAAATTCCAGTAAGGCGGGTAATGTTGCTAGGAATGCGGCGCTGCGGATTTAACAGGGTTTGAAACCTGTCTACCTCTTTCCCACCAACAAGTTTTACCATACCTATTTCGGTAATCCGGTTGTAGCTGCTGTTTCCTCCAGTGGTCTCTATATCTACCACAACATAAGGCTGTGCTGGGTCGCGTATCCATTTCACTGTTGTTACCGCAACGTCAAATCCAGCTTGCTGCAAACGTTGAATTGAAACCAGCTGATTTCGGCGAAGCTGATCGCCAGGCGCTTTGATTTCTTCAAAGCGAAGTGCGCCGTCAAATACCATGATATCGGGGAAGCCATCTCGGAGGCTCTCAAAGTCTTTGCACATCATGCGAAGTAAAGCATAAATCGAATCTAGCGAACCATGCTCAATTAGCGCTTCTATAGGCGTAAGCAAATGACTAGACCACATAAACAGGCTATTAACTTTGCCATAGTGCATCGTGGCCATTTTGTGAATGTGAAAACGCAGTTTTTCTTTGCTATCAAGCGCCTGTAACAACGCTTCAATACTGTGTTCAAACTTAGCGTAAAAGTTATTCTGTTTAAGCGATAATGGTCTGCGATCAAACTCCGTAACCAGCGTGTCTTCTTCGTAAAGTTGCTTCCAAAAGGTAAGGCCGAACAAACTGCGCCATAATCGGTTTTCCGTGCGCCAGCCTTCAATGCCGCGCCTTGCATAATGCGCCAGCACACCACGCTCAACCTGTTGATTTTGGCTTACGTCAATATCCAGTGTACGGCTAGCATTGCGAAGCATGTCGGTAACCGTGCTGGTGCGTTTTTTGTGGTATTTACGGGCATAGAAATCTTCTGCAAATGCTAACAGCGTATCCGATTGCGGATTATCAATTATCTCTTCAAGGGTCTGTTTAACACTATTTTCATTTCCGTCCTTGTAGCTCTCTCTTAACCACTTTTCTTTTGCCTTATCGCTTTGCGCCGCTTTCAATACTTCTAGCCCTTTCGCTCTATCAAACATCAGTACTTTTAGGCCTAATGCATAGAGAAACTGGTCGCGATAAAAACAGGCCGACACACCTTCTGTAATGGGCAGTTCACCTTCGGCAATGGCAAGCAACATATCATCGTTATAAAAAGCTAACTGGCTGTAATGGTTAGCGTAAAACCATGACGCTTGGGCGTCGCTTTTAGTTTCAAAACGCGCCGTATCCGTTACGGAATCAGAACGGGTTCTCATTACGCCTAAATCGCGCATAGAAAACTGATTTAGACGGCTTTTGGTGTTACCAAAATAGATAAACAGCAAATAGCGAAGTGCATCGTCGAACAAGCACACTAAGTAGTTATCTAGCGAAAAGCGCTCTGGCCAGCCTCTAGCTTCGATATGTTCATTAAGCAACGTCACGAGTTTAGGCTTGGTGAGAGATGCGAGCCCCTGAATACTGCCGTATTCAGCAAGTAGCTCAAGCAGAGCATCTTTGGTCAAGACACCTGCGATGTCATTAAGCGAAGCGTGGGTAAGGTCACCAAACCAGCCGTTGTCGGTAAGCCAATCTATTTGCTCTTGTGGCACAGCGATTTCGCTATAATTGAACTGCGTCCTGTCAATCACTGCGTACTTGCGATTTGCAGCGCGCACAACAATACACTGTTTGTCATCGTCCAACGCTTTAAAACGCCTAACAAAGTCAGTGGCTTCGTCACTTAGAAGCGCCCTGCTAGCACCCTCAAAGAACCCAAGGAACTCGTGAAAGTGTGTAAGGTAATAACGTGGCGGTAAATCTTTTCGCATGAGGTATCTTTGGCTATGAAAACACCAATAGTGTATATTTATACAGCCACGCGAATCAAATTAAATCCTCCGCGATTGGGTATCACATCTGCTGCTAATAGTGCACAGCGTGTACTTTTACACGCGTACGCGCTGTTTAGACACCCAATGAAAGAACGAAGAAAGCTGCGCATCTGCCAATAAACGCTGCAAATTGAAGTAGTGTTTGGCCAACGTCATCTCATCATAAAATCGATGTATACCGCTGTGACATTGTCTGCAAATGTAAATGCCGTCCTGAAGCTCCGCTTTGCTAAAGTGCTTTTTAAAATAGGTACGCCTGTGCATTTTTCGCGGAATAAGATGATGGTAAGTAAGGCGAGTTTCTCTATTACAGCACGGGCATTGACCAACTTTATTTGCCACAAGGTCACCTTTTTCGTCTATCACATCTATTATTTGTGCACCCAGTTTTCTGATTACTCATAAGCGTCAAATGGCAGTCTTGTCCTTTTCTCTTAAAATCAGATACAAGGGGCGTGTCTAAAAGAAAATCCACTCGTCTTTGCATTACGTAACAAATAGCATTAGTGATTACAAAGGCATTTAAATATGAGTTTAACTCGTTCCATGGGCTTTTCCTGTCCTTACTGTATGGCCCCAAATGATGTTGAAATAGATGAAATTAACGATGTTGGCCAAGTACAGGTGCTCGACTGCCAAGTGTGTTGTCAGCCCATTGAGCTTACTGCTTATCAGCACGGTGATGACATTCAGATAGAGGCAGAAAGAGAGAATGACTAAGCAGTTTACCCGCGGTGATATAGACGCCCTTGCACAGCGCTACCGCGCAAACCTAATTAATAGTTTGTCTGGTTTTAAATCGGCGACTTTGGTGGGTACAACAAACGGCGTTACAAACAATTTGGCTATAGTGAGCTCTATTGTTCATGTCGGTGCAAACCCGCCTCTCATTGGCATGATCATGCGTCCACATACCGTCACGCGAGATACGTTAAGCAATATAAAACAGCAGGGCTTTTATACGCTAAATCACGTGTCTGTTGACTGGGTCGACAAAGCCCACCAAACATCAGCCCGCTATGCGCCAGATGAAAGTGAATTTGAAGCCGTTGGGTTAACCGCGCAGATCAGTGAGTCCTTCAGTGCGCCGTATGTCAAAGAAAGTGAAATTAAAATGGGCTTAAAAGTAGCACAGCATTTTACTTTGCTTAATGAAACCGAAATGGTTATTGGCGAAATCCAGGAGCTCTACGTTCCTGAGCAAATAATAGATTCAGACGGCTATGCAGATATAGAGCAAGCGCAAACGGCCTGTATCTCAGGCCTAGACAGCTACCACAGCACACAACGAATTGCGCAATTTGCGTATGCAAAGCCCGATGTAAAGTTAACCGTGAAGTGAACTAATAAACTGTCCAGCGGTCTTACATTCAATACTTAAGGTTGTAACTCTGAAGTTTATTTAATCTGGATCAAGCGAAAATGCGACATTTCGTTCGATCTTTTTTCAAAAAGAGATAGTATTTAAACATGAAACAAAACCTGCCTCTTTGGGCAGGTTTTTGCGTTTAAGGCACTGAATAAAAAAGAATCATTATCGTTTCTATCTCTTAAGGAGAATGTTATGAAATCTGTAAATCGCCGTGACTTTTTAAAGCTTTCTGGCTCGACAGTTATCGGTCTTACATTAGGTGGTGTAGCGTTACGTGCTCAGGCTCAAGAACAATTGAGCGCTGATGACCCTACTGCAAAAGCACTGAACTACACACCGTCGTCAACTGTTGAAGGTGCAAAATGCGCAAACTGCATGTACGTGCAGGGCGCCGATGGCGAACAACACCGCCCTTGTAACATTTTCCCTAATAAGCTTGTTAACGCTGATGGCTGGTGTAGCGCTTGGGTGAAAAAGCCTGGCTAACCAATCGAAAGAAAAGACGTTCAAAAGCCCTTGAGTTAAACCAAGGGCTTTTTTCGTTTCTGTTGAGGCGAAATACGATTATGTACCCTCATTTCCCGCTAGCGAACTACGTCAATTCCGTCTTCGATACCTTTTAGCGCTGGGTTGTCAAAACGTGTAGGCAGAAGGCCAGGCTTAATGAAGAAGCCGTGTTTTGCTTCAAAGACTCTACCTATTTTTAACACGCTTTCGTCTTGCCACTTTCCACCAATAAAGCTAATTCCCACAGGAAGATCTTTCACCTGTCCAGCGGGCACTGTGAGATGCGGATATCCTGCAATTGCGGCCAAATACCCGATACCGATAAAACCGACAGGCGAATGGTCACCATATACGCCATCTATTAAAAAAGAAGGGCTGTTTGAGGGCGCAACTAGTACATCAACATTGTGCTTTGCTAACAACGTATCAATACCATTTTTGCCCGCCGTGTCTTGAATAAGGCGCAGTGCATTTTGATACTTTTCGCTGTCAATGGCTGCCGACGCGAGCGATTTTTCGAAAATGTCTTGATTGAATAACGCTAACTCGCGCTCTGTTTTGTTATTGAAATCGATAAGCTCAGACAAGTTCCTTGCAGGGAGTTCTGCCGGCGACCCCGACAAGTATTCGTTAATACTATGATGGAACTCGCTCAGCAGAACATTATAGGAGTCTGCCCAAAATGAATCTGGCTGAGAGAAGTCACTGATGTCCACCAGCGTCGCGCCCGATGCTTTAAGCTGCTTTAACGCGCTTTCATAAACAGCCAGCACATGAGGGTTATCGCCTTGGCGGTACCTAACCACACCAATACGCTTGCCTTTTAAATCTGTAGCCAGCATTGAAGATGTTGGCATAGCTGGGCGATGAGACTCAGCGTCTAGTGTAGCGTTATCGCTTGCATCAGGGCCCGCCATGATTGCCGTCATTAGCCAGGCGTCTTGAACGTTAGACGTCATTGGTCCTGCGGTGTCCTGACTGAAAGAAATAGGTACTATGTGAGTTCTGGAAAGCAAGCCCACGGTTGGTTTAAAGCCGACTACCCCGTTTATGGATGCCGGACAAATAATAGAGCCATTGGTTTCGGTGCCCACGGCAAGTGACGCGAGGCGAAGTGACATGGCAGCGCCCGAGCCCGATGACGAGCCACAAGCACTTCTTGATAGCATATGCGGGTTTCGGGTAAGCCCGCCAACTGCACTCCAGCCGCTGATAGAGGATTCAGAGCGAAAGTTTGCCCATTCAGACAAATTGGTTTTACCCAAAATAATTGCCCCTGCCGCTTTCAGTTTTTCTACGATAGGCGCATCGCGACCAGTGTCATTAGCAATAAGCGCCATTGAGCCGGCTGTGGTGGGCATCTCTTTACTTTCTATATTATCTTTTAGCAGCACGGGAATACCTGCCAGAGGGCCAAGCGTCTCGCCATTCGCTAGTCGTTTATCGATGGCCTTCGCTT
Source organism: Alteromonas sp. CH_MED4-4 (assembly GCF_037029575.1). Taxonomy (NCBI): domain Bacteria; kingdom Pseudomonadati; phylum Pseudomonadota; class Gammaproteobacteria; order Alteromonadales; family Alteromonadaceae; genus Alteromonas; species Alteromonas sp. CH_MED4-4. The sequence continues at coordinate 269,847 of NZ_JAYMEU010000003.1, read as the reverse complement.
CGGTCAGCGAGTTAGGGTTCAACGCTAAAACGCTATTTACCTTTTCATCTAGCCGTTCGATTCGCGCAAGATAACCGCTAACGAGCTCAGCAGATGTCGTGTCGCCACTCGCAATCGCTTGCGCCTGAACGTGAGCAGGCTTATCTAACCATTGCTCAATCTTATCTGTATGATTTGCTTGAGACACGCATGCAGTGCATAGCACGACTACGGCCAGCAAAAAACCCTGTTTCAACATAAACCTTTCCTTAACGTATGATCCTAGCGCCTGTTACTCCTTCTTATTATGCAGCGTTTGACGGCAATAGAAGGTAACGTAATGTTAGTTTCTTATACGTTGAATCAGAAATAGTTCACTGTCTAAGAATTATTTTGCCGTTTCCGCTACGGGAAGCTTATGAAGGAGGTTATCGAGCTTATATTCATCAAGCAGTAACTGATACCGCCCATCTTCAATAAATAGCCGAAGGGTGGCGTTGAACTTGGCTCTTAGCGCTGGGTCGGGGATCGCAGCACTGTAAGGCGATATAGGAAAAAGCTCATGAAAGACGGTTGCGTCTTCGGCATAAGCACTGTTTGCAGATTTGAAGTAGTTGAAAATATTTCTATCGAGAATGGCAACATCGACACTGCCGCGCATCAGCATGTCCACTTGACGATCTTGTCGTGCCATTTCTATATAGGTAGTTTGCGATGCAAGAGTTCGCCCAAAGTCCTCACCTAATACCGATTGAGCGGTTTGAAAAGCAATGACGCTTTTACCTTTCAAATCGTCGATACTGTCTATCGTCAGTTCTCTGTCTGCCCGTGTTACCACGACGTTCTGATAGATAATATATGGCTCAGATAAAATGCTTTGATCGACCGTGTGTGCAGGATTAAGGGTAAGTCCAATGTCAACTGCGTCATCTTTTAATAACCTTGCCGTACGCCCGAAAGGAACATAAATAGGCGACAATCCATATCCCATTTCAGCAAGGATCGCCCGCACCAAGTCAACTTCAAAGCCGGTGTGCTCTTGTGAAATAACGTATGGAGGCTTGTTCCAGCCTACAACCACATCTAGCTCTTTCGCGCTAAGCGGTATGATAAAACACAGTAAACAAACAGCAGATAAAAGTGCGCGCATACAACAGATGAACCAGACTATAAATTAAACGATACCCTTCTCATAATATAAACTTATATTAGAATTTCACCAGTCGACAAAAGGTTAGTTTTTCTCGAGGCTTACGTAATCAATTGAGCAGCCAAGTTTTATTGAGTACGTGAGAGCCTGTTGAAAACCAAAGTGGTTAGATTTGATCATGCCTCTGTAAGCATCGCGCTCTCATTTACTGAAAGCTTTTCGCTTGCCTGCATTTTGTTTACTGCCAAGCAAAGGTACAATAAAGCGCAAAGGTCTCAATGAACGATAACTATGGCTTGGCTACAACTTCGAATTAATACCTCCTCTGAACATGCAGAATCAATAGGCGACATGCTAACGGCCAACGGCTCACAAGCAGTGACCTATGTGGATGCGAAAGACACCCCTATGTACGAGCCCAAGCCGGGTGAAGTGTTACTGTGGCCCGATACACAAGTCGTCGGCTTATTTGAAGCTGATGCCGATATGAAAGGCATCCTTCAGCGCTTGGGTAAAGCCAAAGTCTTAGGCCCTGATTTTAAATATAAGCTTGAGCCACTTGAAGACAAAGACTGGGAGCGAGAGTGGATGGATAACTTCCATCCCATGCAATTTGGCGAGCGCTTGTGGATATGCCCAAGCTGGCGCGATGTTCCCGATCCAAACGCCGTTAACGTAATGTTAGATCCTGGGCTTGCCTTTGGTACTGGCACGCACCCTACCACAGCGCTTTGCTTGCGCTGGCTAGACGGCATAGATATGACAGATAAAACCGTTGTCGATTTTGGCTGTGGCTCTGGAATATTAGCGCTGGCTGCGTTGAAATTGGGTGCTAAACGCGTCATCGGCATTGATATCGACCCACAAGCGCTACAAGCAACAAAAGAAAATGCACGACGCAACGGCGTTGAAGACCGTTTGGATGTATACCTTCCTGAAGACCAGCCTGAGCTTGAAGCCGATGTCGTGATGGCGAACATCTTGTCAGGTCCATTACTAGAACTTCAAAGCGTGATTACAAATTACTGCAAATCAGGTGGTTTGTTAGTTCTTTCTGGCATTTTGGCGGAGCAAGTTACGCGCATAGAAGAAGCGTACGCTCAAGATATTACACTTGAACCCAGTGCCATAGATGGCGAATGGGCGAGAGTGTCGGGCAAAAAACACTAAGTTTGAGTGATAAACCGACCAGTCGGTGAAAATTACGCCCAGTTAGAATAGTGTGTTTTCGGTAAACCACCTCAAAATTGCGACGAAAATTTGTACGACAAAGAACGTCACCGCCTAATTAATTGTTAATTTTTTTCACATTACAGCCCTTTCAAATCGGGGGCTGTAAGACTTTAGTACAATATTTAAACTAAAAATCGACGTTAGCTTACTAATGTGACAGATTTTTTTCACTGTCAAGACCACGGAGTGAAATTTTGTGCGATTTTTAGCCTTTTCAAGCCTTGCGAAAACACGTACACTTAGCGCCCCGTTTTAGCCGGGTGTATATTTTCTGTGCAGTTTTAGATGGCGAGCTATACATTTTATAATGCGAATTGGACCTTACGAGTTAGAAAACAATTTGATGTTGGCCCCCATGGCTGGCGTAACAGACAGACCGTTTCGCCAACTTTGTAAGCGCTTAGGTGCAGGGCTTGTTGTTTCAGAAATGCTTTCGAGTAATCCGAAAGTTTGGAACACAGCTAAATCACAAGCGCGTATGAATCATGAGGGTGAAGAAGGCATTCGCTCTGTACAGATAGCTGGGGCTGATCCTGAGCTTATGGCTCAAGCAGCACAATTTAATGTTGAGAACGGTGCGCAAATCATCGATATCAACATGGGTTGTCCTGCTAAAAAGGTCAATAAGAAGCTGGCAGGTTCTGCATTGCTTCAATACCCAGACACAGTGGAAGCGATTATTAAAGCAGTAGTTAATGCTGTTGATGTACCCGTGACACTAAAAATTCGTACCGGCTGGAACCCAGAAAATCGCAATGGGGTAGAGATTGCCCGCATTGCAGAGCAAAACGGCATACAGTCGCTTGCTGTTCACGGCAGAACACGAGCTTGTATGTATAAAGGAGAAGCTGAATACAGCACCATACGCCAAATTAAGGCGGCAATTTCAATTCCTGTTATTGCAAATGGTGATATTACTTCTCCAGAGAAAGCACAAGAGGTGCTGAATTACACCGGTGCAGATGGCGTAATGATAGGTCGCGGCGCGCAAGGTAAACCTTGGATATTTAAGCAAATCCAACATTATCTTGAAACGGGCGAGAACCTACCAGCACCGCCGCTGTCAGAGTTATATGAACTCTTGCATGAGCACGTAGCCAATGTGCAGGACTTTTATGGCGACATAGCCGGTGTGAGAATTGCCCGTAAGCACGTGGGCTGGTATCTCGCGGAGCACGATACGGATCGTCAGTTTCGTAAAACGTTTAACGCTATCGATGATGCGAATGAGCAACTCGATGCACTAAATGCATATTTTCAAGCGCTGCAGACACGAGAAACCCGACAGATTTCTCCCGCAGCATAGTGATGACTAACTTAAGAGCAACACAGTATTATGTTCGATCAAAACGTGACTTCACCTTTTACTACTACAGTAACTACGCCTTCACAAACGCAAGCTCAAAAGCCACTGCGTGACTCTGTAAAGCAAGCGGTTAATAAGTACCTTAAGCAATTGGATAACGCAAACATCGATAACCTGTACGAAATGGTACTGGCTGAAGTTGAAGCGCCGCTGCTAGAAGAAGTCATGACTTACACACGCGGCAATCAAACCCGCGCTGCCATCATGATGGGCATCAACCGTGGCACACTTCGCAAGAAGCTTAAGCAATACGGCATGAACTAAGATTCCAAGGGCTTTGCCCACCAAAGAGCACCAATCGGTGCTCTTTTTGTTTCAACACTACAACATTAGAAACTTAAAATTTATGCAAACACCAAAACCAATTAAACGTGCTCTCCTTAGTGTCTCTGATAAAACCGGTATCCTCGATTTCGCGACAGCGCTGCATAACGCTGGCGTAGAACTTCTGTCGACGGGCGGTACTGCTAAACTTCTCGCTGACGCTGGCTTACCTGTTAAAGAAGTGTCGGATCACACAGGTCACCCAGAAATTATGGCTGGCCGCGTTAAAACCCTTCACCCGAAAATTCATGGCGGTATCCTTGGTCGTCGCGGTACCGATGAAGCAGTGATGGAAGAACACAGCATTGCACCTATCGACCTTGTGGTGGTTAACCTTTACCCGTTTGCTGCTACCGTGGCAAACGAAGACTGTACGCTAGAAGATGCGATTGAAAATATTGATATCGGTGGGCCAACGATGGTTCGCGCTGCAGCGAAAAACCATAAAGATGTCACTATTGTTGTTAATGCAGCGGACTACTCTCGCGTGCTTGCAGAAATGAACGACAACAATGGCTCGTTAACGTACAACACCCGTTTTGACCTTGCGATTAAAGCGTTTGAACATACGGCCGAATACGACGGCATGATTGCAAACTACTTTGGTGCTCGTTTAGACAGCACAGGTTGTGAAGCAGACTGTGATCACCAGCACAGCGAATTCCCACGTACCTACAACATGCAGCTTACTAAGAAGCAAGACCTTCGCTATGGCGAAAATAGCCACCAAGAAGCGGCATTCTATGTTGAAAACAATGTTCAAGAAGCGTCTGTGGCTACCGCTACTCAGCTTCAGGGTAAGGAACTGTCATTCAACAACATTGCTGACACGGATGCGGCGCTTGAGTGCGTAAAAGAATTCGAAGAGCCAGCATGTGTAATCGTTAAGCACGCTAATCCATGTGGTGTGGCCATTGGCGATGATATTTTAAGTGCCTACGACCGTGCGTTTAAAACTGACCCAACATCAGCATTTGGCGGAATTATCGCGTTTAACCGCGAGCTTGATGCGAAAACGGCGCAAGCGATTGTTGACCGTCAATTTGTGGAAGTAATTATTGCGCCGACAGTAAGCGATGAAGCGAAAGAAGTAGTAAGTGCGAAGAAAAACGTACGTCTTCTAGCATGTGGTGACTGGACTGGTCAGCTAACTGAAGGTTATGACTTTAAGCGCGTAAACGGCGGTTTATTAGTACAAGAGCGCGACTTCGGCATGGTTGAAATGGAAGACCTAGAAGTTGTGACTAAGCGTAAGCCAAGCGAAGATGAACTACGCGACCTTATGTTCTGCTGGAAGGTAGCAAAATACGTGAAGTCTAACGCGATTGTTTACTGCAAAGACGGTATGACGGTAGGCGTGGGCGCAGGCCAAATGAGCCGTGTTTACTCTGCAAAAATTGCGGGTATTAAAGCAGCTGATGAGAACCTTGAAGTTGCAGGCTCTGTAATGGCGTCTGATGCATTCTTCCCATTCCGCGACGGTATCGACGCTGCAGCTGAAGCAGGTATTAAAGCAGTAATTCAGCCAGGCGGCTCTATGCGCGACCAAGAAGTCATTGATGCCGCTGACGAGCACGGCATTGCGATGGTGTTCACGGGTATGCGCCACTTCCGTCACTAATAAGTATTTACGCAATACCTTTTAGTGCAGGCTTAGTGAGGGACACCAACACCTAAGTTAAACACGCAGTAAAGTGGCATTTAGTGGCTTTACTGTGTGTTTGTTATTTTTCCTTAACCCTTTTAAATACGCAGACTCGAGGTCATTTGCTTGGTTGTAATGAAATCTCATCGAAGCGACAGAGTTGCGAATTATTCTGCTAAGGCGTAAGTGCAAATAGGGGTTAGCTGATAGGCTTGATCTGACCCGTAGTAATTTGTAGTAATAGTGTTATGTTATTCGCCTACCCTCGACAGAAAAAGGAAATAAGAATGAAAAAGTTAGCCCAATATGTGTTAGCCGCAACCCTAGGTGTAAGTGCTACTTATGCCAGCGCAGATGCGATTTCTGATGCCGCAATGAGCGATATCCGCTCTGCTAGTGCAAAAGTACGCGATGAGTACCGTAATCCTCAGCAAACACTGCGCTTTTTTGGCCTTACCCCAGACATGACTGTGGTAGAAATCTCTCCAGGTGGTGGTTGGTACGCCGACATCCTTTATTCTGTTGTAAAAGATAACGGTAAGTATGTAGCTGCTCACTTTTACGTTGATGATGAAACCAGCGGTTACTTTAAAAAATCGGTAGAAGGCTTCAAAGAAAAAATGAAGCCGGGCATGAAGTACGAAGGTGCTGAGCTTACTGCATTCGACCCAATCAAAGCGTTAGATATTAGCGACGCAGGTAGTGCCGATATGGTGCTGACGTTTCGCAACGTACACAACTGGTATATGCGTCACGGTGACGAGGGTATCGACAATGCATTTGGCGCATTTTTCAAAGCGCTTAAGCCAGGTGGCGTACTGGGCGTAGTGGAACATGAGCTTCCTGAAAGCGCAGATGATGAAGCAATGAAGAAAAGTGGCTACATGAAGCGTTCTTACGTTGTGGCTGCCGCCGAAAAAGCAGGCTTTGTGCTTGAAGCAAGCAGCGATGTCAACGCGAACCCAATGGATACTGCCGACCACCCGAAAGGTGTGTGGACGCTACCTCCACGTTTGGCGCTAGATGATCAAGATCGCGAAAAATACATGGCGATTGGCGAGAGCAATCGCATGACGCTAAAATTCACCAAACCAAAATCATAAAATTAAACACTCAAAACGGAACAGTTAATGAACGTACTTGTAATTGGCGGCGGTGGCCGCGAACACGCGCTAGCGTTTAAAGCAGCGCGGTCTTCTGATGTTTCAACAGTATTTGTAGCACCTGGCAATGCAGGCACAGCTACAGAACCTAAGCTTGAGAACGTAGCTATCGATGTAAATGATATTGCTGGCTTGGTTTCTTTTGCTCAGGGTAACGATGTTGAGCTTACTATTGTAGGCCCAGAAGCGCCGCTAGTTGCAGGTGTTGTTGATGCGTTCACAAACGCTGGTTTAATGATTTTTGGCCCCACTCAAGCTGCCGCGCAGCTTGAGGGCTCTAAAGCTTTTACCAAAGACTTTTTGGCTCGCCACAACATTCCAACGGCCGAGTATCAAAACTTCACAGAAATTGACCCAGCTATTGCCTATGTGCGTGAGAAAGGCGCGCCGATTGTAGTAAAGGCTGACGGTCTTGCTGCGGGTAAAGGTGTTATTGTTGCGATGACCCTTGAAGAAGCGGAAGACGCTATCCGCGACATGCTGGCAGGTAACGCGTTTGGCGAAGCCGGCAGCCGCGTAGTTATTGAAGAATTCCTAGACGGTGAAGAAGCGTCGTTCATTGTCATGGTAGACGGCAAAAACGTACTTCCTTTTGCCACCAGCCAAGACCACAAGCGTGCTGCTGACGGTGACAAAGGGCCGAACACAGGCGGAATGGGTGCATATTCTCCGGCTCCGGTTGTAACGCAGGACATTCACGACCGTATTATGCAAGAAGTGATTATGCCAACAGTTAACGGCATGGCTGCTGAAGGCAACGACTACGTTGGCTTTTTATATGCTGGCCTTATGATTATGGCTGATGGCACTCCAAAGGTAATCGAATACAACTGTCGCTTTGGCGATCCGGAAACCCAGCCAATCATGCTGCGCTTAAAGTCTGACTTGGTTCCACTTTGCCAAGCAGCGTGCAAAGGCGAACTTGCTGGTAAAACGATTGAGTTTGATGAGCGCGCGTCGGTAGGTGTTGTGCTTGCCGCTGGCGGCTATCCAGGCAGCTATGATAAAGGCGACGTGATTACTGGTTTCGAAGAAGCCGCTAAGTTAGACGGAAAGGTTTTCCATGCAGGCACCGCCCTGCAAGATGGCGAAGTGGTAACCGCAGGTGGCCGCGTACTTTGCGCTACAGCTTTGGGTAACAACGTTACCGAAGCGCAGCAAAAAGCCTACGAGCTACTAAAAGCCATTCAGTTTAAAGATGTGTACTACCGCACTGATATCGCGCACCGTGCGATTGCGCGTGAAGCTGAAGCCAAGTAGCCGAAAGCCTCATAGAAAGTGCTAAATGAACGCAGCGTAATGCTGCGTTCTTACATAATTACGAAAAGCCAGGGTGTGAATTCTACGCCCCCCACTTTTACTCTTACCTACTCTTACCACTTACTTACCATGCTAACGTGCAGTAAACGCAGAAATCGTAGTTTCCCAGCTACATATCACTGCTTAACCTGATACTAACGCTCAACACAAAAGAAAACTCGCGCTCAGTACATAAGCAATAAGGTATTGAATTTCACATCGAGTCTGATTTGGTACTTGCCGATAGTACTGTATACATTATAAATCTTTAATTTACTGACCTTCTCCATATGTTGCAGCGCATACAAGAACCTGTATGGTATTAATATCAATCCGCATAGATGATTAACCACTTAGCGAGATTTAATAAGCTCAGGTAGTCTGCTTAAAAAGCGTATTATTTCATTCTAATAAAAGAGGTATCACCTGATGTCGAACACTAAACTTATTGCTGTGTTGCTTGTAGCAGTAGTGGCGAGTACCGCAGCGTGGTTCGCCTTTTTTGCCAAAGAATCTGCTCCAGACTTTACTGCTTATGCCGCAGGCCCTGACCGAAAAGCGGCATTTTTTGAGTATTTCACTCCTATTGTAGTCGAGGTGAACAAAGAGCTAGCCACCGATAGAGAGCAAATTCAAAGTTCTTGCGACGCGGATGAAGCAGACAATCTAGACCAGTTCCTGACAAAGTTTCGTGTTGACGATGCTGACCTTGAACAGGAGTCAGCCTGCGAGGTGTTGTTAAGGCGTGCCGACATTGTTCCTGCGTCGTTAGCAATTGCACAAGCAGCGAATGAAAGTGCATGGGGTACCTCTCGTTTTGCAAAATTAGGGAACAACTTTTTTGGTCAGTGGTGTTTCTCTAAGGGCTGCGGTATCGTTCCAAAATCGCGTGACACTAACAAAAATCATGAAGTTGCTGATTTCCGTTCGCCTGCCGACTCAGTAGAAAGCTACATGCTAAATTTAAACACCCACGATGCTTACAAACCATTGCGTAAAATTCGACAATCCTTACGTGAAGAAGACAAGGCTGTCACCGGGGTTGCGCTCAGCTATGGCTTAGGGAAGTATTCTGAGCGTGGCGATGAATATGGAAAAGAAATACGTGAGATGATCAGTTTTAATAAACTTGCAGTGCTGGACAAGTTAGATCTGAGTAAGCAGGAAGGCGAAGCCAATTAACTCAACCAGCTAGAGCGTGACGAGCTCTGTAGCACATTTATTTATCGCCAAATGGCATGGCTTTTAGTCAAGGTGAGTGATTGCAGGTTAAAAGGAGTGGCATTTCTGCGACTCCTTCCAATTACGCGCGGCAAGTCAATCAATTAAAGTAGCGACAAATTATGGTTCACTACTTTGTCAGCTTCACCTTTCCAAACACCGATGCATCTTTATACCCCAAGTTTTTATCGCCGTTTACTGGGGTGATCTCATGAGAGCCTAAAAAGTGCTCTCTGTCGCCACCATCCGCATCGCAATAGGCAAGCATAAAGCCCAGTGTCATACCTTCTTTTAAGGTGGCAGGCGAATTATCTTTTCCGTGTTGATAGCTATCATCAAATACACGTACCGCTGCTTCCCAATGAATCTTATGCGGCGCCGATATATCTCGCTGCCATTTGTTCTCTACGTGATCATTGTAGAGTTGTGGTACAGCCTCTCCTGCTTCATTTGGACCAATATCAACAACCTGATTATCTAACGCTAAGTGATAGGCAAACGCATTGTAGTTATTAAGGTGATCGCCACCAGAGGCATCAGCATCAATAAAAATTTCTAAACAGTCATCATCCCAATAACGTTCAAGGGGATTGGCATAGGTATCTGAGAGGTGATCGTCTTGTATTTCTGCCAACAGATACAGCGCATCCTTGTTCCATCGCAGTTTATATCGACCAGAAAAATCACCGGACTCAGGAGCCGAGCCCCACATAAGCGACGTCATTTCATGCCAATCGCCCCCTTTCCATGCAGCGTCATTGGCTACACCATCTATAACAGGTGGCGTTGATGAAAAAAGTACGCTGTCAGACTTAGCTTGTGCCGTGGGCACAGACACAGCCACAAGCAGTGCCGAGGTTAGTACTGCCCCTAAATGTTTTGCACTTTTCAATTGGATACGCTCTTTGTTTGCTTATTTGTATTTTAAACTACCATGTTTTGACCCCATCCGCGCTTGAAAATAGCACCGAACACCTCCTTCTTTTTTAGAAGCATTACCAATTTGCAACGGTAATTGGTATAAAAAGGACATTCGTTCCCTCACTACCGTGGCTATGTCATTTCAAAACGCGTGCTATCACATCCTTGCGCCTGCCAGCGAGGCTCACGAGTACAAAAAGCTCAGCAAAATATTTGATGTATTTCTTATCGCGTTAATTATCGTAAATGTTGTCGCTATGATGCTGGAAACAGTGCCGGGTATCCCTGCCATTTGGCAGTACGAACTTCATATAATCGAAGTGGTTTCAGTACTGATATTTACCGTTGAGTACTTTCTTCGTTTATACGGCAGCGCATCGGCCCCAAACCGTCCTAATCACGAACGTACAACGACATGGCAAAAGCGCTGGACCTATTTGAAAAGCCCCATGGCGCTCGTCGACCTAATGGCAATTCTGCCTTTTTACTTAAGCGTTTTCGTGGCGTTCGATTTACGTATTTTGCGAATATTTCGGGTAATGCGAATTCTAAAAATTGGGCGCTATTCGCGCTCTATGCAAACTCTCGTTACCGTATTGCGCAACGAGTCTCACAGCCTTATTGCGGCGTTAAGCGTACTTTTGTTGTTCACGATTATCGCCGCCACCTGTATTTATTACATTGAACATGCTGCTCAGCCCGATGTTTTTAGCAGTATTCCCGCTTCATTGTGGTGGGCACTCGTCACGCTGACCACGGTGGGCTATGGTGACGCCGTTCCTATAACTGCATTGGGTAAAATATTTGGCGGCCTCATAACTATAATGGGTATCTGTTTTTACGCCCTACCAGCGGGTATTTTATCTTCTAGCTACACGTCGCAGATGCAGCTAAAACGCGATAGGTTTAAAGACACAGTAAGAAGCGTTTTGGACGACGGAAAGTTGAGTGAGCACGATGTGCACCACCTAGAACATGTTCGCGCACTTCTTGATTTAGATGAAGAGGAGGCAAAGCTAATTGTGCGCCTATTGCAGCACCATCACAAACGGCTAGATGATTGATTACACGCAGGCTGGAGCGAAAGCAACTCCCAAGAATCGAGTGGTATGCGCTTATACCTCCCCTTGATTCTTAGCTCACATCAGCTTATAACTAGTACCCGTCATTTCCAAAAAGAATTCCTATGTCTGTCAAACACCCTATTATTGCTATAACAGGTTCTTCTGGCGCGGGTACTACTACCACGACCAACGCTATACGCCATATTTTCAGGAACTTAAGTGTTAATGCTGCGGTTGTAGGAGGCGATAGTTTTCACCGTTTTACCCGCCCGGAAATGGAAGTGGAAATTCGCAAAGCCCAAGAGCAAGGCAGGCATATCAGCTACTTTGGCCCTAAAGCCAACGACTTTGAGCTACTGGAATCCCTGTTTAGGGAATACGGCAGCTCGGGTACAGGACAGTTTAGACAATACCTTCACACATTCGATGAAGCCGTGCCTTTTAATCAAATGCCCGGCACCTTTACACCTTGGCAAGATTTACCCAAAAACACTGACTTGCTGTTCTATGAAGGTTTACATGGCGGTGTAAAAACGGAAGAAAATGACGTAGCAAAACATGTAGATTTACTGGTCGGCATGGTGCCGATCGTAAACTTAGAATGGATCCAAAAGATTGTACGCGACACCACTGACCGAGGACATTCTCGTGAAGCGGTAATGAGCAGCATAGTGCGAGGACTGGACGACTATTTCCACTACATCACGCCACAATTTTCACGCACCCACGTTAACTTCCAGCGCGTACCAACCGTTGATACCTCCAACCCCTTCAGTGCACGGGAAATTCCAACCCAAGATGAAAGCTTTGTGGTTGTGCGCTTTAGACGGGAAATGAAGACTGTGGACTACCCCTACCTACTTCAAATGATCGACGGCGCGTTTATGTCTCGCATCAACACCTTGGTTGTACCCGGCGGAAAGATGGGCTTAGCCATGGAGCTCATTTTAACTCCGCTCCTTGAAGACATCTTAAATAAAAAGCGCAGAGCTGGTCATCAGATGGATTGGTTGAGCAGCGACGAGTAAGCCCAATATACATCGCTTCTATAGGCATGTATTTAAAACAGTAAGTCGTAATGGCTCATGCCCTGCGTCAATCTAGGTTCTATTCGGAAACTTTCTTGGTTTAGCTTCTTGATTTAGTTTCTTGATTTAGTTTCTCGACCTAGTTTTTGACACAGCAGGCTCCTATTATGACCACAATTAAAAGCCAACAAATTTGGGTAGACCAGCAAAACCTTGCCAACACTAACGTTGTTTCCCGCGATATAAACATCAACGACTTACAGCAAGACGAAGTATTGCTTGAGACAGACAGCTTTGGCTTTTCTGCCAACAACATCACCTATGCTGCACTGGGTTTTAAAATGGGCTATTGGGGCTTTTTCCCTGCAAAGAGTGATAATGACGTTGATGAAGCACATGGCTTCGGTATTGTGCCCGTTTGGGGCTTTGCTACCGTTAAGGCGTCTTGTCATAGCGATATCAAAGTAGGTGAAAAGGTGTTCGGCTACCTGCCTATGGCTAGCCATTGGGTGATAAAAGCTGGCAAAGTTGCCCCTCACGGTTTTTCAGACATCCACGAAAAACGGAAGAGCATTAGCCCTGTTTACGATCAATATCTTCGCTGTGCCGCCGACCCCGGCTACGACAAAAACCGCGAAGCATGGCAGCTTAATTTTAGACCCCTTTATATGACTTCGTTTGTTCTCGATGACTATGTGGCAGAGAAAGCAAACAATGAAACCTTACTGTTGTCGAGCGCTTCGAGTAAAACCGCACTGGGTACAGCGCAACTACTTAAAGACCAAAAGGCCACTCGAAACGCAAGCTACAAGGTGGTTGGGCTAACCTCGAAACAAAACGTGGATTTGGTAAAAGCGTCCGGCTGCTACGATGAAGTGTATAGTTATGACGAACTCTCAGCCCTGAGTAGCGAAGGCAATAGCAGTAAAAGCAGCGATGCGCGCTACTGGCTGCTTGATTTCGCTGCCAACGGTACGTTGATTAATGACCTTACCAAGCAGCTTGGCGACAGCCTGAGCGACGTTACACTCATTGGTGCGACAGATTGGAAAGCCCAAGAGAAGCCCAACCCCAAATTGCTCAATGCAGAGATATTTTTCGCGCCAGCTCGCGTGAAACTGCGCCAACATGAATGGGGGCACGAGGCCTTTTTGGCAAAATACGCCAGTGCATGGAAACGCTTCGCAGAGAAAGTGAGCGATCAGTTTTATGAGCAATCGCACCGCGGAGCTGATGCTATAACGCAGTTATATTTAGAAACGCTTAATGGAACGGCGCAAACAAAAGCCCTTAATGTCGTCACTTTTGATTAGCGCTCCTTAAGGATTACAACTTGAACTGCTGATGTGTTGTTGCAGTGCCTACGTTATAAAGCTTCTCACCAATACGTAGTTCACTATAAGCTCAGTGGGAAGAAAAGCGTAATGGCTTCCTCCTCGTTGGAGTCTGCTGGGCTTTTACTGGGCCTTTGCTGGCTCTTTCTTTACATCTAAGTTCGACAGACCTAGACACTATTTGTAACAAACATCCCCAGCCTTTTACGCTTTTCTCGCTTTTGTATTTCACATCTTGTGGTTATAGTGAAACAAAAGTAAAACGAAAGGTATGAGTATGGGTCAGGAAACCTCTAAAATTCTCGTTGTTGATGATGACATGCGTCTGCGCAGCCTATTAGAGCGCTATTTACTCGAACAGGGCTATCAAGTACGCAGTGCGGCTAACGCAGAACAAATGGACAGACTGCTAGAGCGCGAGAATTTTCACCTTATGGTTTTGGACCTTATGCTACCTGGTGAAGACGGCTTGTCTATTTGCCGCCGATTGCGCCAGCAAGAAAACGACATGCCCATTATTATGCTTACTGCAAAAGGCGATGAAGTTGACCGCATTATCGGCCTTGAAATGGGTGCAGACGATTATTTGCCTAAGCCATTTAACCCACGCGAGCTACTAGCGCGTGCTAAAGCGGTATTGCGCAGACGCAGCAGCGAAGCGCCGGGCGCGCCGTCTAAAGATGTGCAAATTGTGGAATTTGGCAACTACAAGCTGAACCTCGCCACCCGTGAGATGACAGCTGGCGATACACCTTTAACACTGACGAGCGGCGAGTTTGCAGTATTAAAATCTCTGGTTACTCACCCCCGCGAGCCATTGTCGCGAGACAAACTGATGAACCTAGCGCGTGGTCGCGACTATAGTGCGTTAGAGCGCAGTATTGACGTTCAGGTTTCGCGCTTACGAAGAATGCTTGAAGAAGACCCTGCCAACCCTCGCTATATTCAAACTGTATGGGGATTGGGCTACGTATTCGTGCCTGATGGCGAACAAGTTTAGCACCTATGACTGATACGGCGGGCTCTACCGTCTTGGCCTGTGCGCAAGTGAAGTATGTTTACTCATGACCCCTAATTATGCGTTTACCTACTGCCATTCCAAACTCTGGCTTATGATTCAAAGCGACGGCATGTTATGCGTTTAATTCCCAAAAGTGCATTTGGCCAAACCGTCATGCTTATTGGCGTGCTGTTGCTTATTAATCAGATTGTGTCCTACATCTCTGTTACCTATTACTTTATTCAGCCCAGCTACCAACAAATTAACAGCTTATTGGCCACCCAAGTTAAATCTGTGCTCGCCAACGATTTGCTGGTGACTAACCAAGAGACCCGAGACCGCTATTTTCAAAAAACACAGGTGCAGGTCTTTGACGAAAGCGTTGCCAAACAGAATGGATTAGAAAGCGCCGTATACTATAGCTATATTTCTTCTCAGGTTAGCGAGCAGCTCCGGCAGCTTGCAGATGTGCGCATTAGCACCACCACGCAGGCCAGTGACGAAAATGCACCTTACATTGTGTGGATATCCCTGAACCGATACCCAGACACGTGGATCTCTATTCCTATTTCAGGACTTAACGAAGCGAATATATCCCCTCTTACTATGTACTTGATGGTAATTGGTATATTAAGTGTGGCCGGAGGCTGGTTGTTTGTAAGACGCATGACTCGCCCGTTGTCAGCCCTGCAAAAAGCAGCGATAGCGGTGGGTAAAGGCGAGCACCCAGCACCGCTTCGCGAACAAGGCAGCACCGAGATGATTCAGGTTACCCGGGCGTTTAACCGCATGAACCAAGGCATTAAGCAGCTTGAGAATGACCGAAATATCATGACAGCAGGTATTTCTCACGACTTGCGCACACCGCTTACCCGTATTCGCCTTGCCTCGGAAATGCTGCCGGAAGATCAAGACTGGATTAAAGACGGCATTGTAAATGACATAGAAGACATGAACGCCATCATCGACCAGTTCATTGACTATGCGCGCTACGACACCGAAGAAGTCACTCAAGAAACCGATTTAAACGCGATTATTGCAGAACTGGTACAAGCCAGACATTTAGACGATAAGCACCACATTGAACTTAAACTCAACGCCATTCCTCCGTTGTCGCTTCGACGAATTGCAATGAAACGCGTGATCGACAACCTCATCGAAAATGCTTTCAAGTACGGCTCGGACGATATTGCAATTAGCAGCTTTTACAATCGCCACGAAAAGCGCGTGTATTGCAAAGTACGCGACTTTGGCCCGGGAATACCGGAAGCGGAGCTCGACGGTGTATTTATGCCGTTTGCACAAGGCGACAAAGCCCGCAATTCGTCAGGTTCAGGCCTTGGTCTTGCCATAATAAGGCGAATTGTAGAAGCTCACGATGGTGAGGTGACGTTGCGAAATCATCCTCAGCAGGGCTTGGTCGCAGAGTTTTATTTACCTTATCAAACCCATTAAGCCCAAAAACACTACACGGATTATTAGCTTCGGTGGTACTTAATTTTTCGGCTGTATCCATAAGATGCCAACCACAGCACGCAGCCGCCAAGGGGAATTACCCAAAACGCCGTAGTAAGTGGCGCGAAGTTCGCCCATAGTCCGGTAGAAAACGATGCCACTTGCACGCCAGTAGAGTTACCGATAATAGAAATACCAGAAAGTACGGGGCCGTTGTCACTGTCGATATTCATTGCCGCAGAAAGTGCTAACGGGAAGAGCCCACCTAGCCCCAAGCCAAGCAGTAAGTTACCAGCACCAATCCCATAAAATGAAGGCATTAGCTTCAGTGCAAATACACCCGCAAGCGAGGCTGTTGCCATGATTACAATCATGCGGTGTACCGATACAAATCGCAGTAAAAACGGGAAGGTAAGACGACTGATCACCATGCCAGCGGTAAAAAATGCCAGTAAGTTTCTCGACTGTTCGCCGGTAAAGCCTAAGCCGTTTTGCGCATAGCTCACAAACCAGTTCGCGTTACCAAATTCTACAGCACCATAGCCAAAGGTAAGCAAAGTTAGAAATATGAAAACAGGCTGCTTAATAATGACCCCAAACGCCAAGGTCTTTTTAGGTGCTTTAGGCTGACCTTTAAGTATTTTTGCCTGAGAGCGCGCCGCAATAAATGCGTAGCACGAAAGCAAAATCATAACGCCTGCCAACACCTGAATAGGTAAGCGCCAGTTGTGCTCAACAAGGTATAACAGTGTTACAAAGAACGACGCCGCAAACGTTCCTAAACTGAACATAAAGTCCATTAAGCCCATCATAGTAAAACGCTTTTCTGCGTACATTCGTGCAATAAGCGTGTGGCCAATAGTAAATATTGTTGAGCTCACCACACCGATTAATACCGCTAACACCAAAAACCACTGCCAAGCGGTAAGTACTGACACAAGCAGCAACAGCGCCGTATTCATACTGAATAACGTGGCTAATAGCGGCATATACTCAAAGCGACTGGCATACTTGCCACCAATCACAGCGCCTAACATCATGCCTACAGAGAAAAGCGAGAAAAGTGCGCCACTGACTACTTCAGACATTTGCAGATCGGCTGCAATATCTGGCAGTAATATTCCCCACAAGAGAAACAATTTACCAATTAGAAAAAAACCAGCAAAAATAACGATGGTGGCAGGAAGTCGGCTCATTTAGGCTCCATGGCTGATATCAGTAGAAAGACATCCGATTTAGGCGTGAGGGCACAGCTTAGTTATGCCCCTTGACCACAAAGTGAACCTTTTGAGGGCGCTGACCTTTACTGTGCAAGAAAGAACAGCAGCCCTTAATTATCACATAATCACTACCTTTACAGATTGCTGATAATCGCAAGAAAATGCAAGTGAAAGCGTTTTCCCTTTTTCATCCCACATTACAGGTACGCTCCTGCCATCAAGTGAAACGCTCTGTGGTTTTTCGCTTAAACCATGCACGACGTAAGTGATGTCTCGCTGCCTTGGCATGCCTATATAGCTGCCTTCGCTATCAAGCATCAGGGTTAATGCGGCCTTATCGTCTACTGACGCATTAAGAAGTAGCTTTGTATATAAGCCTTTTTTGACAGACGCTGGATTTTTGCCGTCATCCTCGTAATAAGTATATGAAGATGAATTCACTGAATTGTCATGCCAGTAATGCATTTCTATTTTACGGGCATCAAACTGCTCTGTGCGGCTAAGCCCGTCTGCCATTGGCATAAAGCTTCCTGCTTTTACCCACACTGGAAAATTATCTTGGCTTAGCGGGTAGTTAACGGTTTGGTCACCTTGGTATTTCGTATCAGAGAAAAAATCAAACCATACGCCTTCAGGCAACTTGGTCGGCCACACCGTTTGGTTAGCGCTAGTCACAGGCGAAACTAACAAGCCATCGCCCCACAGATAACTGTCTGCATTTTCAAACCAATCGCTTTCACCGTACGCCATAGCTACCGGGCGCATTAATGGCGTGCCGTAAAGCGCATTTTCAAAGGCCAATGAATAGTTATAAGGCAGCATGTCATAGCGAAGTTGGATAAACTTGCGCGCAATAGACTTTACGGGATCGGCGTGGAAAATTGGCTCCGGCGCAATATTATCTTGAGCGTGGGGCCTAAATACCGGTGAAAAGGTACCGAACTGAAGCCATCTTGTATAAAGCTCGGGATCAAAGGTTTCGCCTCCAGCAAACCCACCTAAGTCGGAATGGGTATACGCCATTCCAAAAACACTCATTTGAAGTGCCAACTCTACCTGAGGTTTAAGTCCGCCCCAGCTTCGACTCACATCGCCTGTCCACGGCACCATTCCGTACCGTTGACTGCCCAAAAATCCTGAACGCATCAGCACAAAGGGGCGCGTGTCGGGTTGTAGCGCAGTTAAATTCTTATACACGGTTTTCGCCCACTGATGACCGTAGGCATTGTGCACTTCTGCGCCGCTTACTTTTGTAGACTGCCACATGTGCTGAATATCATCAGGATGCACTTCTGGCTCACCCAGGTCGCCCCACCAACCGGCAACACCCTGTGCCGCAAGTTTTTCATAATATTGCCAAAACCAATCTTGACCCGCTTCACTGAACACATCGACAAGGCCGGTATTGCCAAAATAAAAATCGAAGGTATACGGCGCACCGTTATCGTTTTGAGCAAGGGCATTATTGGCAACGGCACTATCCCATTGCTTTGACGTCGTAAGAATAAAAGGCTCGGTTATCAGCACGGTTTTCACGTCTTGAGCGCGTAGCTCACTAATCATTTTCTCGGGCTCTGGGAAAGTGGCGGCGTCCCAACTTAAGTTCCCCATGTGCCCCTTAATGTCTTTACCAAACCAATATAAATCGAGCACTACGGCATCAACGGGAATATCTTGCGTGTTAAAGGCATCGACGACATCCATCACTTCATTTTGTGATTTATAGCCAAATCGAGATGCAAAGTTACCCAGCAGCCAGCGTGGAGGAAGCGGCTGTTTTCCCGTTACTGCAACGGTAGACCTTACTGTATCTTCTAAATTTTCACCCAACACCATGATGTAGCTAGCACGGCCACCTTGTGCCTTAAATAGCAACTCGTCGCTGTTCGTTTTGCCAATATCTAGCTCACCAGAAGCGGTGTTATCGAACAATACGCTGTAATTTTTTGACGACATCACAGCCGACAAGCCAAAGTACATCTGATTTGAAGACGTGGTGTAACCATAGTGTGCTTTGTTATATAGCGGCATGCTATGACCACGACGATCCATACCTAAAACGCGCTGACCACCGCCGTAGAGCTTTTCGTTTTCATCTAACGCAAACGACAGGCTAACGCCGTTACTGGAAATACTCAGTCCGCCTTGCTCTCTCGCGACAATTTTGCCGTTAACAGAATAACTGATAGCGTGCGTCGCCTTATCAACATGCGCTGCAATATTATTGAGTTTTAAGATTAGGGTTGTCTCAGTTTCAACTAGCTCTACATCATTAGCTTTTTTGTTTTTAACATCAGTCAACGCGGGCTCGGGAAGCGCCATAGACGGTAGATTTGCGTAAGGCGTGCCATTGTCATCAGTAAGATACGTTACTTGAAAGCCACTATCGTGCAACGCGCTTATCGTGAAGTCATTGGTATCCGTATCAATATTTAGCGTTGCTTTTTCGAGTGTCGCTGTTTGAACTTCGGCTACCGTATTTACCGAGAAAAATGCCAAACCAGCACATGCAAGTGCTATACGCTGTTTCCTGTCTATCATGCTCAAAACCTTCTTTATGCTTCAAAGCGAAGCGCACCTAATTAGCGAACCGCACTTAATTAACGAAGCGCGCTTAATTAAAGCCTTCTTGTGTACGGTGAATGATAGCTAGTGCCTTGCTCAACTTAAATAAACATACGTATTCATAATGTTAAATTTGTTAACAACAACACAAAAAAAGCCCGCAACACGGTGCGGGCAAAACATCAATCACGTTGAGTGTGATGAACGTTGGGAAGGGGCAAACCGAGTGTTAGTTACCCGGCCCGGCTTTAACGATAGCGTCGCTAACGTCGTATTTTTCAAAGTTCTGTTTAAAGTCGTTGACTAAGTTAGCGGCGTATTCGTTGTACTTCTCTTTGTCTGCCCACGTGTTTTGTGGCACAAGCAAATTGCTGTCTACACCGTCTATTGCCACTGGCACATCTAGGTTTAACGCGTCAATGTGCTGGGTTTCAACATCAGCCAAATTGCCCGATACAATTGCGTCGATGATGGCGCGCGTAGTAGGGATATCAAAACGGCTACCTGTGCCGTAAGGGCCGCCTGTCCAACCGGTATTAACCAAGTAAACCTTAGCGCCAAACGCTTTAACACGCTTAATCAGAAGCTCTGCATACACGCCTGCTGGACGTGGGAAGAAAGGCGCACCAAAACACGTTGAGAAGGTTGATTCAATATCGCTAGTAGAGCCAATTTCAGTAGAGCCTACTTTCGCTGTGTAACCGCTTAGGAAGTGATACGCCGCAGCTTCTTCACTTAACACTGAAACAGGAGGCAATACGCCACTTACGTCACAGGTCAAAAATACAACCGAGCGAGGCTCGCCGCCTCGGTTTTCAGCAACGCGCTTTTCAATGTGTGAAAGCGGATAGGCCGCACGTGAGTTTTGGGTTAACGACGTGTCGGTATAGTCCGGCGTGCGTGTTTCATCAAGCACTACGTTTTCTAGGATGGTACCAAACTTGATAGCATTCCAAATTACTGGCTCGTTCTTTTGAGATAGGTCGATACATTTAGCGTAGCAACCGCCTTCAATATTAAATACGCTACCTGGTGCCCAGCCGTGCTCGTCATCACCAATCAAGAAACGCTTAGGATCGGCTGAAAGTGTTGTTTTGCCAGTACCTGAAAGACCAAAGAACAAGGTCACATCGCCTTCTTCACCCACGTTGGCTGAACAGTGCATAGGTAGCACGTCTTTTGCCGGAAGCAGGAAGTTTTGCACTGAGAACATGGCTTTTTTCATTTCACCCGCGTAACGCATGCCCGCAAGCAATACGCGTTTTTTCGCGAAGTTGATGATAACTGTGCCGTCGCTGTTTGTACCGTCACGCTCTGGCTCACAGGTGAAACCAGGTACATTCAGAATTTGCCAAGGCTGGTCGCCTTTAACATTCCACTGCTCTGGGATAATAAAAAGGTTACGAGCAAAAACATGCTGCCACGCAGTTTGCGTTCTTACTTCTAGCCACAAGGCATGTTCAGGGTCTGAGCCCACTTGAAGGTGTGAAAGAAAGTGTTCTTGGGTAGACAGGTAAGCTTCAACGCGATCCCACAGCGCATCGAATTTATCAGAATCAAAAGGCTTGTTTACCTTGCCCCAATCAATGTCGTTTTCTGTCGTAGGCTCTTTAACGATGAATCTATCGTTTGGAGAGCGACCTGTACGTTTTCCGGTTTCAACGACTAGCGCACCGTTTTTATCGAGGACACCTTCGCCGCGCTTTACGGCGCGCTCGATAAGTTCTGCATTTGGCAGGTCGGTGAGTGGCGTTACTTTCAGATCCGTTTGAATTGAGGCTGCTGCGGTCATGGCTGTTACCCTATATGTAATTTTTCAAAAGCACTTTCAAAAAAGTATCACCTCTTAGAGTGTAATGTAAACAAGGCCTAGTAAGCATTTATAAAACACATACTCACTATTTCTTACAACGGAATTTCATAAATATTGTAAATTAATTACAAGGAAAGCCTTTTCCTTGGATATAAATGCAAAAATAAGGCGTAGAAAACCTATATTGATCGATGAATTTCAAAATAAAACATGACAGTTTTCTTTCGAAAGAAGAGATGAAAACTTTCACTAGTACAGGAATAAAAGAAAGATTGAACTGTGTAGAAAAGTTAAACACTTACAGATGAGCAATTTTTAACCACAAGTGAAGTGTTGAACAAACCCGTCGATGTATGTTTTGAGGAGCTCAGATACAAAAAAGCACCTTCGAATGAAGGCACTTTAATAAAGCAGTAAATATGTAGTTACTGATTTGAAGACGGTGCGTCGAAGTTGCCGCTGTGAATGGCCTCTACGTCGATACTATCGAAGCAATATTCGGTATGACAATACTGACAATTCATTTTGATCGCGCCTTCTTCAGCAATAATTGCATGAAGTTCAGACTTCTCAACATGACGAAGTGCTTCTGCGCTGCGCTCCTTTGAGCATGAGCAAGCGAAGGTTACGTCTTTAGCTGGGTACACTTCCACATCTTCTTGGTGGTAAAGACGATATAAAATGTCTTCAACCGACAAAGAAAACATCTCTTCTTTGGTCAATGTTTGAGTAAGCTTAGTGATATGAGCAAACTCATTGGCTTGCGACACATCGGTAGCGCTGGCATCGGTAGGTAATACCTGAAGCAACACACCCGACGCTTTTGCGTGTTCTGGATCGCTTAGATCTGTCATCAAGTGAACGCTAGTTGCTAGCTGCTCTGACTGAGTAAAGTAACTCTCAATACATTCTGAAAGTGAAGGTTTATCCAATGCTACAACGCCCTGGTAACGTTCGCCTTCATCTGGAGTGATAGTAATGACCAATACCGCCTGAGACAAAAGCTCTGAGAACGTTTCAGGTAATGTTTCTAATGTCTCGTCCCAGCGAGCTACACCGCGAAGCGTTTGTTCGTGAGTGGCGTTTAATACCGCGTAACTTACCGGGCCTTTACTTTGAATTTGAAGTGAAATTTCACCTTTAAACTTAAGCGTTGCCGTTAACAATGACGTCGCTGCCGCCATTTCACTTAACAATGTTTGAATTTGCACAGGGTATTCATAGCTGTGCACAATTTGCGTTAAGCTCTCATCAAGACGAACTAATTCGCCACGGACGTTAGCTTGGGTAAATAAGAAGCGGTGTAATTTATCGAAATCGCTCATAAGTAATCCTGTTGAGCAGCTCACTATTGCTGCTTAAATTTAATAATCTGTCGTCGCTGCTTTTTATCAGGTCTATGATCTGGTTTAGGGCTGTGAAATGCGTTCATTTTGCGCGCAGCTTGGTTTTCTTCACGTTTTGTTACACTTTCAACCGTCTCTTCGAACAGCGCTTGCGCCAAAGGCGCGCTCAATCGCTTGTCGCTTAAGCCTAGCACCTTAATTTCACGATTATCCCATCCTGAGGGAACTTTAATCATGGCGCCAAGCTCTACATGCTTGCCAGGTTTGGCTCTTTGCCCGTTGTACTGGACTTTTCCCGACTGCACCATGTCTCTTGCTATTGCGCGGGTCTTAAAGAACCTTGCAGCCCATAGCCACTTGTCCAGCCTGACATTTTGTGTTGTATTGTTGCTATCCGATTGGCTCATGTAATATTTTCGTAATGGTGTGGCTTTAGTGTTGTGACCCTCACCTTTACTAGGCTATTATGGGTTTGCTAAAGCGCGGTTAACCAAAAATTCACTATATTATAATAAAGCAGTACCATCAGTGGCAGCATGACATTCAATAAACCCAACCCACAATCTCTGGTTGTTTATCTGAACCAGCATCAAAAACAGCTACATACCATCGTAGTGGTTCTGCTCAGCCTGTATTTAATTGCATTTGCTGCCAAACTCGTGTGGCGAATTATACCCGAACCTCAACTATCTGCGACACCCACAGTAAGCCGTGCTCCGGTTATTTCTTCGTCGTCAGGCCAAAATGGGGTCAACATTGCCAAAATACAACAGTTGAATCTGTTTGGTAATGCAGCGGCTAAACCCGCGGAACCGGTAGCCGAAGTTACTGACGCGCCAGAGACACGCTTAAATTTGACCCTGACCGGCGTTGTTGCCAGTTCAGAGCAGGAAGCGGGCACCGCTATTATAGAAAATCGCGGCAGCCAAGCAGTATATGGTTTAGGTGAAAAGATTGAAGACACCAACGCCACGTTGCAAAAGGTGTATAACGATCGCGTTATTATTAAGAACGGGGTAAGAAACGAAACCCTGATGCTTGACGGAATTGATTACGATGAAGCTAATCGTCGCCGTGAAATGCAAGCGAGAAACCGACCTGAGCCGCAGGAAGAGGAAGAAGATACAGTTGAGCTTAGCGAAGAAGCGCTAGAAGCAACCGCTGCTCTGCGAGAACGCCCCGCTAACTTCACAGACTTTATTTCAATATCGCCAAAAACCGAAGAAGGCCAGCTTATTGGTTATCAAGTAAGTCCTGGCAAAGAACCTGAATTATTTAAATCGGCAGGGCTTCAGGCTGGCGATGTCATTACACAAATTAACGGGCTAGACCTTACCGACTTGCAGCAATCGCAAGAGGCACTGTCTGAGCTACGCAATGCACAAACAATAGAATTAACGATTATTCGAGATGGCAGCTTAACCACGCTTTACCTAGATTTACCCGAGTCTTAATACCACTAACGGTAGCAGCGCTATATTGTCGCTAGGTAAGCAAAATAACAATTAAAGCAAATCGGTCATCGACAAGTTAGGAAATGAAGGACGTTAGAATGAAAAGGCGCACTAGCCAAAAACTATTATCTCGCTTGAGCACAGCCATGTGCACGGCGCTTCTGTGTTTCTCGGTGACAGCCGCTGAGTACATGCCTAATTTCAAAGATACCGACATTAACGAGTTCATTAATATCGTTGGTAAAAATCTAGAGCGCACTATTATTGTCGACCCCAACGTACGTGGGAAAATAAGCGTACGCAGCTACGACATGCTCGATGAAGATCAGTATTACCAGTTTTTCCTAAACGTACTTCAAGTGTATGACTTCGCCGTTGTAGAAATGCCTAGCGGTATTTTGAAAGTGGTTCGCTCTAAAGACGCCAAAACATCGAACATTCCAGTAGTGGAAGGCGCTAACCGCGACGGCGACGAAATGATCACTCGCGTTGTTCCTGTGTATAACGTACCGGTACGTGAACTTGCGCCTATTTTACGCCAGCTAAATGACCAAGCGGGCGGCGGTAACGTAGTTAGCCACGACCCATCAAATGTGATGATGCTAACCGGCCGTGCAGCGGTAGTGAACCGACTGGTAGAAATTATCGAGCGCGTGGACCGTGCCGGTGACGAAGAAGTTGAAATCGTTAAACTTCGCTATGCGTCAGCATCAGAAATGGTGCGCATTATTGACAGTATTAATAAGTCACAAGGTAAAGCCAATACTGGTACTAAGTCTGAGCCTCGCGTAGTGGCAGACGACAGAACTAACTCAGTTATTGTAAGCGGTGATATTAAAGCGCGTCAGCGTCTTATTAACCTTATTCAGCGCATGGACCAAGAGCTTGAGTCAAACGGCAATACCCGCGTGCTGTTTCTTAACTACGCTAAAGCGGAAGATTTAGTAAAAGTATTACAGGGCGTATCTGCAAGCATTCAAGCTGAAGAGCAAGGTGGTGGCACTACGTCACGTCGAGCTGGCTCTAACCGTGAAATCAGCATTGATGCGCACGAAGATTCTAATGCCATTGTTATTACCGCAGAGCCGGACATGATGCGCTCATTAGAAGAGGTTGTACGTCAACTTGATATTCGCCGTGCACAGGTACAAGTTGAAGCCATTATCGTTGAAGTTTTTGAAGGCGACGGCAACACATTAGGTGTGCAATGGGTGTCAGAAGAGGGCGGTGGTACACAGTTCAATAATGGTGTTATAGGCGTCGGTTCATTAGCTGTGGCACTACGACAGGCCGAAGATAGAGAGACCACGCAAACCAACATCACTGCCAACGGTGAAGTGGTAGAAACAACGGACACGATAGAAGGCGACTTCACTGCTCTTGCAAGCTTACTTGGCGGTGCAAACGGCCTGATTGCGGGCGTTATCGAAAATGGCTGGGGTGCTGTGGTACAAGCGGTCAGCACAGATACCAATTCAAATATTCTTGCCACACCTCACCTAACTACCATGGATAACGAAGAAGCGTTTTTCATTGTTGGTCAAGAGGTACCTATTATTACGGGTACCACAACAGGCGCGAACAACTCTAATCCTTTCCAAACGGTCGACCGACAAGAGGTAGGCATCAAACTTAAAGTGACGCCACAAATCAATGAAGGCGATGCGGTACAATTGCTTATTGAACAGGAAGTGTCTAGCGTGAGCGGCGCAACGTCAGTAGATATTTCAATTAACAAGCGTGAAATTAAGACCACGGTTATTGTTGATGATGGCGGTACTATTGTTCTTGGCGGCCTTATCGACGAAGACGTTCAAGAGAGTGAATCTAAGGTACCACTACTGGGTGATATTCCAATTCTAGGCCATTTATTCAAATCTACATCAACCAGCAAGCGTAAGCGTAACTTGATGGTGTTCTTGAAACCGACCATTGTCCGTGACGGTGCAACCATGAATACAATCAGCCATCGCAAATACAATTACATTCGCGCACTGCAGCTAAAACGCCAGCAAGAAGGTGTTTCGCTAATGCCTTACGAAGAAACCCCGACTATTCCACAATGGGATGATGCGCTAGCGTTGCCACCTTCATTCGAAGAGTACCTTTCTGAGAAAGAGAAGCAGAAACAAGAAGAAGGTAACGACTAGCATGGCAGGGCAGGACGAACAAATTACTCAGGCATTAGAGGCGCAAGAAGAAGCCTTAGAAGCCATGGGTGAAGACGCAGGTTTGCCTGAAGAGGAGGCCGGTCCAAGACAGCTTTCTTTTAGCTTTGCGAAGCGCAATCAGGTATTGCTGGAAACCAATGAAACCCCTGCGGTTTTATATTTTACAGAGAATACGCCGTTTGATGTATTCGCCGAAGTGCGACGTTTCTACGGCGAGCCCTTTGTACCGAAAACTATTCCTGCAAACGAATTTGAAAGCCTGCTTACCAGTGCGTTTCAGCGCGATAGCTCTGCGGCTAAACAGCTAATGGAAGACCTTGGCAACGAGAGTGATTTGTTCGCTCTTGCTGAAGACTTGCCTGACACTGAAGACCTGTTAGACAGTGAAGACGATGCGCCTATTATCAAGCTTATCAACGCCATGTTGGGCGAGGCGATTAAAGAAGGCGCGTCAGACATTCACATTGAAACCTTTGAAAACCAGCTTGTGGTTCGCTTCAGGGTAGACGGCGTATTACGCGAAATTTTGCGCCCGAATCGCAAACTTTCTTCCATGCTGGTATCGCGTATTAAAGTTATGGCGAAGTTAGATATCGCCGAGAAACGCGTGCCCCAGGATGGCCGTATTACATTGCGTATTGCTGGGCGAGCAGTAGATGTGCGTGTTTCGACCATGCCTTCAAGCCACGGCGAGCGTGTGGTATTGCGTCTACTGGATAAAAACAATGCGCGCTTAAATCTAGAAGATTTAGGCATGACGCTGCAAAACCGTAATCACTTTTCATCTCTTATTCGAAAACCTCACGGCATTATTTTGGTTACCGGCCCCACGGGCTCGGGTAAAAGTACCACCCTGTATGCAGGGTTAACCGAGATAAACTCGCGAGACAGAAACATCTTAACGGTTGAAGATCCTATCGAATTTGACCTTCCTGGTATTGGACAAACGCAGGTTAACCCTCGCGTAGATATGACCTTCGCCCGCGGCCTTCGCGCTATTTTGCGTCAAGACCCCGATGTAGTCATGGTGGGTGAGATTCGTGATATAGAAACCGCGCAAATTGCTGTTCAAGCCAGTTTAACTGGTCACTTGGTACTTTCTACCCTGCATACCAATACGGCAGCGGGCGCGATTACCCGTTTAGAAGACATGGGCATTGAGCCATTTCTGTTGTCTTCGAGCTTATTGGCCGTATTGTCACAGCGACTCGTTCGTACCCTGTGCCCAGATTGCAAAAAGCCACATACACCTGACGCCTCTGAGCTGGAAATACTTGGGCAGAATGCCACAAGCGACACCACTATCTTTAAGCCGCACGGCTGCGCCGCGTGTAACCAAACGGGATACCGCGGTCGTACCGGTATTCACGAGCTATTGTTGGTAGATGAAAAAGTGCGTGAAATGATGCACGAAGGTGTGGGTGAACAAGCCATTGAGCGCTATATCAGAAAAACGACACCAAGTATTCGTGAAGACGGCTGTAGCAAAGTGCTTGCTGGTGCTACCTCACTTGAAGAAGTGCTTCGAGTTACGAGGGAAGACTAAATGGCGGCATTCGCTTTTAAGGCGGTTAATGCCCGCGGTAAAAATACAAACGGTGTGCTTGAAGGCGATAATGCACGTCAGGTTCGTCAGCAGCTGCGTGAAAAAGGCTTAATTCCCTTAGAAGTAGAGCAGGTCGCAGAGCGCACACAAAGCGAAGGCAAAGGCCTGTCGTTTTCTTTATTCAAACCGCGAATTTCTGCATCAGATTTAGCGCTACTCACGCGTCAACTTGCTACCCTTGTCGAATCGGCCCTTCCTGTTGAAGAAGCATTACTTGCCGTAGCCGAACAGTGTGAAAAGCCTCGTCAGAAAAACATGATGATGGCGGTGCGCAGTAAAGTGGTGGAAGGTCATGGGCTTGCCGATGCTCTAGGGCAGTTCCCTAGTGTATTTGACGAGCTGTACCGCGCAATGGTCGCGGCAGGGGAAAAATCGGGCCACCTTGATACCGTGCTGAATCGCCTTGCAGACTACACTGAACGCAGGCAACAAACCCGTAGCCAAATCACGCAAGCAATGATTTATCCATCGCTAATGCTATTTTTTGCAATGGGTATCGTGTTGCTGCTGTTGACCGTAGTAGTGCCAAAGATAGTTGGGCAGTTCGATCACATGGGGCAAGACCTTCCTGCCATTACCCAATTTCTTATATCCGTAAGCACGTGGCTGCAAAATTACGGCCTGTTCATGCTTATTGGTATTGGTGTGCTCATTGTCATTATTCAGCGTGTGTTACAACAAAAGCACATGAAGCTGCGCTACCACAGAGCGCTTCTAACCCTACCATTAATTGGCCGGGTATCTCGCGGTCTTAATACCGCGCGTTTTGCTCGCACCTTAAGTATTCTGAGCGCCAGCGCAGTACCCTTGCTTGAAGCCATGCGTATATCGGGTGACGTACTGGAAAATCAACATATTAAGAACCAAGTAGCTGAAGCAGCCATTAACGTTAAAGAAGGCAGCAGCTTACGGGCAGCGTTGGATAACACGAAAATGTTTCCACCAATGATGATGCATATGATTGCGTCTGGTGAAAAATCGGGTGAGCTACAGCAAATGCTAGCTCGCGCCGCAGATAATCAAGATAGGGAATTTGAAGCGCTTATTGGTGTCTCACTTAAGGTATTTGAACCCTTACTTATTGTATCGATGGCAGGCATTGTTCTGTTTATCGTTATGGCAATATTGCAACCAATTTTAGCATTGAACAACATGGTGAATATTTAATGAAAACACTTAATCGCAGTTCTGGTTTCAGTTTGATTGAAGTCATGGTCGTACTTCTAATCATCGGTATTATGGCGTCTATGGTGGCACCGCAAATCTTGGGTAACCAAGAAGAAGCGCAGCTTAAAAAGGCGGCGGTAGACATCCAGCAAATGGAAAGTGCGCTTGAGATGTACAAGCTGCGTAACAACCGCTTTCCAACCACAGAACAGGGACTAGAAGCGCTAGTTACCGCGCCGACTATCGACCCGATTCCTCGTAATTACCCTGAAGGTGGTTTCATTAAACGCCTGCCTGAAGATCCGTGGGGCAATCCATATGCACTAATTAGCCCGGGAGAACTTGGCGTAGTTGATATTTTCTCTAATGGTCCAGACGGCGAACCGGGTACTGATGATGACATTGGTAACTGGAACATTAACGAATACCTGAACTAACCTTTATGCGCAACCGCGGCAGTACATCTTTGAAAAAAGCAGGCTTTACCCTATTAGAAGTCATGCTGGTACTGCTGCTTATGGGATTGGCGGCGGGTTACGTTATGTTTAACGCATTCGGTGCGAGTAAATCTGACCTGCTAAAAACCCAAGCGCAACGCCTGCAGGTGATTGTTGATATGGCCAGCGATTTTGCGGTGTTAAATCAACAACAGCTTGGTGTGCGGTTTGAAGCCGATAAAAATGAATACTACTTTGTCTACTTAGACGACGATGATGAGTGGCAGCGTATCGAAGGCGAAAAAACCTACGAGCCTTATACGTTACCTGAGCCTTTCACCTTCACTTTAAATTTAGACGACTTACCATGGGATGTTGAAGACAGGCTCTTTGACAGGGAACTATTCGACGAGAATTTAAGTGTTTCTGATGAAGGGGTTGAAATAGGTAACGAAGAAGAGAAAAAGCTGCCTCCGCCTCAAGTGCTTATAATGTCGAGTGGCGAAATGACGCCTTTTACCTTGTCGTTTAATTACGAAGGTGATGACGGCGACAACCCCGTCTATTACAGTCTGCAAAACCAAGATCTTCCGCCTTTAGTGCTTGAAGGGCCTCTGGAGAGACCACTATGAGTGCGTTCAACGTTGATGCATCGAAAAAGAACGTTGCACCTGCCACACCACGCCAGCAAAGTGGCTTGACGCTACTGGAGGTTATGGTTGCCCTGCTTATTTTTGCGCTAACCGGTACAGCAGTACTTAAAGCTGCAGGCGAGCATTTATCAAGCGTTGGGCAAATAGAATCTGTCACCTTTGCCAACTGGGTGGCAAGCAATCGCTTAAACCAGCTTCAGTTAGATACCACGTGGCCGCCCAAGAACAATTTAAAAGGCACGATGGAGATGGCCGATCGCACGTGGTACTGGCAGCAAACGGTGACAAAAACCAACGACAACGACTTGCGATCGGTAACCGTTTCGGTGGGTGAAGACGAAAGCTACGGCAGTTCAGTTACATCAGTAACCACTTTCGTTGCTAAACCGACGGCGGGAAATTAGCATGCAGCGCGGATTCACGCTTATCGAAATACTGATTGCTATGGCCATATTCACCCTAATTGGGCTTGCATCCACAGGTCTACTTACCACAGTTATCGACAGCAATGATATTTCAGAAGAGCGTTTTGCAAAACTTCAATTATTGCAGCGTGCCATGATCACGATTGAGCGAGACCTTCAGCAAGCCGTGCCTCGTGCAGCAAGGGTTAACGGCGAAAAGCAAGACGTGGTCATGTCTGGCGGTGAAACCGACGACAGTGACGATGACGGCATTGGTTTTGTACGTGGAGGGTGGCACAACCCTCAGTTAATGTTGCCACGAAGTACCCTACAGTTTGTCGCCTATAGACTTAGAGAAAACAAACTGGAGCGCCTTTACAGCAACTATGTGGATAACGTCATAGGCTACGAGCCCAAAGTCCGTGTGCTGTTAGAGGATGTAGAAAGCTTAAAAATTGAATTTCTTGCCACCGCTAACAGTAGTTCCTTAGATGAAGACGAAGACCTGTCGTGGAGCGAAAGTTATAAAGGAGCTGCACTGCCGCGCGCCGTGGCCATTGAGTTTGTCAGCAAAGACTTCGGAAAAATACGCAGAGAATTTACCTTAACTACGGGTGAATCGTCATGACAATCAAGAGTACTCAGCGCAAGTCGATTGCTCCACCCGCTAAGCAGCAAGGCGTGGCATTAATGATTGTGCTCATGATAGTAGCCTTGGTTGCGGTATTAGCCACAGAAATGGGTACACGCTTGCAGCTTCAGGTGCAGCGTACGATGAACTTAAAAGACAACAATCAAGCCTACTGGTACGCCATGGGAGCCGAGGCTTTTGCGCGTAAGTCTATCCAATCTTTGATAGAAGAAAGCCCGAATGTGATTTCTATAGATCAGCCTTGGGCACAAGAATTCAGCTATCCTTTAGAAAACGGTGGTTTAACCGCTAACTTAGACGATTTGCAAGCGTGTTTTAATTTAAACGCGATTACGTCTGGCAGTGCAGGAGGCGCGGGCAGTAACAGCGGTAATGGCAGCAGTGGAGCGAGTAACACCACGGAAGCCATGGACGCTTTTCACACTATGTTGCTATCACTTAGCGTTGACGGACTAGACAACTACACCGCAGATACCTTACGCGACAGTTTAGCCGACTGGGTCGACGAAGATGACAGAATGCGCCCTTACGGTGCAGAAGACAGCGAATACGAGTCCAGAGAGTTTCCTTACTTAGCAGCTAACGGACCACTGGCATCAAAAAGTGAATTGCGTATTATTAACGGTGTATCACCACAATGGCTAGACGCATTACTGCCATTAGTTTGCGTGATCCCGGATTACAATGAGTTGAAAATTAACGTCAACACATTAGAAGAAGAAGATGCACCATTACTTGCAGGCCTAACGGGATTAGACATTCAGCAGGCCGCAAGTTTGATTAGCAGTCGCCCGCAAAACGGCTGGGACGATACCAATGCATTTTTAAGCGAGCCCTCTATTCAAGCGCTTAATTTAACAAGCACTCGACAAGATTGGTTTTCGGTTAAAACTGAATATTTTATGTTGCATACAAAAACACAATACAACAAAGCAACCTTTAAGCTTTCCACCGTGTTTCACGTTAGTGCCGATACCGGCGTTAGTATTGTGAATCGCGAGTTTGGGGGAACCTATTGATGGAACAACTCTTGGTGCGTTTAGGCGCCAACCATACAGACCCAATTAGCTGGCTCGTTTATTCGCGAACCGAAGATGAAATTATTGCATCGGGCGAGCTGCCTAATGCAGAAGCCTTATCTTCGCTGACCGAACGCGCGGGGCAACGAAGTGTTATTGCCTTAGCTCCTAGCAGCGAAATTTTACTCAAATGGGTTGAGCTGCCGCCTAAAGCTGGCCGCAAGATCATTTCTGCCATCCCGTTTATGCTAGAAGACGAGCTTGCCACTGACATTAGCCAGCAGTTTTTTGCGATCGGCCCTAAGCGAGGCGATGAGCAGGCCGTTGCAGTAGTTAGCCATGAAAAGATGGAGCTGTGGCAGTCCTGGCTTAGCGAAGCAGGGTTATTCTGCGACACCATTATTCCTGATGTACTCGCAGTGCCAGTCACCGAAAACGGTTGGTCAGTGCTTACGTTAGGTGAACAGCTTCTCGTTCGACAAGACACATTCAAAGGCGTGCAGGGCGAGGCAACATGGTTACTGCCAACTCTTGTCCATTTTACTGCACAACAAGAAAGCCCGATAACCATTACCAATTATGCGGGTATCGATTTAAGCACTTTGCCAAATATTGAAGAAGCGCAGGCCCCCTTAGAGCTGCCTATGCAAGTATTGGCAAAAGAGGCGATGCAAAGCAGCTTCAACCTATGCCAAGGCGATTACAAGGTAAAGCGCAAGCGCAGCGGTGTTCTGAATCAGTGGCGTGTTGCTGCAGTATTAGCAGTGTTAGCGCTATGCACCAGCCTTATCGACAAAGGATTTTCTCTTTACCAGCTTAAAGCCCAAAATCAGGCGTTAAGCAGTGAGATTAATACCGCTGTTAAGGCGGGTTTCCCCAATATTGGTACCTATCGCAACGTGCGACTGAAGCTACAAAGCGAGCTTGCCAAGTTAGAACAAGGCGGTGGCAGTGCCTCTATGCTTATTATGCTAGACCAGCTCGCTCCGGCTTTTTCAGCCACTGATGTAAAACCGCAAACACTGCGCTTCGATGCAACCCGCACTGAGATTCGCATTCAGGCGCAAGGTAAAAACTTTGAAGCGCTAGAGCAGTTTAAACGTACAGCAGAAAGCGCAGGCTTTGTGGTTGAACAAGGGGCCATAAATAATCGTGACAATGGCGTTGTAGGTACAGTATCAGTAAGGAGTACCTCATGAATGCACTCTTAGAAAAGTACAAAGCGCTGACCGAGCGCGAACAAAAGTTAGTACTGGTTTCAGCTGTGCTATTAATAATTGCGCTATTTTATTTTGCGGTATGGTCGCCGCTTAATGCTGCTTTAGATAAACAGAAACAGCTTCTCGACAATCAGCAATCCTTGTTGGTTTGGGTAAAAGACAGTGCAGCAAGAGCACAGCAATTGCGCCGCAGCAGCGGGGGTAAACGAACATTCTCTGGCTCGTTACCGCAAGCGGTAAACCGCACTACTGCTCAGCACGACATTGCTATATCTCGTATGCAGCCACAAGGCGACGAGCTTCAGGTGTGGGTTGATCAGGCGCCGTTTAACAGTGTTTTAGAATGGCTCAAAGCCATGGAAAATATGGGCGTGATTATTCTTCAAGCGGATATTGCCGAGGCCGATGCGCCAGGCTATATCAAAATTCGCCGATTACAATTAGGTAAAGCATGAAGTCGAAAGTTAGTTGGATTATAGGCGGCATTATTGCCTTCTTATTGTTTGCCATTGCTTACATGCCTGCTGTTCACGTTATTGGCCGTATTGCGTTACCTAGCAATGTTGCCGTTAGTGGTGTTAGCGGCACCTTGTTTTCAGGCAAGGCGCAAACTGTAGTAGTTAATGGCCTACCCATCAACAATGTAAAATGGGAGCTTAGCCCCTTACATATGTTGATAGGTAAAATTAAATTAAACCTTAAAGCAGGTAATATTCGCGATAAAAATGACATTGCATTTGAAGGGCCTATTACCACGGGACTTTTCAGCCAAAACAGCGTAAATACCGAAAACTTCACGCTGTATTTACCGGTAGACCGAGTGCTTGCACAAGTTCGCCTTCCGCTGCCAGTAAATGCCGGCGGGCGCTTCAAAGTGTCGCTCAGTGACTTAACGTTTGGGCCTGCGTGTCAATCGCTAAACGGCACCGGAGATTGGCTCAACGCGACAGTTGCCGGTACACAGGGTCCTATTGATTTTGGCACTTATTCCGCAAAGCTGCGTTGTGAAGGCGATGACATTGGAATACTAGTAAGCGAGCCTAACTTACTAAGCTTGTCGATGGATGCGGTTATCCCTACTACGATGAAAAATATTCGAGTAAGTGGTAAATTTAAGCCTGACGACAGCTTTCCGCAAGAAGTCCATCAGGCCGCACGCTTGTTTGGTGCGCCGGATGGTAGCGGCTATATCGCTATTAAGCTGTGATGCATTAGCACAAACTATGCGTAGAATTTCTAGGCCACCAACGTACTTCACGTTTGTGGCCAGAAGAACCGGGAACACTTTTTAACAAAGGATTGTAATCATGAACAAACCTCTTCTAGCTGGCGCGGGCGTAACTTTGGTTGCACTTGGCGTTGCCCCTTATTTTATTGGCACTAGCGTTCACGAAAATGTTAACGCCGCCGTAAACGAAATTAACCAACAAGCCGTTTATTCTGCCGAGGTACTTTCGTATGACAAAGGCTGGTTTTCGACAACAGCAGAAATCAAGCTTGCTGTCGATTTTCAAGCGCTAATCAATGCACAGAATGTTGACTCCACTGATATACCAATGGAAGAAAACCCTGGCATTACCGCTACGCTAGTAGCTCATCACGGACCGGTGTACTTTGGCGATGGCTTAGGATTAGGCCGCGTTCACTATACGGTCTCTATTGATGGAGATGAGTTAAGAGAATACGTTCAGTGGGATGGCCAACAGCCAATTTATCGCAACGAAGGCGTGGTTGGTTTGTTTGGTGGACTAAGCTACGCAGACGTTATTCCAGCGCTTAGCGCGACGGCCGAAGAAGAGGGGTTCACGCTACTTTTCTCTGGTTATGCGGGTGAAGCTGAGCCTGATGGTGACAAAACTTTGTATACGTCGTCGGGTGAATCGCTAAGCATAAGCGCAGATGAATTTTCCTTAGAGATGAAAAATCTGTCTATGGATATGAGCTATGATGGCGATATGGTAGCGGCGTTCAAAGGTGACTTATTTGAATCTACTGGTAAGGCGCGTATTGAAAGCATAGAAATTTCTAACATTGAGCCAGGTGCGACAGTTAAGATTGAGAACCTAGCTTTTGCTACCGACGTCAAGATTGACGAAGACAATAACACCGCCAATGTCTACGTAGAATACGCTGTCGACAAAGCCGTGGGCCCTGAACTTGATGCTACAGACATGGTATTAGGCGTTGCCATCAATAACTTAGATATCGACTTCATTAAGGCCTATCAAGAATTTAGCAACAATTCATTATTAGTGCCTTCTGAAGAAGTGCCAGCCAAAATGATGGAGTTTATTGAAGCTAACTTGCTAACACAGCTTAAAGCTGAGCCAGAGATTAATATAACGAAGCTGAAAGCAACGTTGCCTGAAGGGGCGTTTAACGCTTACGCAAACACGAAATTAGTGGGTATAGATGCACTTCCCGGTACGTTGGAAGACGCCGCTTATTGGGTCACGCATTTGCTGGCTGATGCACAAATCACCGCCGATAAAGCGCTTGCACAGAGTATGGCATCTGGCTATATGATGGGCCAACTAATGGCGACGCCACAAGCACAAAATATGACGGCTGAAGAGCTTCAAGCCGCTGTAGAACAACAGACACCTATGATGCTAAGTACCTTTGCTCAACAAGGCTTAATAAAAGAAACCGAGAAAGGTTACGAGACAAAGCTAACACTAAAAGATGGCGAAGCCAGTGTAAACGGTACGCCTATTCCGCTGCCTTTTGCCCCTCAATAATAGTTAGAGAACCTCTATAAAAGCGTAAACCGTGTATCGCAGACGGTTTACGCTTATTTTACTCCTGTTCAGACAGGGTAATGTTCATTAAATCTTCAGCGGCATATACTCGACCTTCAGCTACAACAGTAATCGCCTCAGTAAGTGCATCAAGACCCGGTTCGCTACGTTTCATAATATGAGACAACACTATTTGCTTAGCGTTTGACTGCGCGGCAATGTCGATAATCTGAGTCGGCGTCATATGCAAGTTCTTAGCAACCTGACCCGCGTCATCACCAATGGCGTTGTGTAGCACCAAAAGGTCTGCGTTTTTAGCAAAACGAGCAAGGTTTCCTTGTTTATCATTGGTATCGCCTGAAAATACCGCCTCGCAGCCATTGGCCTTGACCTTCCACGCTAATGCTGGAATAGGCCCGTGGTTCACCGTCATTGCCTCAACACTGACGCTATCGTTTACATTACGTTTAAACGGTTGTTCAAAGGTTGTGGCCCCGATGCTTTTTGTGGATATCGCATAGTCATCTTGGCCTTCTATGGTGTAAGAAGACAGATACTTAAACGCGCCGTTTTTCCCTATTAACGACGACACATAGGCGTTTGTGGACGGCATAATGTCGTTGCCCTCTGGCCCCATTATTATTAAATCCTTCTCGCGATCGGTGAAATACCCACCTTTTACAAAGCTTGGCAAATCGGCGGAGTGATCGGTGTGTAAGTGGGAAAGCAAGATAACTTCTAACGATTCAAACGTTGCCCCCGCAGCGCCAAACTGAACGCTGCTTCCGCTTCCAGCGTCTACCAACACGCGGGCGCTGTCATTTATCCAAACCACATAGGCACTAGATGTTCTGCCGTCATCCAATTCAGGTCCACCCGACCCTAATATTTGCACCGAAACGTTATGGCAACCCATAGGACTGGTGCTTAGGCCGGCATCGTCTGATGTAATTGAAGGTTGAGACAACGGCTGCGCTAAAGCCGAGAACGATAGAATAGCAGTGGTTGTCATAGCGCAAAAAAACGCAGTTTGTTTTCTACCGCGCTGTTTGTCCTGCCTTTTAAGCCCAATGCCTGATCTTGCATTA
Source organism: Alteromonas sp. CH_MED4-4 (assembly GCF_037029575.1). Classification (NCBI taxonomy): domain Bacteria; kingdom Pseudomonadati; phylum Pseudomonadota; class Gammaproteobacteria; order Alteromonadales; family Alteromonadaceae; genus Alteromonas; species Alteromonas sp. CH_MED4-4. The sequence goes on along the minus strand of NZ_JAYMEU010000003.1, from coordinate 232,109 downwards.
CTTAACCGTTCATTTATAACCGTCATAACCATCGCCTTATGTTATTCCCTACTCATTAATACACAGATATTTGATTAAAAGACCGTTTGCCCGGACGAAACTATTCAGCCTAGTTGACTGTGCACTGTTTTTTCGCCTGACTGTTTTCGATTACATGGGCTTGACTGTGCGACTACCTTAATGAATAGGGAGTACGGCAAAACAAAAAAGGCGAACCCTGAAGTTCGCCTTTCTTCTCATTGCTTTTTACCGAAGTGCACTACTCGGCCGATTTCTCAGCGACCATGATAGTTTTGATATTGACGAATTCACGCATACCATAGCCTCCGTGCTCACGACCGTAACCGCTGTCTTTCACACCACCAAAAGGTAAGTTTGGTTGTGCCAAAGAGTACCCATTGATATTAACCATACCGGTATCAAATTCATCTTTCGCCAATGCTATTGCTTTGTCGGTATCTGTACTGAAGATACCGCCGCCCAAGCCATAACGTGAATCATTTGCTACTTCCATGGCTTGCTTGTCGTCGCGCACGCGAATGAGCGACGCAACTGGTCCAAATAGCTCATCATCATAAGCGGGCATACCTGGCGATACATCTTCCAGCACCGTAATTGGGTAGAAATAACCATCAGAGTCTGGAATTTCTCCACCCAGTGATAGCGTAGCGCCGTTTTCTAGCGACTTTTTCACTTGCTCATGAAGTTCATCGCGCAAGTCTTCTCTCGCCATTGGGCCCAAATCCGTGTTTTCGTTTGTGGGGTCGCCAACTTTTAGCTTTTTACACTGCGCCACAAATTTGTCTCGGAATTCTTCATAGACGCTATCCACAATAACAAAGCGTTTAGCCGCCACACAGGTTTCACCGTTATTAATAACGCGTCCTTGGATACACATTTCTACAGCATGGTCGATGTCAGCATCCTCTAACACCAAAAAGGCGTCGTTACTTCCAAGCTCCATTACGGTTTTCTTAGACAGGCTTGCAGCTTCCTTAGCCACTTCTTTACCTACTTCGTCACTCCCGGTAAAAGTAACGCCGCGAACGTATTTGTGCTTGATTAAGTCACTTGCCGTGCTGCCATCAATTAGCAGCGACTGGTAAACATTTTTAGGAAAGCCAGCATCTTCGTACATTTGCTGAATGGCTTGCGCCATACCAAACACGTTTTTAGCATGTTTCAGTACCGTGGTGTTACCCGCCATTATGTTTGAGGCGCTGTAACGAATAACTTGGTACAACGGAAAATTCCACGGTTGGATGCCAAGAATAACGCCAATGGGCTGGTACGTAATGATTGCTCGACCGCCTTCGAAAATGCGGTGTTCGTCTTCCAAAATTGAAGCGCCGTGCTCTGCCGTATAGCGGCATATTTCAGCGCATAGCTGCACTTCTTGCTTTCCTTGCGCGGTAACCTTACCCATTTCCCGTGTCATCAGGCTGGCGAGATCGTCAATTCGCTCTTCCATCAGGTTTGCAAGGTTATTAAATAAATCTGCGCGGGTCTCAAATGACGTACGGCGCCAGTTCAAATAGGCTTCTTGTGAACGGGTAACTGCTTGCTCGGCGTCCTCGGCTGACATCAAATGATAATGATCGATCTTTTCACCTGTAGCAGGGTTGTAGGTATTGATTGTCTCACTCATTGTCACTCTCCTTATTCCGTTTGGTCTGAAGGAAGTGCAACTAAAAAGCCAAGGTGTCAAAAAATATTTTTTAACCTATTTTCAATAATATAGAAGTAACTTGAAGTCTAAGTAATGGATAGTGTCAGAAAGGATCCAGAAAAGATTACCTATCGCAGTAAAGATTTCAGGGCGACCGTTGCGATCGCCTTATCATTTTTCCTAAGTAAGGATAACCTTGCGGCGCTCTGTTTGATTAACGGTGTAATGCGCCTTGTTGCACAGCACTAGAGGTTCAACACTAGTCAGTGTATAAGTCGGGGAAATGGAACTTTGCCATAGCAAGCGTTAACGCCACCTCATAAACACTTTGTCGCGAGGCGTGATTAAGAGTAAGCAAACCAATAGCCCCCCCTTTTTGCTTTATGTTTACTGTATCAAAGAGCTTGTCCATAACCGGCCCAAGTTCTTCGCCACGCTGTAGCGCCTGATATACGCTTACAGGAAGAGGCAAGCTTGCACTTCGCGTTACCGACCAGTGACCTTCATGGTATATCGCCACATAGGCAAAGGTAGCAGGACCATCTTCAAATACATCCACACCACCTTCAATTGCCACATACCACGCATCTGTGAGACCACCTTGATGATGAGCAAGCATGGCCTTCACGCGATTAATGGCGCCCAAGCGCGTTTCATCTTCATTCATTGGCTGGTCAGGCACGCCGCTTGGTACAGCCATACCCTGAGCGTCGAAATCGTGCTCTAGTGTGTCAGAGAGTGTATTGAGCGCAGCATTAATTTTTACCGGATTCAGCGACCCTACGTAAATTGTGTCAGAAACCATGTGCTTTCGTCCTTTAAAAACGTCCTTTCGAAACAGTCCCAACAGGGCTCTGCTTAATATCTTCTAGCATTAAACGGTAATCGCGCACCGCTGGAAACTCACTAATATTGCGATTTGGCAAAGTACTATCAGGGTTATCGACAGCAAGTAAATGTTTAATACCGTATGTCTTTGCCGCATTTAAAATTGGCAGTGAGTCATCGACAAATAAAGTGCGATGGGCATCGAACTTTACCCGTGCCTGTAATCTTTCCCATAGCAGCTGAGACTCTTTGGTTACGCCGAACTCATGGGTAGAGATGAGGTTGTCGATATGTGCGTCAAGCTGGGTATGCTCTATCTTTAGCGCCAAACTGTTTGGGTGCGCATTGGTCACTAATACCACCTGCCTGCCTGAGTCATGAAGCGCATCAAGGAACGGAATGGTATCGTCACGAAGGGCGAGCAAATGTGCCAGCTCACGCTTCAGCGGCATAAACTCATTTTCTAAGTCCATTTCAAGAGATTCAGCCCAGTAATCTAAGCAATACCATTGAATTTGCCCGAATACTGACTCATATCGCGCAGTCATTTCACGTTGACTCTGCGCCTCTGAAATTCCTCTTATTTGTGCTAATCGTTTAGGCAAATGATGTAGCCAGAACTGGTTGTCGTAATGAAGGTCCAGCAAAGTGCCGTCCATGTCTAACAGTACAGTTTCTATTTCATTCCAGGGCAGAAAGGGCAAGCGATTTTCCTTATAATGAAGTAAGCTAAGAAATTGTATACAAGTATGATAACAAAGTTGTAGCGATAGACATGCCAAAAATTGATCCGAACAAACCGTTACCACAAATTCATTCTCGTGAAATCGTTGCGCAAAGCAAACTCTTTAGGGTAGAACGCTTAGACCTTGAGTTTTCGAACGGCGCCACCCGTGAATTCGAGCGGATGGCTGGCGGAAACAGGGGCGCGGTAATGATAGTGCCTATGCTTGATGAAAACACCATGGTGTTAATTCGCGAATATGCAGCCGGCACACATTCGTATCAACTAGGCTTCCCAAAAGGTTTAATAGACCCTGGCGAAACTGCCATTGAAGCTGCTAATCGCGAACTACAAGAAGAGGCAGGCTTCGCGGCCAATGATCTTGTGGAGCTTCATAAGGTCAGCATGGCGCCCACTTTCTTTAACGCCAATATGACCATTGTTTTGGCTCGAGACTTGTATCCAAAGCAACTTGAAGGCGACGAACCTGAGCCTCTTGAGGTGATTCACTGGCCTTTAGATGAAGCAGATGCTTTACTTGCACGAGAAGACTTTGTAGAAGCACGCTGTATAGCCGCGCTGTTTTTAGCTCAAAAGTGGTTTAAGGAACAATAAACAATGCCCGATGACGCCCATGCCGACCTACTAGAACTTGCGAAAGAAATTGCCATCGAAGCCGGTGAAGCCGTATTAGAAGTATACGATAAAGGGGAGTTTGACGCTTATCAAAAAGACGATGAGTCTCCCGTTACCAGCGCAGATTATTTGGCAAACGATATCATCAACAAGCGCTTACAAGCCGCGACGCCTGATATCCCAATCCTCTCAGAGGAAAACAAACACGCAAGTTTAGAAGAGCGAAAGCATTGGCCTCGGTACTGGTTAATCGATCCCATCGACGGAACCCAAGAATTCATTGCTAGAAGCGGTGATTTCGCAGTAAACATTGCGCTAATAGAGAACAATGAGCCAACAATAGGCGTTATCTTTTGGCCTCCAGGGCAGTCGCTATATTACGCCCAGAAAGGCAAAGGTGCGTTTAAGTCATCACCTGATGGCGATCACCCAATTAGCGTACGTAAGCTAGACGACCCTAAAAATAGCGTGGTGATGATTGCAATAAGCCGTCGTCAGTCGAGAGAAAAAGTGCTCAGCAGAATGTGCGCTAAGCGCGTATACCAAACGCTTCCATTGGGAAGCTGTTCCCTGAAAGCCTGCTTTATTGCCGAAGGAAAAGCTGATGTGTTTATGCGCATCGGTATTACCGGCGAATGGGACACTGGCGCATCGCAATGCATTGTTTCTGAAGCGGGTGGGAGTATTGCCGCCGCTAACTTCGAACCTCTTACCTACAATCAGCGTCATTCGCTAGAGAACCCAGATTTTGTGGTAATGGGCGATCAAAGGGTGCCATGGCAAGATGTAGTCCAGTATGATGACTTCGTAAACCCACATCAGCACTAGCGCGTAATAATTTACTTAGCGCAGCGTGTTAACCTACGTATAATAGCGTAGTAATGTTGCTGGGCCACATTACTCTGGTAGTGGTTAAATCAAGCCAGATGGAACCAAAAAGTAAAAGGAGTAACCTATGATGACTACACGTATTCGCACGTTGTCTGCAGCATTGCTCGCATGTGGGCTAGCATTTCCCGCCGCAGCCGATTGGTCAATAGACGGCGAAACAAGTGCACTACACTTCTTATCGACGAAGAATGCACAAGTCACCGAAGTACATAAGTTTGATAGCTTTGATGGTACGCTGTCTGACGGTGGCAAACTTAACGTGGCGGTTGACTTATCGTCAGTGAATACAGCCATTGATATTCGCAACAAGCGAATGCAAGAGATGCTGTTCAACGTGACCAAGTTTGCACAAGCGACATTTGAGGCCAACTTGCCTGAGTCGATGATGAACCTGAAATCGGGCCAAGTTGTTAACGGGAAGGTAGACGGTATTTTGATGTTGCACGGAAAAGCCGTTCCTACGTCATTTGCTGTTAAAGCAAGTAAAGTAAACGACGATACGCTTACCGTATCAACCACGTCACCAACGTTAATTAAAGCAGAGTCTTTTGGACTTGCTGAAGGCGTAGCTGCACTTCAAAAAATTGCAGGGCTTAAGAGCATAACAACAACAGTACCCGTAACGTTTTCAGTTACGTTTACTCAATAAAACATTGTTATTGCCGCCGTCTATCGATAAAAAGCTAGGTGGCACGTGACTAAACGCAATAAAAAACCGCACACATGTGCGGTTTTTTTGTTTTGATATCTACTTTGAGTCCATTATGCGCTGTTAGGAAGCCTGTGGCGCATAGGCAATGGCTTTTGACTTAGTACTTGCTCTGGCATGCTCTGCCACACGTTATCAGGAAGCGCAGGTACTTCTGCCTTGTGCTGTGATATAGCGAAATACCCCATTGCAACGCGTAAACGCTTAAGTGCTTTACACTCATTCACTTCCTGGTCAATGACAAACACGCCCCACTTACGCATGGCTATGCCTAGTTTATCGCTGCTTGTTAAGCGGATAACCGGCGCCGCTAACACCATGCCTACCAATACAGGTAACAACCACATAAATAGCGACGGGGTGAAGTAGAAAGTAGTTACGCCCCACGCTACCGCTAAACAGCTCATAATTTGCGTGTGTTTAATTGCAACTTTCCATGGCACTTTGCGCCCTTCACGCTCTTGCGCTTCCCATTTAACAGAGTGGCCAACAAAAACGCTAATCACAAAATAACTGTGATAGAACATCATTAGCGGCGCAATAAGCACGGCCATAGTTAATTCAATTGCTGCCCCTTTAAGCAAAGACCACGCGCCACCAAATTCGCCACGACGTTTTATTAAAGCTAAAGTAATACCGAGAAGTTTAGGCAAGAATAATAAGGCCGCCGTACCCCACATGGTTACCATCATCATGTCTTGGCGCGCTACCTGCCAACTAGGGAACAGCTGGTATTCAGACACGAAGAACTCTGGCACTGACGTGGCGCGAATTAACGCATCTGCTGTACCTAGCGCCAACATGCAAAATAGTATGAGTGAAGAGATGTACGCAAACGCACCAAATAAGAAGTGCAGGCGGTTTGCCATTTTAAGACCTTTAACGTTCAATAACCCTAAATGCTGTATGTTGCCCTGCACCCAACGACGGTCGCGAATTGCGTAGTCAACAATGTTACTTGGCACTTCTTCATAGCTGCCCGTGGTGTCGGTAAGCAAGTAGGCCTGCCAGCCAGCACGGCGCAGTAGCGCAGCCTCAACAAAGTCATGACTTAAAATTTCACCACCAAAAGGCGCGCGCCCTTCAAGGGTAGGTAGCCCGCAATGCTGCATAAATGGTGCAATACGAATAATGGCATTGTGCCCCCAATAGTTTGCACTGTCTGTTTGCCAAAACGATAGACCTGTCGCCAACATTGGGCTGTAAAGATGAGCAGCAAACTGCACAAAACGACCAAAGAAGGTGTTTTGACGTACCGGCATTGGAATGGTCTGCACTAACGCCGTATCAGGGTTTTGCTCAATACGACGCGCCAAGTCTTGCATGCGCTCTCCAGTCATTACGCTGTCGGCATCTAATACAATCATTGACTCGTAATTTGCACCCCAGCGTTCACAAAACTCTTTAAGGTTGCCCACTTTTCTGTGCAGATTCTGTTCGCGACGACGGTAAAATACTTGGCTAGAGAAGGCACCTAAACGTTTCTTCAGTCGGGAAAAGGCACGTAGCTCTGCATCCGCTTTTTCCATATCGCGGGTGTCGCTGAGCATGAAAAAGTCGAATTTAGAACTGTTGTCACTTTCCATTAATTCGCGAATACAAGCTTCAAACCCCACCATAATACGGCGGGTATCTTCGTTATAAACCGGCATGACCACGGCGTGCTTTTGCGTTAATGGCGCAGTAGCATCAGGAGACGTTTGATTTCTGCGCAAGCTCAACGGGTCGACGTTAAAAAGCTGCAAAAAGAAACCGATAATGCCTGTCCAAAACGCCATACACAACCATGCGAACAGGGTTAGCCCCAACCCCAGCTGTGCAATCTCTAGGTTGGTAAGGCCGTTAGGTAAAAAGATTTCGTACAAACTCCAACCGGCCAGTGCCGTGCTTGGAATAACTAGCATTGCCATGATAAACAAACGCATATGCTCTCCTTTTAAGATGAAATGTGAAGCACGTGCAGTGCCATCACTTTTAACCTGAGGCACGGCTTTAGCCTCGTCCGATACCGCTGCGCAAGCGCGATTATTTTGGTTGGTAGACATAATTCCAAACCTCACTCACACGTTTACCGTCTTTCTCAATGTAAGCGCGCATATCTACCGTCTGCTTTTCTTTCGGCTTAACAAAGAAGGTGGCTCGCCACTCTTGTCCGTCAGCTACGGGGTAAAGTCGCTGCTGAGAGATCGTGCCGTTGGTACCCTGTACCACCAGCTTCATCGACTCGTTATCAAAAGCAATGGCAGAAGGCGCGCTGAAGTCCACGCTGAACTGTCGTGTCGTATTTAGACTGTCGTTTTTAAACTCGTCACCCGGCAACACAGCCTTGCCTTGGCGGGTACGTACTACTGAGGCCAGTTCACTGACAAACGGATTTTGTTCTACGGTTTTAAGCTCGTAAGCGAAATACAGTGATTCGCCCGAATTGAATGGCTTTTCAGGCGTCCAAAAAGCCACAATATTGTCGTGTATTTCGGATTTAGTCGGAATTTCGACGACTTCTAATCGGCCTTTCTCAAAACCAGCTTCTGGCGTCACCCATAGCCCTGGGCGTATATGGTAATTGGCCTCTGCGTCGAGGTAATTATCCCATTCGCCGTCGCGTTGAAGCATGCCGAATCCTTTAGGGTTTGCGTCGCTAAGTGACGTGACTTGAAGGCGTGCAGGGTTAGTCAGCGGGCGCCAAATTTCTTCACCAGCGTGAGTTACCATGAGTACACCGTCACTATCATGCACCTCTGGACGATAGTCGTCATGACGCTTTTCTGTGTTCTCGCCATACAAGAACATACTGGTAAATGGTGCAATGCCTAGCTTGCTCACGTCATCTCTGGCAAATAACCAACTCTCTACCTTAACGCTGGTATCAATATCAGGCTGTATAACAAATTTGTACGCGCCCGCTACAGAAGGGCTTTCAAGACGCGCATAAACAGTAATAGGCTTACCCTCACTCGGTTCTATGACCCAGAACTCAGTGAAGTGGGGGAACTCTTCGCCTTTGGCTAGCGCCGTATCAATCGCAAGACCTCGTGCTGAGATACCGTACACTTGATTTTTACCTACAAGACGGAAGTACGATGCCCCCAAAAACACAGCAAATTCGTCTTTGTACTCTTCGTTCTTGATAGGGTAGTGAACGCGAAACCCAGCAAACCCTGACTTTTCGTCCGTTAGCCCAGCTAACCCTGACGCAGACCCGTCATAGTTGAACATGTCACTGTTGAACGCTAGGCGTTCAGGCTTATTGCTTTCACCAATAGTGTGGATAGTGACGGGGTATTCATATAAAAAACCCGGGTGAAAAAACTGCAGTTCGTAGTCATTCTCACCATGCCAAAGACTCTGCTCGGGCTTGAAGCGAATTGAACGATACGTGGTGTAGTCAATTTCTTTAAGCTTGCTGTTTAACCCGTGATCGTCCTGCTCGTAGCTCTCTGTCGCTGACTGGCGTGCAGCATCAATAATTGACTGAAGAACCGGCGATGCTTTTTGAGGCTGATTGTCGTTGTTAACCTCAACTGCACCTGCTTGTTGAAACGCAAATAATGCGATGACACTGCTCATCGCTAAAAGAAGGTGTGACAGCTTATTGCGCTGACGCACATTCGTTTGTAAATCTTTACCGAAAATTGAAACTGGCTTAGCCATTTGTCCTCTCCTTATGAAAACAATGGTTATCCAGATGACCATCAACAACTCGTTACACGCCTTACCTACTGAAAAGCGTTTTTTACAAAAACGGTATTGATTGAAGCCACGCGAGAAAGGCGCTCTCTTCCTTTCTGTGTTCACTGACATCGCGGATATCGCGAAAGCCGAATTCCTTGCCTAATGGCTTGAGTGAACGTTGGATAACTCATAATGACTTGAGCAAAAGCTGTTCCAACACGAAATAGCCGCCGTTATTTTTTATATTTTTCATAATTTACAATGCTTTACAAACACACACATTGTGGATTATTGGAGAACACTGGCTTGTAAAAATGTCCGATGAGTTAGACAAAAGGATAACTGTTGTTTTTTAGAGACAGTTTTGTGTGCCAACGTTTTACTAGGAATACATCAAACTTTGATTTTGAACATTTCAAATGTGTAGCCTCTAAAAAGCCAGACGTATTTTATCTATAAATATTAGCAACATAGATAAATTAAGACATATCAAAATAGTGATTTAGTACGAAGTTGGCAAACGCTTTGCTATTCATCATGTAGATAAATAAATCGGACACTATTTCTTAACGGAAATAATAAAGATGGCATGAAGACGGTTTTCGTTTCTTTGACCATCAACCCAGTAACACTTTGTTGCGCGCTATAAACGCGCCGCCTTACAACAATTTTTGCAGAACGTCTGAAATGGACGGAAGCAACGTAAGGGGGTTACTGAACATACTAAGGAGTTATCACATGCGTAAATCAATCACACTTATTGCTGCTTTAACTGCAGCGGCACTTCCTCTTACAGCTATGGCCGACAAGCCTGACTGGCGTTACGTAGAAGGTGGTTACACCAAAATGGACTTTGACGACAATGAGTCTTTTGAACCAGACGGTTTAACCGTTAACGGTAAATACCTATTGAATAGCAACTGGTACCTAAACGGCGAGTATAGCTTCTTTGAAGAGGGCAACTTTGACTTTGATATGCTGACACTAGGTGCGGGTTACCGTTTACCTGTTAACGCGACAACAGACGCGTATTTTGGTGCCAACTTAGAGCGTATTGACGGTGACGTAAACGACGAAACAGGTTACAGCATTAATGCTGGCCTTCGCTCGATGATCACAGAGCAGGTAGAGCTGGCGGGTGAAGTTGGCTACTACGATGTAGACGATGGTGAAGCGACATTTAGAGTAGGCGCTAACTATTACATCACGCCACAATGGGCTGTGGGTGCAAACTACAGAATCATTGATGATTTAGACATTATGCAGGTAACTGCACGTTACGCGTTTTAAGCCTTCCTCTCCTCAGGTAGGTAGCCGGGTTGCTCGACCCGGCTTTTTTATGTCTATTGTTCTTCAGCTTCGCTTGGCTCAATATCTTCTTTTCTTTTGATATCTACACTTTCATGAAGCTCTGAATAGACCAGCACCGCCTCACCCGATTTGAGTCTGTTTAACACTTGCTGCACTTTCACATCTAGCGCAACTTCTTCAGCGCCGTAGTCCGTGCCCTCTCGCAGAGCAAAAGACTCAGCCAGGCTATAAAGCGTATCGGCTTCTAGCGCGTCAATGGGGATTATCATTCACACTCCTGATAAAAAGCGTTTGGGTAAATTATTAGGACATCAACATTAGCGACTGACGTAACGACACGTAGTATTTACAGGTAAGGCTTCACTTACAAAGCGTTTCACCCGTTCGTGCAGCCATACTTTAGGATTTAATATAGAACCCTGCATGAACCCAACGTGACCGCCTCGTTCACTTAGCTCCACGATAACGTTGCGCGCAAGCTCTTCTTCCTTAGGCACAATTAAGTGATTCATAAAGGGATCATCTATGCTATGCAATACCAGTGTAGGACAGTGGATCGCGCTTAAAAAGTGATACGCACTACACTTTTCATAGTAGTCTTGAGCGTCTGCAAAGCCGTGAAGCGGCGCTGTGATCTTCTCGTCGAATTGGGTAAAGCTGGTGATCTCTTCCACATCAGTTTTTGTTAGCTGTATAAGCTTGCGATAATCGATGTACTCCATTTTCTTACGCAGCGTATCTTTCATGCTAGTAAGTAAATACTTTTGATATACGCGAGAAAAACCTTGGTTAATTGATTTAGCGCACTCTGAAAGTTTAAGAGGTGAAGAAATGGCAATCGCTGCCTTAAGCCACTTTTGCGCAGGGTTTTCGCCCAACAGTTTCAATAGCATGTTGCCGCCAAGGGAAAAGCCGATGGCCACTTTAGGAATTCGTGGAAATTTATCGTGAAGCCACTCTAAGAAAAAGCTGGGGTCTTCTGTTTCTCCACTGTGATAAGCCCGCGCCTTTAAGTTTGGCACGCCGCTACAGCCGCGATAGTGCATCATCACCACCTGCCAACCATTCACCGACAATTGAGCCATCATATCGTTCGCGTAATGCGACTTAATGCTGCCTTCTAAACCATGAAACATCACCACGATACCCGATGTTTCCTGCGGTTTTGGCCCCCACGCCACATCGACGAAGTCGTCATCGGGTAATGTGAGACGCTCCATGTCGTAAGACAAAGGCAACCGCTTTTGAATAAAACGCGGCCATATGGTTTGCACATGACGGTTCTTCGCCCACCCTGGCACCTTAAAGCTGCTTTTTATTATCTTTCCATGCGATAGCGCTGATTTACTCATTTTGTTTTCTTATTGTGTTTTTACGATAGATGGTTAACCACTAGGCTCACTAGTTGGCGCGCCTCGTTGTTGTCTCGCAGTCCGTATGCATTTATAAACGCTGCGATAGACGCGTTAAATACGTTAGACGATACAGATTGCCCTTGACCCAGATGCGTGACTGGCTGCTCATTGAACGACGCAACAATATCGTGCTGCTGCTGTCTTTCAAGCTCTAGCTCTTGTGCTTTGAGTGCGTCATATTCTGCTTGGTCTCCGCCTTTTTCGGGGCTCGCAGCCTTTCGCCTTGCACGGTGATACTGTAACTTTTCTTCGGTCGCACTTGATGCCGCAATCACTGCCTTAAGCTGTGGCAAATTAATGATGACATTATTCTCTAAACACCAGCAAATCAGCAAGAGAACGTTTACATTAACCTTGTGGTTGTCTTGCAGTAAAAGCGCAAGGGGAGCCATATCACCTTTGGTATAGCGAGAAACGCTATACTCCCAAAACGCGCGGTTTTCGATATTAGGCGTTGGCATTGTCATACTCTTCTCGTTTTAACTCAATTTGCTCTTGGGCATCTAGCCATGCCATCTCTTCTTCCTCAAGCTGTTGCTTAAGCTGAGTTTGCTTGTCGAGTAGGCCCATAAGCTGCGCCTTTTTGTCTTCGCTGTAAAGCGAAGTATCGGCAAGTGACGCTTCCACCTCAGCCAAAGCAGCACCACATTTTTCCATGGCTTTTTCGTGTTTTTCAATGGCTTTTTTAAGTGGCGCAACCCTTTGCCTAAACTCGGCTTCACGGCGTTTTTCTTCTTTACGATCTAATTTGCGTTCCGGCTTACTCTGCGCGCCAGTCTCTTGTAGCTCTTCGTTTTTGGCGTCGCTGTTGGCCTTGGCTTTTTCCGCTGCCTGCTGCTTTAAAATCCAGTCGCGATAGTCGTCCAAGTCGCCTTTAAATGGTTCAACTTCGCCACTGTCTACCAAATAGAAATCCTCACATACCGAGGAGAGTAAGAAGCGGTCGTGCGAGACCAGTACCATGGCGCCTTCAAAACCTTGAAGCGCGATATTTAGCGCATGGCGCATTTCCAAATCTAAGTGGTTGGTAGGCTCATCCAGCAGCAATAAGTTAGGCTTCTGATAAACAATTAACGCCAATACTAAGCGCGCCTTTTCACCGCCCGACATAGGTGCCACGGGCGCTAACGCTTCATCGCCATTAAATCCAAATCCGCCCAGATAGTCGCGAAGTTGCTGCTCGGTGGCTTTTTCGTCAATGCGCTGCAAATGAAGAAGCGGAGTAGCGTTAGCATCTAATGTTTCTAACTGATGCTGAGCAAAGTAACCAATCTTAAGGCCTTTAGCCGTATTAAAAATACCTTGTTTTGGCGCATGCACGCCCGCCAATAGTTTGATTAGCGTAGACTTACCCTGCCCGTTTCGACCTAGAAGACCTATTCTGCTGCCAGGTACTAAATTGAGTTTCACCTGTTGCAGCACAATATGGTCGTCGTAACCCAGCTGTATCTTTTCCATTTGCACAAGCGGGTTTGGCAGTGCCGACGGCGGCGCAAAAGAAAAGCTAAATGGGCTTGCCATATGGGCTGGCAACAAGGTTTCCATTTTCTCCAACTGCTTAATACGACTTTGCGCTTGCTTAGCTTTACTCGCTTTAGCTTTAAACCGGGTAATAAACGAATTGAGGTGCGCTACTTTTTGCTGCTGCTTTTCATATTCAATGTTTTGCAAGCGAATACGTTCAGCGCGCTGGGTTTCGTAAGACGAGTAGTTACCGGTGTAGGTGATAAGCTTCTGTTGTTCAACACTGATAATTTGCGCAACCGTGTTGTCGATAAAAGCTTTATCGTGAGAAATCAGCAATAGCGTTCCCGCATAGCGTTGAAGCCATTTCTCTAGCCAAATAACGGCGTCTAAGTCTAAGTGGTTAGTAGGTTCATCAAGCAGCAGTAAGTCTGAAGGACAAAGTAGCGCTTGAGCTAGGTTTAGGCGCATACGCCAGCCACCTGAAAAATCGCTAACTGGCGCGCTTAACTGCACATTGGTAAACCCAAGACCCGACAGAATGGTCGCTGCGCGAGCTTCCACGTCGTATGCTCCCGCTTGTTCGAGCTGCCCGTGAATTTGGCCAATCTTTACACCGTCGCCGCTTTTTTCAGCGGCTTCTAATTGCGCCTGTAGATTACGTAAATGTTTGTCACCGTCCACCACATAGTCTATCGCAGTTCGGTCAGTTGCTGGCGTTTCCTGTGCCACGCTTACAATTCGCCAGTCATTCGGTACGCTGCAGTCGCCAGCATCGACACTTAACTCACTTCTCAGCAGTGCAAAAAGCGTGGACTTTCCGCAGCCGTTGCTGCCAATCAGCGCTACTTTGTGGCCTGGAAAAACCTGCGCCGACGCCTCTTCTAGCAACATTTTGCGACCGCGAAGTAGCGATACATTTGAAAGCTTTATCATGAGTAACCTGTGATGGAACAAACTAGGGCGCGTATAATATCAAAAACTTAAGGTAAAAGCTGATCAACACTTACCATTTCAAGGTATAATAATCGCGAAATTCTCCAAAGGTGTATGTATGTCAAAACGTGTAAAACGCCGCTTTGTTGCAGGGGCTACGTGCCCCAAATGCCAAGAGCTAGATACGATTTCGTTATATTTTGAAAATAACGTAGAAAAGTTGGAGTGCGTTGCGTGTGGATACAATGAAGCGCAAACTGATGAAAAGGTGAGTGCCGCCACACGCTCAAACGAAAATGTGATTGGCATCTTTAAACCGCACTAACATTCCTACCCACGTCTCAGTAAATCTTACCTTAAAGCCTGTGTAACACCTTACAACGCTGTGCTCAGGCTTTTTGCAAACGTCTCTTCATGCCACGCCAACACTGGGTATCCTCGTTACCTAACGAAAGAGGTTGCTCAGGCATAATTTTTGTATTTCCTTTGCAAAGGAGTGAAATATGAAACATGCTAAAAAACGTGTCTGCTATGTCCTTATAGCCTTGTTGCTTACGCTTATTGCCATAAGACTTTACTTGCCTTACGCCGCAGCGTCATACATCAACACGACGCTGAGTCAGTCAAAAGAGTATAACGGCCGCGTGGGCGATGTAGATTTAATGCTATGGCGTGGCGCATATAGTTTAGAACATGTTTTGCTTTATAAGGCGAACGGGCAAGTAGATAGGCCGCTGTTTAAAGCTGACTATGTGGAGTTTACGCTTTCATGGTCACAACTTTTCAAAGGTGCAGCGGTAGGAAAAGTCATTGTTAATTCCCCCGAGATTAATTTTGTAGACGGCAACACGGAGGAGAGAAGCCAGTCTGGTAAGGATGAAAACTGGTTATCTATCGCCGACCAACTCTTCCCGTTACGCATCGACAAGCTAACTATTAACCAAGGAAAAGTCGCTTTCCACAACCCCGATACTTCTCCGGCTATCGACATTGCGCTTCATGATATTCAGCTTGAAGTGAATAACTTGGTGAATAGCGATAACTTGTCAGACTCACGTGTAGCAACGGCCAAAGCGCAAGGACAAACGGCACAGCAGGGCACGATATCCTTAAACGCTAAACTCAACCCCGCAACAACAGCCCCCACATTTGACGTTGATATTCAAGCTGACAACGTTGGGCTAGTGAACTTTAAGAATCTACTTGATACCTACGCACCGTTTGATCTGGAAGCCGGCACCCTCACGCTTGCGGCTGAAGTGGCGTCTAATGAAGGGAAAGTAAAAGGCTATATCAAACCCATATTGCATAATGTGGAGGTATTTTCTTGGAAGGGTGACATTGAACGTGACGGCGATGGTTTTATTGAAGGCAGTATCGAAGCCATTTCCGCGTTTGTCACCGAACTGTTTGAAAACCAAAGCGAAGACCAAATTGCCACACGCATTCCTGTTGAAGGCGATTTATCAAGCCCTGACACCCAAACATGGGAGGCATTTACCGCGATTTTAAAAAATGCATTTATCGAAGCTTTTAACGGCGATGTGGAGAAAAGTATAGAGTTGGATAGACTCGAGCTGGATAAGTTGGAAGCGCCGGAAGGCTCTGAAAATTAAGAGCCCTCGCCGCTGAGTGCGCTTAAATAGTACAGCTATCGCCACAGTCGTTGGCGCCGTCGCGCATACCTTCAATCTCTTGACTCTCTTGCTTGTCTTTTTCAGCCTGTTTCTCTGCTACTGACTGCTCAACAGAGTCAAAATCGATGCTATCAAACGCATCCATATCAAAATCGCTCATAACTCACTCTCTTAAATAGTAAAAAAGGCTTCTTTTTGCTGAAGCCTTTGTATCGGGGCGCAAGTGTAATTCAAATGTATATCCTGGCTAAATGAAGACTTCGCCTAACTCATAACAAGATGAACTAGCGTGATGTTTTTTCAACACTACTGCACATCAACGAAGCGCCTTTGATGTCTTCTCAGGCCTCTCCCCACGATGAGCGCCCCGCAATAAGTGTCATCGCCAATGGACGTGATCCACATGAATACCGCGTTGCAATTACTAGTGCGCTTCAATTGTTTTAGTAATGCGGAGGCGGGGTTTCTTCTGATTGCTTAGCAATATTAGACGGCTCGATAGACTTAACGCGGTCAACGACATGGCGTACTTTAAAAGCTAAATCGTCAAGCTGCTTTTGTTGCGAAGACAGCGCTTCATTAAGTGCCTCGATAGTGTGTTCTTGAAAGGCTACCTTCATCTGTAACTCTTCAATATAGCTATTGGCGCTATCTATTTGCTGTTGTAGATGCTCAGCGCTTTTCTCTGTCATGTAAATTCTCTATCTCTCTCGTTGCCATTCTTCGGCAAGGCCACTACTGCTTATGGACAATATATTATCATTGGGGAGGAAGGCGACGCCATACACAACTGCGGTTGGTGGTGAAACTGACTCTCGTGATGCAACCTGTATAGACTGCACTTGCTCGCCAGTTTCCAAATCCCACAGGTATACTTTTCTCGCGGGAGAGCCTGTTAGTAAAAACTGACCATCTTTGGAAAACTCAACGTCTGTGAAGATTTTCTGACGCGCTGCATATTTGAGGGATGCCACAGGCTGCCCGGTTTGCACATTCCACACTTGCGACTTGCTCTGGCTGTCCGCAGTAAAAGCAAAGCGGCCTTCATCATCAAGCGCTACTTTTGTTACTCGCGTGGGGTGGGCGAATGTATGAATTATTTGCCCAGTGTCAGTGCTCCATAAATACGCTATGTAATCATTGCCCCCCGTCAATGCGAACTTACCGTTAGGAGAAATATCAATGGAGTTAACCTTTTCCTGATGCCCTAAAAACTCTAGTCGACGCGAAGTACGAGGTTCAAAGTACATAACTTTGCCATTTGAGCGCGCCACCAATATGCCGTTACCATTATTGGTAACCACCACATCTCTAATTGATGACTCGTCAATGCGCCAAAAACCTTCAGGCTCGCCGGTCTCCAGACTCCATAAGGCAAACGCCTCTCGGTCAGCGGTCACAACATAGCTTTTGTCGGCGCTAATGTGTACTGACATGACCAGGTTGTCACCTTCACCTTGGTGGCTCCAGTGATAAAGGGGATCACTTTGTCCAATTCGCCATACGTTTACCCCATTATTCACGCCAGAAACCACCGCTAACGTGCCGTCGGTAGAAATATCTGCGGCATAGGCGCCTTCTTCTACATGACGCCACTGCTGTATTGGCGTAGTATCAGGGACAGAGCATCCCATGGAATTACCTATAAGTACGATGAGTAACGCTATTCTATGGAACATTTGAGGCCTAAACATAATCAAATGGGTTTCGCTTTGTAAACGCTAGGTTTAACATAGCATGGATCACGCATCTTTAACTATCGTGCACACTGCCTTGGATGCAGCAGTATAGACATAGACGCATGATGATAAAAATTTATGGAGACGTTTTTATGCAGAAGTCGCTCGTTGCCTTATCTACTATCGCTGCGCTAGGCCTTTTCGCTTGCCAGCCAAATACATCTGATGAGGCCGCTTCTACAAGCGCTGATAGTGCAAAAACAACTTCTGTTTCAGCAGAAGAAATGACAGATACGCAAAAGCAAGCTTACGCCATGGGCGCAAGCATGGGTTTGTTCGTTAGCAACCGTGCCGAACAACAAGAGCAACTGGGTTTAACATTAGACCAAGATGCGCTACAACAAGGCTTTAAAGACGGTCTAAACGACACCCTTAAGTTTACGCCAGAGCAGATTCAGCAAATCGCTCAACAAGGCGAAGAAGTACTTCGCGCTAAGCAGCAAGAAATGGCAGAACAAGCCGCTGAAAAAAATATTGAAGCTGGCCTAGCATACCTAGAAGAAAACGGTAAGAAAGAAGGTGTGGTAACTACCGAGTCTGGTCTTCAGTACGAAGTACTTGAAGAAGGCGAGGGTGCAAGCCCAGAAGCGACAGACATGGTTAAAGTTCACTACCGTGGCACCTTGCTAGATGGCACAGAGTTCGACTCATCTTACAAGCGTGGCGAACCAGCAGAATTTCCACTTAATCGCGTTATTTCTGGTTGGACTGAAGGCGTTCAATTGATGAAAGAAGGCGCAAAGTATCGCTTCCATATCCCATCTGAACTTGCTTATGGTGCACGTTCTACTGGCGCAATCACGCCAAACTCGACGCTTATCTTTGACGTTGAGTTGCTAGAAGTGGTTAAGCCTGAAGCAGAAGCGCCAACGGAATAAGTTAGTGCTTTAAGAAAAAGAGAAAGCCGACGCATAGCGTCGGCTTTTTTGTTTTAGTGAGTCAGCGTGATCCTTGCTTACCTTTTCCCTACGAGCCAGTGGATTTTCACCACGCGCGTACCCAAATAGTAAAGTGGGTTATTCAATATGCTTGGTGCCTCGAATTACACTACTAAGCTTAGTCTAAATCGACCAAATTTCACGGTCTATTCCAAGCCTTTTTGGAACAATTTCGCCTTAAAACTTCGTGCTTAAAACAAAAGGTTTTAACGCTGAGGGGCGCGCCGTCTTTCTGTGTGTACCTTAAACGTAGCAAAATGATTTAACAGAGACTGACCCACCTTATACATAGCACAACCTAAAATAAGATATATCACGGTTTGCATACTATTTAAGCGAACAACGATATCAAGCAAGGCATACAACAATAACAGCGCGCCACTTAAAAACAGCATAAAACCGATGATAGTACCGCTGGTTTGGAACGGATCGTTCCCCGACCTTCGACGGTTCAACATTGGTATCCTGTTACGCATTCATTTCCCCTAATGGTTTGACTATTATTTATACTACGACACTAAACGAAAGGTTTATGTTCAATAATTATTCAATCTGGCTCTTTTGTCACTTTTTGACGTACAGAAAGATTGCGTTTTGCCTTATTACCCACATAAAGTAGGGGTAATTAGCTGGATTATTTATAGGACATTGTGAAAACACCGCTTATCACTCGAAAGGGCTACTTAAAGCTTAAACA
This sequence comes from Alteromonas sp. CH_MED4-4, assembly GCF_037029575.1. Taxonomy (NCBI): domain Bacteria; kingdom Pseudomonadati; phylum Pseudomonadota; class Gammaproteobacteria; order Alteromonadales; family Alteromonadaceae; genus Alteromonas; species Alteromonas sp. CH_MED4-4. The sequence goes on along the minus strand of NZ_JAYMEU010000003.1, from coordinate 212,843 downwards.
AGAACTGGATTTCTTGTGGCGTGAAGAACGACCTGAAATTACTCGCAAGGTAACCTGGGCAGCGAGCCTTGGTGACAGAAGCGAGAATGCCGACTACCAGTACAATAAGAAGAAGCTACGGGAAATTGATCGCCGCGTACGCTACCTTCGCAAGTGCTTGGAAAACCTAAAGGTTGTGGACTACGATTCACAGCAAGAGGGTAAGGTCTTCTTTGGTGCCTGGGTTGAAATTGAAAACGAAGCGGGCAAGGTGATGGAACTTAGGCTCGTGGGCTACGACGAAATTTTCGGCCGCAAGGATTACATTTCTATCGACTCTCCGATGGCGCGAGCACTGCTTGGCAAAGAAGAAGACGATGAGTTTGTTGTAAAAACCGAGACGGGCACGAAAGAGTGGTGGATAAACCGTATTTGGTACGACGCAACAGACAAACTGTGAGCACTAATATGCCCTATTTAATCACCCATTTGTAACACAATGATCAGACGACTTCCCCTACACCGCGGTGATATACTCACCGCTCCTATTTTCACTACCGACGCTGTGTATATAAGCCTTTCACACACCGTTTATTCGCCATTGCCTGACGCGAATTATTAGTATCTTAGAGCGACTTATGATTATCAATAAAATTGCAGATGAACTTAGCGTTCAACCTTCGCAAGTAACTGCCGCTGTTAAACTTCTTGATGAAGGGTCTACCGTACCTTTTATCGCGCGCTACCGAAAAGAAGTGACACAAGGCCTTGATGACACACAGCTGCGTACCTTGGAGCAGCGCTTAACCTACCTGCGAGAGCTTGAAGAGCGCCGCGATGTAATCCTTAAATCTATCGAGGAACAGGGCAAACTAACCGACGAGCTTAAAAGCAGTATCACCAGTGCTGACAGCAAAACTACCTTGGAAGATTTGTACTTACCGTACAAGCCCCGTCGACGCACTAAAGGCCAGATTGCTATTGAAGCGGGCCTTGAACCTTTAGCTGATACCTTATTTTCTGCCCCAGATACCGATGCTGAAAGTGCAGCAAGCGAATACGTTAACGCAGATAGTGGCATTGCTGATACTAAAGCAGCATTAGAAGGCGCCCGCTATATCTTAATGGAGCGCTTCGCCGAAGACGCTACACTGCTGGCAAAAGTGCGCAAGTACTTAACTGAAAATGCTTATGTAAAAAGCACGGTTGTATCAGGTAAAGAGCAAGAAGCCGCCAAATATAAAGACTATTTCGAACACAGTGAAAAGTACAAGAACGTACCATCTCACCGCGCGTTGGCGATGTTTAGAGGCCGCAACGAAGGCATGCTACACATCCAGCTAGATGCCGACCCGCAGTCAGAAGACAACGGCCCATCGCATTGCGAACATATTATTGCCAGCCATTACGATATTATGCACCGCGGCCGTGGTGCAGATGACTTCTTAGCTCAAGTTGTACAGTGGACGTGGAAAATCAAAATTGGTTTACACATGGAAACTGAGCTATTCAGCGCCCTTCGTGAGCGCGCTGAAGAGGAAGCCATTGAGGTATTTGCTAAAAACTTAAACGACCTGTTGATGGCTGCACCTGCAGGTGCAAAAACCACTATGGGATTAGATCCAGGTTTGAGAACCGGCGTTAAGGTAGCGGTCGTAGACAGCACAGGAAAAGTGGTCGCAACCAACACCATATTCCCGCATGCGCCACAAAATCAGTGGGATAAATCTATTCGCACGCTCACCACGTTGTGCAAGCAATACAAAGTAGATTTAATCAGCATTGGCAACGGTACTGGCTCGCGCGAGACAGACAAACTCGTTGGCGAAATGCTCAAGAACAACAGCGAGCTTACTGCACAAAAAATTATGGTCAGTGAAGCGGGTGCATCGGTGTATTCAGCCTCTGAGCTTGCTTCAAAAGAATTGCCTGACCTTGACGTGTCAATCCGCGGCGCAGTGTCTATCGCTCGACGCTTGCAAGACCCGCTGGCAGAGCTGGTTAAAATTGAACCTAAAGCTATTGGTGTAGGCCAATATCAGCATGACGTAAGCCAAAGCCAGTTAGGCAAGTCGCTAGACCGTGTTATTGAAGACTGTGTAAACGCCGTTGGCGTTGACTTAAACACTGCTTCGCCCGCGCTGTTGAGCTACGTATCGGGCTTAAATAAAACCCTAGCGCATAACATTGTTAATTTCAGAGACACCAATGGTGCTTTCCCAGACCGTAAAGCGCTATTGAAAGTCGAACGTTTAGGGCCTAAAGCCTTTGAGCAAGCGGCAGGCTTCCTTCGCATTGTAAACGGCACAAACCCACTTGATGCCTCTGCGGTTCACCCCGAAGCGTACCCAGTGGTAGATAAAATTGTAGATACGACCGCTGTTGCTGTTAATGACATCATCGGCAATACCGAGCTTCTAAAAAGCCTGTCGCCAGATACCTTTACCAGCGACGCATTCGGTTTGCCAACGGTTAAAGACATTCTAAAAGAGCTGGATAAACCAGGCCGCGATCCTCGTCCAGAGTTTAAAACTGCCGCGTTTAAAGAAGGCGTTGAAACCATCAACGATCTTAAACCAGGCATGATTTTAGAGGGTGTGGTTAGCAACGTGGCCAACTTTGGCGCGTTCGTTGATGTAGGCGTACATCAGGATGGACTGGTGCATATTTCAGCACTGACTAACAAGTTTATCTCAGACCCGCGCGAGGTAGTTAAAGCAGGCGATATCGTCAAAGTAAAAGTGCTTGAAGTAGACGTACCGCGCAAGCGTATCTCCTTCACCATGCGCTTAGACGATACACCGAGTCAAAGCAATAATGCAGGCGGCAAACCAGCAGCAGGAAAGCCACAAAGTAAAGGGGCTGGGCGTGCTAACGCAAAAGCAAACCCTCGTTCAAATCAGGGTGGCGGCAATCGCAATAGCCAACCTCAAAATAGCGCTATGGGCAACGCCTTTGCCGATGCCTTTGCTAAAGCGAAAAAGTAAACGGTAGCGCTTAACCGTGACTTTGAAGCAACAAGGCCCTCTTTTTTAAAGTGGGCCTTTTCTTATCTCAGAGCAGTTTGGAGAGCAATTGAAAAGCCGAATGATCGTTCCGCCCTAGGAGCTAGAACAATAATGCTGCAAAAAAGCTTCGTGAGATGGCATATTTTGCAGCCCCTTCTGTACTGCCATCTCTATGCCTTGTAAGAATCTTTGCAGTTCGTGTACGGGCATACCTCTTACACTGGAGTGATAACTTTTAGGTATTATTCCCTGCCCCAGCATAACTTGCGTCCATGAATCGACTCTGAAAAGCTCTCCGTCTTCCTGAAAGGCATGGCCAAACTCTTCAAACAACTGCATACGGTGCTTCAATGTTTCGGGCACTTCCATGTCATGGCAATACTGCCAGAATGGGCTGTCCTTACGATGCGTAGCGTGATAATGGAGAATAATGAAGTCCCTAATTTTAACAATCTCATCAAGTGTTTGACGATTATATTCCTTGGCAATACGTTCGCTGACTCCACTATTAGGAAAGAGTTTTAAAAAGCGAATGACGCCCATTATGATCAGATGAATACTGGTGGACTCCAGAGGCTCTACAAAACCACTCGACAACCCAAGCGCTAGACAATTCTTATTCCACGCCTGAAGGCGTCGGCCAGTTTTAAACTTTATCACTCTAGGTGTGGTGATCGTTTTACCTATTACGTTATCGAGAAGACGTTGTTTAGCATCATCATCTGACAAATATTGACTGCAATAAACCAGTCCATTACCAGTCCGGTGTTGCAGAGGAATCTTCCATTGCCAACCACTGTCATGCGCTATGGCCATTGTAATAGGGCGTGGGGCGCCGACAGATTCAGTTTGCACGGCTATAGCCCTGTCACAGGGCAGCCATTGTGACCAATCTTCGTAGCCTGTTTTCAACGTTTCCTCGATGAGTAAACCTTTGAATCCGGTGCAATCGATAAAGAAGTCACCATGTATTACTTCGCCCGAAGCGAGTTGAAGATACTCTATATAGCCCGTTTCCTTATTTTGGTGAACGTATTCGATCTTTCCTTCTTTTCGAACAACACCTCTTGTTTCACAGTAATCGTGGAGCATCTGGGCATATAGGCTGGAATCCAGGTGATAAGCATACTGAGTATTTGAATTCTGAGAAGTGGCGAATTTATCTTGCTTAGCAGCTTGAAGCTCAAAACAATAGTTGCCAAAATCTTTAACCACTCCTTGTTCTTTGCCATACAGCCAGAAGTGATGGAAGGGTGCGACAAAACTCTCTCGCCCAGTAACGCCAAATGAGTGAATATAAGCATCACCATTTTGGCCCCAGTTTTCAAACTGTATGCCAAGCTTAAAGGTGGCCGACGTCGCCTGCATAAATTCCTTTTCGTCAATACCCAGCAATTTGTGGAATACGCGCATAGGAGGGATAGTGGCTTCGCCAACACCAACTGTTCCAATTTCGTCAGATTCGACCAACGTGATGCTAATTGTAGGACCCATTTGCTTAGCAATTGCTGCCGCCGCTGTCCAACCCGCAGTCCCGCCTCCAGCAATGACGATCTTTTTCACGCTTTTATTCACTATTGTCTCTCTTTTCTTATCTATTCAGTTTGTTTACCAGCATAGCTCGCAGTTGGCGGGATTTTAGTTCATCTAATGGAGAAAGAAGTCCGTGTGATTCAGGAGGTAGGTGCTGAGTAGGTAATAATTCATCGTTAAAAATATAATAGTCGAACACGTGTTTCCAAGCAGCTTTTTCGTGAGCAGGTTTGTCTCGAAGGCTCAAGATAGAATGGTATAAAGCGTTCATTGCTGAGCCCATAAATCGCTCAGCATTGCTCCACCAGTAGTTAACTAAAATATTAAATTTATCCAATCCTTCTACTTGATGCCACCACATGCTGGGGATAAAAATGGCGTCACCAGGCTCTAATTCGGCAGTGATACCTTTTTCTTCAGCCTGTTTAAACTTAGGGTGTTTTTGATAATCAGGGTCGCAAAAATTTACCATAGAGATTGCTTGTCCTCCTGGCGTAGGCGATAAGGGTCCAGGATACAGATTTTCGATTTGATCTGGTGGAAACAATATGAACTTGCGCCGGCCTTTTACTACACATGCCATGTTATCTGATGCATCGTAATGACATTTGGCGATAGACTTATTGCCTATCCAAATGCTCGGAATCGGAGATTCAGAATTAGGTGCTAGTTTCGCAAACGACATATCGAGATCATTTTTTTGGCGAAGGCCGGGGAAACTTGAATCTATAACGTTTGAAGCGATATACACGCTTGGCGGCGCTGAATCCTCAAGATAAGTTATAATTAGGTCTAAGACATCGCCTATATGAGCTTTTTCTTTTTTGAAATTGAGTTGGGTTGCATTGTCGTTATACCCGTACTGCCCATCGAGCCCAGCTTCCCCAAAGTAGGTCAGGGTAGGCCGACCATTGTAGAAAGCTTTCAGATACTCCGCGGCGGCGATATCGGAATGTAGGCTTTTTTTTACAAGCTCCCAGTGATTAACAAGCCCCCTGAGGACTATAGGTTCGTCGTAACTATGCAAATCGTCTGGTATGTTTCCCGATTTGCTGGGACGAAGTTCTCTCGCTTTTCGAGTAATAGGTATCATCTTTTTAAATACTATTGTGAGAGATGAAGGTTTTTGAGGTTTATAAGCTTTCTTACATTTGTCATAGATGCCACCACTGCGAAGGCAAGTTGTAAGTAACCGGATTTACTTAACGCCTGCAATTCGCTACCTGTCAATGCTGCGAGTCTTTCTTCATGAATTGTATAGTTACCACTTAACCTTCGCTTTTCACCATTACTTAATTCAAATTCAATATTGACAGGCTCTATAAGATCTAACGCTAAAAATTGTTTAAACATATCACTTTGGATTTCCAAACCACTATCTATAACCGACAAACACGATGATATATGGTTCAAATATGGGCTATTTCCTCCATGAGTAAGGAAAAGCGATTGCCCTTCACTGTTACTCACTTTAGGGTGATCCATATCAATGTGTATAACAGCATTTTTTTCTTCGCTGTGACTAGATTGTTGAAAGCCAATTAGAAAAGGCCCTTTATTAAGGACTGCGGGTACGTAATCAGCCTTCCACCCCGATGGATAAGAGGCGTCTAAAAACAAGTTTTCGTTTTTTTCCAGACCCAGTAATACTACACATTGATAACCGTCGAATTCGCCATCTCGACGGAAAAAAATAGGATAGTGTTTTTGTAGTTCAATGAATTCAGATGGGAAAGCTAAAACACTAGCCTGATCATCACCATACCGTGCGGCGTAGTGAGTAATAACTTTTGTATCTTTGTGATTGACGTTGTTTAACAGCACGTGTTTTGTCATCTGTCTCCCCTTAATCACATGGTCTGAATGCACCCAATGTGATTGCTGTGAAAGCCTTTTATATTGCCCACAACAACACTAAAATAAAACATGTAATACACACATTCAGACAATTAAAAAGGCCGCTGTACCGCGGCTAAAAATAGCTATTTGCGCTGGCAAGCTATTGTTGCCAGCGCTTGAAACAACTCACTTAGAACTTATAGCGGGCACCAAGGTTGTATCGCGCTCCAAGCTCCGTCAAGAACCACATTTGCGTTTTGTTTCGTGCAAAGTCTCGTGCGTTCTCGCCCGTTACATTTATACCCTCGACGAAAACACTGAATTGCTCATTTATGTTATAGCTAAGGTTTACATCAACTTGTGTGTAAGCTTCGGTATACCGGGGGTTATTTGAGCCACCTCGGTTAGCTTCAGCTAAAAATTCATCGCGCCAGTTAACAGCTATTCGCGCTTGGAATTTGTCATCTTCGTACAAGCCCACTAGGTTAGCCGTATCGCTTAGCCCAATTAAAGCAAACTGTGACGTATTAGGATCTGCGTTGTTATCAAAGCCTACATCACCGTTTACGAAGGTATAGTTGGCCTGAACGCCAAAGCCTGTCTCGCCAAAGAAATGCTGAACAGCAAACTCTGCCCCGTAGATTTTCGCAGAGCGGTTGTTATCAGGAGTGTTAGTCCTAAACACATACTCTGGGTCTGACTCATCGGCGAGAATATCCCATCCTGGAGTTTCTGCGAGTTGCTGTATCTGTTCGGGCGTGCCAGTGTAGTCAGCCGCTCCGTTAGGAAAGGCTTCTGGCTGGCTTAGCAATACGGTCATTGCGTATAAAGATGTATCATCTACAGCGATACCCAAATCTTGGAGAGCGGCGGCGGCTTCCAGAGCACGAGGACCCGCGGTTGGGTTGCGTATACCTAGAATGGTCTGGTCTACTTGACGGCTGCCTAAGAAATTAGCCACATCTTTTTGAAAGAATCCTGCAGAAACATAGCTCGTAGAATCGTAGTACCATTCTAGCGACACATCTGTATTCGACGACTCAAGTGGCAACAAGCCTGGGTTTGAGGCGTTCGCCGTAGGTATTGCACCTAATAACGTAGAACCGCCGCCACCACCGAAGTTGCTCGCCGACACACCGAGACTGCCAAGTCCTGCACGAGCAATAGTTTTGCTATAAGAGAAGCGACCAATCAAATCTTCGCTAATTTCCAGTTTCAAATCTAAGCTAGGTAGTAAATAATCATAGCTGTTCTCAGCTGATGCTGGCGTTGGGGGGACATCAGAATTTACAAAGGGAACGATATCGTTATTATCTTCCCAACGGAATAAAGTTTGACCTACTAGAGAGGTTGATTTCACATCTGTTTCTTCGTAACGAAGCCCGGTTAGCACGCTGAAATACATGCCGCCAAGTTCTCCATCTAATGAAACTTGTGCATACGCCGCTAAAGTGTCCTCTTGAATTGTATCGTCAAACGACAAGGCTTGCTCGGTTGACGATGGAATGCCTGGATATAAAGATTCAGCGGCTGTATAAAGTTCACGAGCGTCAGCAATAAAACCAAAGCCACCCGGTAGTACACCGTAATCGTCAAATTCACCAGGTAGATCGAAAGGTTGAATTAAGTCACCAAACTCGCCAGGATTAGCAACCCCCCAGTTACCTAAGGCAATGTTGTTGCCTGCGGTTTGGAACGAACGAGATTCCATTTCCCGAGCTTCAACACCAAAGTCGAAACGACCATTATCTAACACATATTCGCCGTCTAATTTAAACTGTGTGATCTTCGAGCGCTGAGCTGCGTTACGAATACGCGCAATTGACGAACCTACATCACCGGCATCAACTACTCCGTTATTATTGGCACCACGAATACTGTCGTCGTAAACATTTAGATAAGTAGGTAGCTCCGAATCGTAGAACCACTCCCTCTCTACTACAGTAGGGGCGCCTAAGCCCACCGCAATTTCTCCCGAGCCACGTGGGCCGGTACCACGACTGTGCATCTCCGAGTCATGCGCATCAAACGTAAGTGAAAAGTCGTTATTTACTAAATATTTAAAGTTTACACCTATTGAGTCTAGCGTATTAGTTTGCTCTCGCCACTGTTGCTCATAGCCTTCATCTGTTCCGCCAGCATAGGTCTCTCTCATATAGATAGGAGTTTTTACAGTGCTGTTATCGAATTCCACAACCTGTGTATTGCTGCCAGTTTGCACCCAGTTAGTAATTTCGCCACGTTGTTCAACTATTTCGTTTTCAGCAAAGGTGTAGTCAACGGAGGCTGTGAACTGCTCTGTAGGAGCAAACTGAAGAGTTAACTGCACATTATCGCGAACGCGCTGAGTATTTGAGAATGCGTAACGAATGTCATTTGGGCGAGCGTATAACTGGCCTTGCTGGGGAGCATTGATATATTCAGCACTTGTCGTATTCCACAGCCTATCTGGATCAGCAAGATCGTCCCAATAATCGATATTCCAGTCATTTACCGTCGCACCGGTGTAACCTGAGTCACGCTCTTGGTGGATCGCAGCTACGCTAACGCCCCAGGTCGCGTCATCGTTAGCGTAACTAACAATCGCCGAGGCCTCTGGAGTTACATCGTCTCCCGTTCTATTTGTCGTGTCATGTACCGCTTTTACACCCGCAGTAGCCGTAAAACCTTCATTGTCTAAGGGTTTAGCTGTCACGATATTAATGGTTGCACCAATGCCGCCCGTTGCAATATTGGCCTTACCTGTTTTATATACTTCTACCGCTCTAACGGCCTCTGAAGCCAAATTTTGGAAATCAAATGAACGGGTGTTACCCCCACGAGTTGTTCCGTCAGCACCAGAACCCGCACCATAAGTAATAGCCGCAGGCATTGTACGACCATTGAGTGTAATCATATTATTACCACCCGCGAAACCGCGAACAGTCACTTCTGAACCTTCGCCGTTAGTCCGGCTGATTGAAACACCGGTAATACGCTGTAACGATTCTGCGAGGTTAGTATCTGGGAACTTACCAATATCTTCAGCTGAAATTGCATCTACGATACCAGCAGAATAACGCTTAATAGATGCGGCTTCTTGCAAACTACCTCTTATACCTGTTACTTCGATAATCTCTGTTTCTTGATCATCTTGTTCCTGAGCAAGTACGGGAGTTGAAATTGTAACTCCCAAAATTAAGGATAAACTTGTTGCCAACTGTGTTTTGGCAAACTTTCTTTTCGACATGTGCCTTCTCCAGATCCCGCATTAATGAGTGTATTAATTCGTTAACATCATCTGTACCGCTATTCGTTATTTTCAAATTACACCGATGATTGTTTAACGCCTCAATAATAGCGCTCGAGATAAGACAAAAGCTTTTATGTAATTTATCAAACCGTTAACTAAATTTTAACATGGCGTGAGTTTTTACTGCTCTAAGTAGGATTAGTTCGACAAGTATGAGCATGAAATAAAATCGTATAGTAATTACCACTGGGCTCGAACCGAACTCTTTTTCGCTGAGGATAGGTAGTGCCATTGTTGCAACTTAAAAACTAGCCACTTTACTTTCCTTACCCTTTTGATTTTCGCTTCTATAAGCTGATGGCGTTGAATTAAAGTGCTTGTTGAAAACAGAATACATATATTGGAGTGAGGGATAACCGCATTTTTCGGCAATGTCATTAATTGACATCTCTGATTCGGCGAGTAGCTTACACGCGCGAACAAGTTTCTCGTTATGAATTGCTGTATGAACACTGTAGCCATGTTCTTGTTGAAAACGGTTTTCGAGATTAGACCTGGAAATACCTACGAAGTCTGTTACCTGATCAACCTTGATACCTTTAGTGGCAAACTGTCGTATAAAGTGAACGGCTTGAATTACATAAGGGTCAGACAATGCTTTAAATTCTGTCGATTGACGTGCTTCAACGCCTACTGGACCCACTAATACCTGACTTTCAGGCACCTTTTTACCTTCTAACCGCTTGTGAAGAAGTTTCGCGGCTTTGTACCCCATTTCGAAACAACCTTGTGTCACTGAACTCAAGCTAATCCGGCTTAGGTTTCTTGCTAAGTCGTCATTATCAATGCCAATAATTGATACTCTTTCAGGAACCTCTACCCCTAAGTGATCACATGCTTGGAGTAGGTGCCGTGCTCGGGCATCGTTTACCGCAATAATCCCTATAGGCTTTGGCAGATTCTCTATCCAATCGCTTAATTGCTTAAACGTGGAATGCCATGTTTTACGGTTTGTGGCATGGCCTTTATAAATTTGGTAGCTATATTCTTCTTTACTTGCCAACTTCGCGAATGCGCGCTCACGCTCGATAACCCACCGATGATGTTCATCGAGGGGTACGCTATACATCGCAAAACGTTTTAATCCTTTCTCTTTTAGGTGTTTAAACGCAGATTCAACCAGCGCGAAATTGTCTGATGCCACGTAAGGAATATTCGGGTATTGTTCTAGGTCAGAATAGGAGCATCCTACACCGATAACCGGTTCAGATATGTTGTCTACAATTTTCTTGATTTCTAGGTCATCATAGTTAGCTATTAATCCATCACAGCGCCATTCACTAACATCATCACCGTGAAACCTAAAGTCCTCTTCTAAAAAGACGTCCCAATCGACTTTAGTGGTATGCAGGTAGTGTCCGATACCCTCTAGAATTTGTCGATCATACACGTTATTAGCATTAAAAAGCAGCGAAATGCTGTGTTTTGATTCATACATACTCGGACCTGAACCTGTTAATCGACCAAATGTAGTATTACTTGATACTCTGAATTTGAATACATTTCAAGCCTAGTTGAAAGCCGTAATCTCGTTAAAAATGCAAAACGAGAACAAGTATCTTAAAAAACATAATTGTTAATAATAGCGGCAAGTTGCAACATGATGATAACAAATTTTTATTACACTTATTCCACTTTTCTTTTCTATATGTAAGTAGACGCAGTAAATGAATGCACAAACCAATTCCATATCTATCACAGAAAAAATAGGCTATAGCCTCGGTGACTTAGGCGCCAACCTTATATTTCAAACACTGATGACTTTTCTGGCTTTTTTTTACACAGATGTTTATAAAATCCCGCCGGCCACGGCTGCAACAATAATTTTTGTTGGCGGCATGATAGGTGCTTTTTTTAATCCTGTGATGGGTGTGATAGCAGACCGTACTCATACACGCTGGGGCAAGTTTAGGCCATGGATACTATGGACTTCAGTTCCTTTAGGTATAATCTCCTTACTTGCCTTTAGTACACCCGCGTTGAGTGACCAAGGAAAGTTAATATACGCTTTTACCACATATGTATTGTTGGTCGTGATTTATTCTGCGAACAACCTTCCGTATTCAGCCCTAAGCGGCGTGTTGACTGGCAACATGAAAGATCGAAACAGTCTATCGGCCTACCGTTTCGTCGCGGTAATGATTGCTCAATTTATTATTCAGGTTTTGTTGCTACCTCTTGTGTTGATTTTAGGAGATGGGGATAAAGCAGCAGGCTTTCAAAATACCATAATGATATTTTCTGTTGTGGGTATTATTTTCTTTCTGATTACTTTTATAACTACGAAAGAAAGAGTGATCCCTTCACCAGGAATGTCTTCGAGTATCAAGGATGACATAACAGATTTGATGGGCAATCGGCCTTGGTTAATTATTCTTTGCGTCACTATTTTAGTTTTCGTCACGCTTGCTTTAAAAGGCGGTATGTATATCTATTATTTCGAGAATTATTTAAGTGCAGCTCACATTCAAATATTCCTAAATGATATTCAATTCAACGCGTCTATAAATGCACTCAACAAAATACTCGTTAATGCTGGCCTGACCGAATTTCGCTGGCCTGAAGATGCGGCGACATCTGGCTTTAGTTTGTTTAATGCTGGCGGCATTATTTTTATGATTGTTGGGATAGGGTTTTGCAAACCTTTAGCTGATAAATTTGGCAAAAGAGATGTATTTGGATGCGCTCTATTTGTCTCAACACTTTTTATACTCGCTTTCTACATTATACCTCCTACAGAAATAGGTTGGGTGTTTTTGAGTCAAATTATGCATGGCTTCTTTTATGGCATTACGATCCCCTTACTTTGGGCAATGGTGGCGGATGTTGCGGACTATTCAGAGTGGAAAAATAACCGTAGAGCCACCGCGATTATATTTTCCGCAATGATATTTGGGCTTAAATCTGGCCTAAGCATAGGGGGAGCGTTAGTCGCGGGCATACTGGCTACCTATGGATATGATGCAGAATTGTCATCGCAAACCGTAGCCGCGGTTGAAGGAATTAAATTATCGGTGAGTGTCTATGCTGCTATACCTTTTTTACTTTGTGTTATTGCTGTGCTGTTCTTGTATAGCATAGACAAGAGTAAAGAGACTCAAATTGAAAAGGAATTAATGGTAAGGCGGGCTGTGAAGGTAGAGCTTTAAGGAGTATAAAATGCCAGAGAAACAATATGAAAATGAGATCGAAACATATAAAGAGTCTGCGATATCCAAGCCTCTTGTAGAGCACATCTACACCGCAGACCCTTCTGCACACGTATTTGAAGGAAAAATTTACATTTATCCCTCTCACGATATTGAAGCGGGAATACCTTTTAACGACAATGGCGATCACTTTGCTATGTGCGACTATCATGTACTTTCCATGGACTCGCTAACATCACCGGTGCAAGATCATGGTGTAGCATTGCACGTGGATAATGTGAAATGGGCAGAGCGCCAAATGTGGGCACCAGATGCCGCGACTAAAAATGGTAAATATTTTCTTTATTTTCCTGCGAAGAAAAGCGATGGAATCTTTCAAATTGGCGTTGCTGTAAGCAATACTCCTCATGGTCCATTCATGGCACAGCCTGAACCTATCGGCGGAAGTTATTCTATTGACCCAGCCGTGTTTGAAGACGACGACGGAACACATTACATGTATTTCGGTGGTATATGGGGTGGACAACTGCAGAACTATAGAGATAACAAGTACAACGCTTCTTTTGCAGAACCCCAAGACGGCGAGCCTGCGCTTGGTCCAATAGTGGCCAAGATGAGCGGTGACATGCTGGAATTTGACCATACGCCCAGAGAGATACTGATTGTAGACGAAGGTGGCAAACCTTTATTAGCGGGTGACCATGAGCGTCGCTTCTTTGAGGCATCGTGGATGCACAAACATAAAGGGAAGTATTACTTCTCCTATTCGACAGGTAATACCCACTATCTTTGCTATGCAATTGGCGATAGTCCTTACGGGCCATTCGTTTATGCTGGACGAATTCTTGAGCCCGTGGTCGGTTGGACAACGCACCATTCAATTTGTGAGTTTGAAGGTAAACACTATTTGTTTTACCACGATAGTACACTCTCGGGTGGCGTAACTCATTTGCGTTCCGTTAAGGTGGCACCGATAGAATATGACGATGATGGAAAAATTATAACGCTCTCCCCTTACGGCGATGTACGCGTCGAGTAATGTAGAAGAAAAGTAGGGTTAAAGCGGCATTCAACCGAAAGCGGTTTAACATATTACAAGTGTAATGCCTTTAAAGAGGTTTCGTTAAAACCTCTTCGTGAGAGCTAGTGTATCGTCCATATCACATTGTACGTTTTCGCCTTATGTTTTAAGGCTTTATACGTCGGTCTGTTAAGGCGATACACTAATTTTATTAAAAGTTCACTACCGACAGTTCGCTCTCTTCAGGCATCAGAATGATATGTGTTCAACGAGCTCTCGTGTCTCCTCATAGTTACCTCCTCCACACTAAGCCCTGTCAATTAATCTTGGATAAATTACAAATTGGCCCCGAGAAATTTATCAAGAAAAAGGAAATGCGCTGGACCGAAAAGCCGGCCAGCACACCGATATTCATATTCATAAAGCCAGAGGACTTCAAATATCATTAGTGTCCGTAGCAGGCTAGCCACCCGCTCCTAGTCACTCGATAAAAACACTCTGCTCTGGGCCAAGATAACTCGGTTTTAAGCGACCTGTGTCCACAATTATTTTTTGAATCACTACACCAGGGTCAATGGCGTAGATCTTTAGGGTTTTCGCTCCGGGTGTCTTTAAAGTATGGTGACTTATCGCATAGCGAACGCCCTTTTTAACTGAATCCTGCCATGCTTTGTCACTGTTATCCTCTAGAATATCGATGATCTGAGGAGGCTCTTCACCCAGTGAAATTGCGTAGCGCAGTCCCCGATCAGGAACAAAGTTTAGACTTGGCGCTACAATTGTTTGAATGCTTATGTCGCCGCTGCTAAACAGATGAAGGTCGTATTCAATGACTGGCGAAGCAGTTAAATCTTCTACAAATGTTTCATCGATAGGCATTGATACTGCCATAGATGAGCGGGTGCGGCCATGTAGTGGAATTTCGTACCATAAGCCGCTATCGGTGCTTTGCCGTCGTTGTGTATTGGCTGCCTCTATTGAGATATATCCGTCAGCTTCCACAAAACCTTTGATACTTTCTTGTTGTCGTTTAATTGCCGATATACTGATTTTTGCTTCACCCCAAGCTGCTCCTGAGATCACAATATGACCGGCATGGTGGCCTATCGTTAAATTTTCCCAATCTATACTGACTAATACGCGTTTATCATCTTTTACTTTTCCTTCTTGCTGGCTTAGACGTATCCAAGGAGCAGAGACCTCTGCGGTAAAATCAAAGGGAACAGTACCTTTGTTATATATTTCAATGTAGCGTTGGGATTGGCCGAAAGATTCGAACGTTAGTTTCATATTGCTATTATGAGGCCATGATGTACCGCTATCCTGTGGCCAAGCTGCGGCACTGCCTTCAATAGACACGCCCATATCAGACACAGCATTTGGTTTGTTGATATGTAACACCGGCATGGTGTCTTCTGGTGGGTTGTTCCAGTTGGTATAACCAATATGGGGTTGAGACATAAAATGGTTCCAGCGCCCATTATTTAGCTCGTGGTACCTTCTTTCTAGAGCAGCATCTTGTGCAAACCACTTTCGCGCTTTTAGGGCATAATCATTCGCACTCGCACGTTCTTGCAGGGCGTACAGTCTGTTTTTCGCAAGGTTGTGGTTTAATTCGTAGACAATGCGCACAGCTTTAATTGGATGAAGGACAAGCTGAAAAAAGGCATCTTGATAGGATGTTTGTAAGTCTTGGTAAATCGATTCTGCCTTTAGCTCTAGTGCAGCAAGTTCTTCAGAAATACGGTGAGCTTCGTCGTATACATATATACTATATGTAGAGGGCGCAACAAGCTCAGGTTTACGCCTGCCATTATGGCGCGTATAACCTTCAACGATATCTGCAATTTCCTTTGCGTGTTTTTTACCAAATTGTTGGCTAGCCCAATTTAATCCAAAGTTTGCAAGCGCTTCGGTATCCATAAGTGTTGGATCCCACGCCATGTTCAAAAAGAAATCAATTGGATACTCCATGGGTTTCAGGTCCCCCACATTGGTTATCCATATTTCTCGTGCTTCGAATTGATAAGCCAACTGCATCTGTTCCCATATTTTGGCGATAGGAACGGTATTAATCCAGCGATAGGAACGCGGCCCCCCCACATAGTCAAAATGATAATATACGCCAGCTCCACCTTTTCGTTG
Organism: Alteromonas sp. CH_MED4-4; assembly: GCF_037029575.1. Taxonomy (NCBI): domain Bacteria; kingdom Pseudomonadati; phylum Pseudomonadota; class Gammaproteobacteria; order Alteromonadales; family Alteromonadaceae; genus Alteromonas; species Alteromonas sp. CH_MED4-4. The sequence continues at coordinate 196,877 of NZ_JAYMEU010000003.1, read as the reverse complement.
GCGCTCTTCTGGTGTAGGTAAACGTCGAATATTGCCCCAGTTATCATCAGCCCATAGGAGTGTGACATCGTCGGGCACTCGCATTCCATTTTCATAATAGCCTTGAACTTCTTTATAAAGGGTCCACACCTGTGGTATGTCAGACACATCCTTTTCAGTAAAAACATCGGATAATATCTTTCTTTGGTCGGTGACCACCTTTTCTAAAAGTGCGATATTTTGAGTTTCACTCATCGGCGTGTCTTCTTGGCCACGCATACCTAGTGTGAACACACTATCGAAACTTTTATGACGTTTTGCTCCTTCCGTCCAAAACTGATATAGATTGTCTTGATTTACCGCATAATCCCATTTTCCCTCCCCGAACTTGTTCCATTCTTTATCTGCCCGCATCATCGGTTCATGATGGGAGGTGCTCATTACAATGCCCATATCATGTGCCAGTTGAGCATTCATTGGATCGTCAACGCTAAACGCATTGTTCCACATAGCTGGCCAGAGAAAGTTGGCTTTTAACCGTAGGAGTAGTTCGAATATATGCTGGTAAAATTCATTGTTATAGTTGCCAAATTTGTCTTTCACGTACCCCGTTAACGCAGGTGCTTCGTCATTTAAAAAAATGCCTCGGTACTTTACTTTTGGCTGGTCTATGATCTGAGTTTTATGATGTATATAGATATTTTTATGAGTGCTGACGGGAACATCGGCCCACCAATACCAAGGTGAAACGCCAAGTTGCCGTGCGAGTTCGTAAATGCCATAAATCGTCCCCCTGCGGTCACTACCGGCGATCACTAACGCTTGTGCTATGTTTGGCATGGGGGAGGGAATTACCTCAATATGATATGCCTCCCATTCACCCCTAATACGCGAGAAGTCGACTTTCCCTTGCCGTTCAAGCATCTGTAATTCGGGGCTGTTATCCAATGTCCCGATAATGACAACAGCCGATTGTTTAACTTGTGGCTCGGCGATAGATGGACTATTTCCTGTTACTTTCTTAATGTCACCTTTGAGCTGTTCAATCGCCATGATTACGCCTTTAGGTTCACCATTGTTGAAGATCAGTGGAGCTGGCTGGCCATCGACTGCGAAAGGTAAATCACCGCTATCGCGCTCAAAGTGCACAAATGACTCAGCTGCGATTACTGGACTATTTATCCCTACCCAGAACACGATCAATAAAGCAAATGTTCGTATCAAATCAGTCATGTTTCCTCCGAAAGCTGCCCACCTAACTTGGACATTAATTTACTCACACCTCTAAGATGCTCGCGCAATCTTAAGGCAGGCGAGTATGTTAATTTTTTGTTTTTTTTGAGTTTCCTCTTATAAAACTTTGTAAAACTAAGCCCAAGACAATAAAAAACGGTTAAAAGGAGGGGGTAAGAGTGAGGTTTAGGACAATAGTACACGCAATATAAAGTGATAATGACCATGACACACGCAAGTCAAATGCACTTGTTAAATCTGCATGTTTTCTTCCATGCAGAATTTAACAGTTACGTGTTTCCTATAAGCAAAAGCTAATGCCTGGTACTAATCCAAATTAAAACGAAATGGAGCGGCAGGTAACCCATCTTTGTTATATAGATTCGCGGCTGGGTTGTCTGCCCAAGCATAACGGACGGCCGAAGGGTGCTTTACATCGGGGTGCCAAACCTGAACACGCTCCCCCTTAATCTCTGCTTTTGCCCAGTGAAACACTTCACTTTCATCCGCGATTTCAAACCCTGTCAAATTAGTACCCGAAGTGGACAAGCCACCGCCTTGATACTTAAAGTTAATCCACACATGGCTTCCTTTTAGAGTTACCTTTGTTGCCATAGGGCCGCTGTACACAATGTCTTTACCGTAAACTTTATGGAGCGCATTTTTGGCGAGTCGCTCACCAACTGATTCTTTATCTAAAGGATGTATATCATTCCATTCACCTACGTCGATGGCCACCGCCATGCCCGTGTTGGGCAAAGACAATGCGGATGCTTGCTGTTCTCTTAACTCAGCCCAACCGCTTTGGGCTGGCGTTGACAAACGCGGGTTAAAGTTAGCCAACTGAACAAATAAAAATGGCAGCGTGGGGTTGTTCCATTTATTTCGCCAGTCTTCAATCATGGTTTTAAACATATCACCATACTTATCTGGATTAGCTGTATTTGACTCCCCCTGATACCAAATAACTCCTTTGATTGGTAAAGATGTCAGTGGGTTGATCATGGCATTGTACAGGCCCATGGGTTTGTATTGAATGAAGGTGGTTTGCTGAAGATGTTCATGGACAACGCCAAGTTTGTAGTGCCATTCGCCGTTTAAATCTACGCGAGTTTCACCTGCGCCAATCCAGTATTCCTTGTCAGAAACGAACCCGCTGTGGTCCCTATGACTTTCTAAGCGAATAGTAATAGTATTGCTTCCAGGTTTAAGCACATCAGCGGGCACCGTGTAACGGCGGGGAGGATACTTATAGGTAGTTTGCCCCACTTTGGTGCCGTTTACATAAGTCGTGTCCGCATCGACAAGTGCTCCAAGCACAAGTGTCGCTTGTTCACCTACAAGGTGACGAGGCCACTGAAAGCGTTTTCTGAACCAATGCACGCCATTAATAGGCTTTTGCTCCGCGTCGGTTAGAAAACCAGGCACCGAAAATAAAGTCCAGTCACTTTCGTCAATGTTGTTTGACCACCAATAGGGCGATACATTACCTTTATCGTGAGTTGATATGTAATCTTCCCATTGTCGTTGTCGCTCAGCATCTTGGGATATAATTGAGTTAATGACATTATCACTTTGGAAGTGCTTCGCTTCTTTCAAATCCTCGGGAAATGAGGCCAATGCATCTTCACTCATCCACGACTGTATTGGCGTTCCACCCACTGCACTTAGAACAATACCTACTGGTACATTCACATCGTCCTGAATTGCGCGTGCAAAGAAAAAACTAACGGCTGAAAACGATTCTCGCTCTCTAAGTTTATCGGCCGATTTCCATTGTGCGTCTTTTACATCGATATTTGGCTGCTTGAAATTGTACTGCATAGGTACACTAAACTCGCGGATCAACGGTCTGCTTTCATTTGCTACAATGTCAGGAAACTTTTCCTTTATTCTGGCTAGCGGTAACACCATGTTAGATTGCCCAGACGCCAGCCACAGGTCCCCGAAATATACGTCTTTGACTTCAACAGTATTGTTGCCAACAAATGTCAGGGTATGAGGTCCGCCCGCAGGTTGTTTGGGTAGTGAGGTGCGCCAAATGCCGTCTTCTTTGTCAGCTTTTGTAACAGCCAATGTTTCACCATTTAGGAAAATGGTTACTTTTTCCTCAGGGCTAGACCATCCCCAAAGAGAAACTGGTATATCGCGCTGAAGTACGGCGTGATCGGACAGCACTGAGGGAAGCTTTACCTCAGCGAAGGCCGAACGGCTACTGAATATGAGTAATATTATGGTGCACCTAAACACTACTTGTTTCATCCGATTCTCCTTTCATTCTAATGCTACTTATTAGCAGTAAACTATCCGAGAAATAAAAAACCAAAAATTGTAAATGCAATACCGTTTTTTGTTATGAAAATGTTACTGACAATTCTCTATTCTCCACTATAACCAAACGTCACGTTTGGCCTTATTACGTTATTACTAAGTTAAATTTCGTTTTTTAGTAATGACGGAGTGCCCCCCAATAAATAAATTAGGAATATAGCTATGTTGGTTTATCGAAGTATTTTATTAAGCTTATTAATGCTCTATTTGCCCGCTGTGAACGCAGCAATTCTTGAAAACGGCGATTTCTCAACGTGTAATTTTGCAGGATGGGAACGAGATACAGATGGCGCTGGCATTATAGCGTCGGGAAATGACTTTTCCATAAATGGCACCGCCCCCAGTTGTGAGGCTGTAATTAGTGTTGACTACACAGATACAGAAGCCTTTTTTGCAAACACATTATTTCAGTTTTTAGATTTCAGCTCAGCGGGAAGTGGACCACTCACTCTGAGCATGGATATTGAGGTAAATAGTGAATTATCAGACATCGATAATAGCTTTATTGCCGATTATTTTGTTATTAGCTTTTTTGATGGCATCAATTTTTATAGTAATACGGGCTCTACCGGGAGCCTTTTTGAAGCCGATATTAACGGCTTGGCCAGTTACACTCTTTCTTTTCTGCTTGAGCCATCGCTTACATCAATCTCGAATTTGTCCCTAGATTTTCAGCTTCTGTTAGGTGCAGATGATGATGGTTTTACCGATTTAGGTGGTTCTACTCTTCGAATAGATAACGTATCCATTACTGAAAACAGTGTGCCGGTTCCAGCGCCTAGTGGAGTAATACTTATGATGATTAGTTTGGCTGCTTTAGGCGCGCGAACGTCGCGAGCAAAGCAGTTATGTTGGCAGAGGAGCTAGTACAATGAAAAAATTTTTACTGAAACTAATTATAGTTACTTCTTTAACTTGGCTAGCTTCACCCGTTTTCGCCGACTGGACTGATATTGAAGAAATATCGATTAGCAAATCTCGACCTTTATTTGACAGAACGAACAGAGTCTACGTTGTTAATGTACAAATACAAAATGATAGTGATGAGGACATTCAAGGCCCTCTAAGAATGCTTGTTAAAAACGCTACCATTGGGGTGACGGGCGAGGATGGTCTAAGCGAAAGTGGTGCGCCATATTTTGTAGTTAGTGAAGCATCATTACCTGCTGGTCAAAGCGTCTCGGTTAAAACGACGTTTGAACCGAATCGAGCGAGGCTCGCCTTTGATGCTGTTATTCAAAAGGCAGATCCTAACGTTGCAATTTATGCAGAGGCAGAGGGCGGGAGTGCCGGCACGCTACTGTTTAAAGGTAACGCCTTTAGTGTTATTGAGGGCGACCCTAGTTTCGTGACCATCAATGAAACAGACACTAATGCGCCAACCGATGATGCTCGTGTTATCGAACTTGAAGTCGCATTCCCTGATGCCGGAGAATATACGCTATATGCGAGAGTGCGTGTTGGCCCAAATACAGTTGAAGACGACAGCTTCTTTCTCCCTACTGAGTTTGGTAGAAATAATGGCTGGGAAACGCTTAATAATATTACAGGATTTGTGGTGCCTGGAGAGCCGGGCTATGAAGCGAACAGTTTAGTTATCTCGGGAGGTTCAGCTGCAAGCAACGTGTGGAAATGGACACGGATAGCAGGCCCGACCTATACGGTACCTGATAATAGCTTAGATCAGGTGTTTCGATTTGCTGGTCGCGAAGATGGTTTAGCCATTGATAAGTTTGCATTTGCCAAAGAAGATCTTCTGTTCACTATAGAAGCTTTAGAAAATGGCCGTGCTGGTAACCTTATTGAACCGCCTCCACCTTTCGTTCCCGCTGGACCTCCACTTGCTACAGGGCAAGAGAAATTCCTCGGGGGAGTTTGCTGTGGACGACAGCGACCTAACTTCGAAGCTTACTGGAATCAGGTTACGCCCGAAAATGCAGGCAAATGGGGATCAGTGGAAGGTACCAGAGATGTAATGAACTGGGCTGAGCTTGATGAAGCCTATGAGCTCGCCAAAGCCAACAACTTCCCTTATAAGCATCACGTTCTCGTATGGGGGAATCAGCAGCCTGAATGGATAACAGATTTGCCTGCAGAGGAACAACTTGAAGAAATTCTGGAATGGTTTAATGCCGTAAACGCAAGATATGAAGCTATCGACTTTATTGAGGTGGTAAATGAATTTGATAATGATCCGCCAAATCTGGCCAATGATGGCCCAGGCTATATTGATGCGTTGCGTTTATTTGATCCGCAAACCACTTCGGAATTAATTAGCCAATTTGAAAATAATGGCTTATCAACGCCCGAAGCCACAAATAAGGCCGCTAAGTTCGACTGGATCATCAATGCATTCCAGATGGCACGAAATATTTTCCCTTCAACTACCCGCTTGATGTTTAATGAGTATAATTTAATCAACTCTGCCTCTCGTACTGACCTTGCTATTGAATTAGCGAAGTTACTTCAAGCACGTGGACTACTTGATGACTTTGGCTTTCAAGGCCATGCTTTTTCTACAACTGGTCCTAACGAAGCTATGTTAGAAAATCTCGATAGAATCGCGTCAGAAACAGGATTAGATGTTTACGTTACTGAGCTTGATATCGATGGCCCGACCGAGCTTATTCAATTACTGGATTATCAAAGAATATTCCCCCTATTTTGGGAACATCCGGCAGTTAAAGGGATAACTATGTGGGGGTATTTACCGGGTCACTGGCGCGAAAATCAAGGTGCTATATTAGCATTGGAAAACGGTTCGGAAAAACCTGCTCTGAAGTGGTTACGCAGTTACATGCGAGGCCTCTCTCCTACCATCACAAATCCGGGTCTGCTGGAGGTTAGCGCAGATGCACCAATCGGGACCTCTGTTATAGTCCTTGAGTCTAAAACATTTGACGGCGTGGTTAACACCGAAGGTGAACCCGTCACTTGGTCAATCTTAGGTGGCTCGGGTGAGGGGGAATTCACTATCGACAGTGAAACGGGTGAAATTACCACTACTGAAAATTTACGTTCTGCATTGAGAAATCTTTACGTACAAGTTGAGCAGGACGGCTACACCAGCTTGGTCTTGGATCTACAAATCTTCATTCCAGGTGACGACTTAGAGCCCGTTGTGATTGAGTACGATTTTCTGAATGATGTTCAAGGCTGGCGCGGTGATTATGGTACTGGAGCGTCTGTAGATTATGATGAGGCGGCACAGGCGGCTGTAATGATACCAGACTGGGCCGGTAACGCGAATGAGCAGGTGTATATTCGCGAGATAGCGTTAACTGACCTAACCGATGCAACCGTGGACTATTCCGTAACGGTTTCTCAAACGCTTGCGGACGCAGGTCTAACGATTCAAGGCTTTATCCAAACCGGAGCGCCAAACTATACGCGTATGTATGGTGAGGCGTTTACGCCAGTGGCGGGCGAGAATACGTTCAGAATAAGCCCGCTGGATAATGGTAATGGTGACATTGAAATTATTGAACGAATAGGTTTTCAACTTAACGGGCCTTTAACCGGGGCGTTAGACGAAAACGTATTGTTAAATAGTGTGATTGTTACTATTCCTGTAACGGTTCCGGCGAGTAATGTAGTTGAATATGATTTTGAAGAAACTGTTGAAGGCTGGCAAGGTGAATACGGCACAACTGCAAATGTGGTGCACAACGCGCTGCGCGAATCGGCTGAATTACTTCCAAACGGTTCAAGTGCTTCACATAACTATATAGTCCAGTTTTCCCCTACTGATTATACAGGTGCAAGTCTAAAATATACGGTTACAGTAACCGAGGAGCAGGCCAACAATGGATTGAATGTGCAGGGCTATGTTCAGACAGGAGCGCCTAGTTACACACGACTGTACGGAAATATTCAAAATGTGGTGCCAGGTGAAAACGTCTTTACTTTCACTCCCGTTGACAATGGTAATGGCGACATCGCAAACGTTGAAAGGATAGCATTTCAAATTAATGGATCGTTTTCAGGCGCAAGTGAGGATACTGTGTTGCTTGATAACGTGCTAGTGACATTTCCTTAAAGAATGATGTAGCCCCGGCTACTAGAAAAAATAAACCCCTCTGACAAAAGAGGGGTTTATTATTGAACTAATGACTTAAAATACAAAGGTTTTATATTACACTGGGCACCTAATTAGATTCGCTATTTTAGACTGGTATAGTTCATACAGTAATTTGTGACTTTCGCTTGAAAGAGGAGCGATAGTAGAAGCGTTTACGTTTTGCATAACCTGTTGTGCAGAGCTGGCTCCTGGAATTACAGTTGTTACTTCTTCATGGTCTAAAATCCACCGCATAGCGAAGTTTGCCATCGTTATTTCAGAGGGCTTTATCTGCTGCAACGCCTCTACCAATTTAAGACCTTCATTAAAATCAATTCCAGAAAAGGTTTCGCCAACACTGAAAGCTTCGCCATCTTTATTGTAGTTTCTATGGTCGGATTCAGCGAATGACGTTGAAGCGTTATACTTGCCACTTAATAAACCGCTGGCAAGGGGAAGGCGCGCAATAATACCAACTTGGTTTTCTTTGGCTACTTTGAATAAAGCATCTTTAGGAGCCTGTCTAAATAGGTTAAAAATAATTTGCAGAGAAGTTAGGTCTGGGTGTGCTACACACATCATCGCTTCATCAATGGTTTCAACACTAGCGCCAAAATAATCGATAAGGCCTTCTTGTTGCATTTGTCTTAAGAAATCAAAAATGTGACCTTTTTCTAAAACCGAAGGTGGTATGCAGTGAAGTTGAAGAAGATCAATTTTATCGCGACGCAGCCGATCACGAGAGCGTTGAATAGCGTCGCGCATATCTTGAAGCGTATAACCACTGGGGTAGGTGCCTTCACCACGGCCGTATTTAGTGGCTATTTTTACGTCTGCTTTTGTTTGCTCCAGCCGTTCACCAAGAATAGACTCGCTTCGCCCCGCTCCGTATACATCAGCGGTATCGAAAAAAGTAATACCGTTTTCTAAGGCAGCTTCTATGATATGAATAGCATCTTTTATAGCGATTGGACCAAAATCTCCTCCCAATTGCCAGCATCCCAGACCAACTTCGCTCGCGAAAATAGAAGATTTGCCAAGTTTTCGTTGTTTCATATTTTTCCCTTTAGATATCGTCTTCACCGGTTAATTAAAGTGGCGTCCGCCCTTTCAGCCCCTTAAAAAGTGTTCCGTTTTGCGAGAGCTTTTCGAGCTTTTGCAATCACATTGTCCACGGTAATGCCAAAGTGTGAGAACAGAACCTCGCCTGGTGCCGATTCCCCAAAGCTGTCCAGGCCAAGAATTTCCCCCGCAGGCCCCACGAACTTGTGCCAGTAATCGACATGTGCGGCCTCTATGGCTAGCCTACATGTTACGTGAGGGGGCAATACCTGTTCTTGGTAAGTAGATTCTTGACGCAGAAATACACTTGGGCTGGGTAAGGATACGACACTGGCTTTAATATCGTGCAAGTTGATCAGTTGTTCAGCGGCTTCAACAGCAAGTGGGACTTCTGAACCAGTGGCAATGAGGATAATGTCAGGTTCGCCCTCGCAAGGGCGAAGAGTATAGCCACCTTTTTCAATCTTGTGTAATTGGTCATAGGTTCTTGCTTGGGGCTTCACACTTTGCCTACTAAAAACTAAAGCGGTGGGGCCGTTTGAGCGCATAAGTGCTATCTTCCATGCTACCGCCGTCTCCGCAGCGTCACAGGGCCGCCATGTATCCAAATTAGGCGTCATACGCAGCGTGGCAAGTTGCTCAATTGGCTGGTGAGTAGGGCCGTCTTCGCCTTGACCGATTGAGTCATGGGTATAAACGAAAATACTAGGAAGGCCCATTAATGCTGCCATTCGTACAGCATTTCGAGCATACTCCATGAAAATTAGAAAGGTAGCACAAAATGGTTTAAGACCACTGTGGATGCTAATTCCATTAGCAATAGCAGTCATTCCAAATTCTCGCACTCCGTAAAACAGATAGTTTCCTGAAGCATTTTCTGCGGTTATCGGTTGAGATGAGTTCCACATGGTTAAATTGGACCCCGACAAGTCAGCTGAGCCTCCGATTATTTCAGGTAGAAGATTCGCATAAAATTCAATAGCGTTTTGGGACGCTTTACGTGTTGCCATAGGTTGCATTTCAGCTTGCGCTGAGTGGATGAAACTATTGGCGCTTTGTGAAAAGTCTTCTGGCAACTGGCCAACAGTGCGTCGTGTAAATTCGCTCGCTAGTCTAGGATGCGCTTCATTAAACCTCTTGAATAAGGTATTCCACTCATTCTCCCACGCTGCGCCGGCCTCTCTGGCGTCCCACTCATTGCAGATATCACTAGGGATATCAAAAGGCTCATGATGCCAGTTGAGGGCTTTTCTCGTAGCCCGAATTTCACTTTCTCCGAGCGGTGAACCGTGGCTACTGTTTTTACCAGCCTTATTTGGCGACCCAGCACCAATCACCGTTTTACAGCAAATTAACGTGGGTTTGCCCGCGCACTTTTTCGCTTCTAAAATAGCATTGTCGATAGCCTCATGGTCGTGACCATCAACGTTAGCGATAACTTGCCAGCCATAAGCTTGGAATCGGGCTTGCGTATCGTCAGTGAACCAGCCTTTCACTTCGCCATCTATTGAAATACCATTGTCGTCCCAAAATACTATAAGCCTTTCCAATCCCAGCGTCCCTGCCAAAGAACAAGCCTCGTGGGAAATGCCTTCCATCAAGCAACCGTCGCCAGCAAAACAATAGGTATAATGGTCAACTACCGCATATTCAGGTTTATTAAACTGTGCGGCCAAAACTTTTTCAGCAATAGCCATCCCCACAGCATTGGCAAGTCCTTGACCTAGCGGCCCAGTGGTGGTTTCTACCCCCGGGGTGTAGCTATATTCAGGATGCCCTGGCGTTTTAGAGTGTAGCTGACGAAATCGCTTTAGGTCGTCGATAGAAAGGTCATAGCCAGTTAGATGAAGCAGTGCATAGAGCAACATAGAACCATGACCGTTTGACAAAACAAATCTATCGCGGTTGAACCAGTCAGGGTTAGATGGGTTATGTCTGAGATGTTTTGTCCAGAGCGTATAGGCGATATCCGCCATTCCCAGAGGAGCTCCGGGATGACCAGACTGAGCTTTTTCTACCGCATCCATGCATAAAGCACGTACAGCATTAGCCATAGGGTTCGAAAATTTCATAATTATTCCAAAAAGATAATGAAGTGATGTTGATGAAAATCGAGTGAGAAGACTAAAGGTAAAAAGCGGGCTAGAAATTCTTCCAGCCCGCGATGTAGGCAAAATTAGCCAAATAGTGCGCGGTTTAGTTTATTTTCGAGTAGCTCTTGTTGACCACTCACGGCTTTGGGCGCTAAGTTATTCGATACACAATGCTCTGCTAATGATTCTAAGCTGTGTTTACCACTATCAATTGCTTTACCTAAATCACTCTGCCAGCCTTTATATCTTGCTTCTTTAGCTTGCGCCAGAAAGTCGTTCTCGATGATTTTTGCTGCTTTTCGTAACGCTAAGGCCATATGGTCCATGCCCCCTATATGACCATGGAATAAATCTGCCGGGGCGCAGCTCTGGCGACGAAGTTTACAGTCAAAATTCAGTCCGCCAGTAGTAAAGCCACCATTTTTTAAGATTTCATACATGACCAACGTTAACTCATCAACAGCATTTGGAAACTGGTCAGTATCCCAGCCGTTTTGTGCATCACCACGATTAGCATCAATGCTGCCAAAAATACCTAATGCTATTGCTGTTGCTATTTCATGGTGAAAAGAGTGGCCAGCAAGCGTAGCGTGATTCGCTTCGATATTGACTTTGAACTCGTCCTCTAGTCCATAACGTTTTAGAAAACCATACACAGTGGCCGAGTCGTAGTCATACTGATGTTTTGTAGGCTCCTGAGGCTTAGGTTCGATGAGTAGCGTTCCTTTAAAGCCAATCTTATGCTTGTGCTCTGCGACCATGGTAAAGAAGCGCCCCAACTGTTCATCTTCCTTTTTAAGGTTGGTGTTAAGGAGACTTTCATAACCTTCTCTTCCGCCCCATAGTACATAATTCTCACCACCCAACCGTTTGGTAGCGTTCATAGCATGGAAAACTTGTGTTGCGCCAAAAGTAAAAACTTCAGGATTGGGGTTTGAGGCACCGCCAGCACAATATCTTGGGTGGCTAAATAAGTTCGCTGTACCCCATAAAAGCTTCAGTCCTGTTTGTGCTTGCTTCTCTTCAAGCACATCGACCATAGATGAAAAGTTGCTGACATACTCATTAATGCTGTCTCCGCCAGGCGCCACATCGGTGTCATGGAAACAATAATAAGGAACATTCAATTTACTGAAAAAATCAAATGCGACATCAGCTTTTTCAACTGCGCGTTTCATGGGGTCGCCGTCTTTCAACCACGGTCTGCCAAAGGTGCCTTGACCAAACACATCAGCGCCATCCCAACAAAAGTTATGCCAGTAACACGCTGCAAAACGCAGGTGTTCTGCCATGGTTTTTCCCAAAATAACCTCTTCGGGGTTATAGTAATGAAAAGCTAAATCGTTGTCTGATTCAGGTCCTTCATATTGAATAGGTTTAATATTTTCAAAATAAGCTGACATAATTTAGCGCTCCGTTGACGTTTGAGATAAAGGCGATACCGCTTGCTGAATAGCGGGATAAAGCGAAACGAATAGGTTTCGTCTTCGCTGATAAATTTGATGATGCTCTGCATTTGGGTTGTGGATATCAACCAGAGGTGGCGATCCACACACATTTTGCACTTGACTGTTTTCGCAGGTTCCCAGTTGAGCCAACCTTGCAGCTCCTAGTGCTGGGCCGACATCTCCTCCCTGCTTGTAAGAAAGTTTTAGGTTTAAGATATCCGCCATCATTTGTCGCCAATAGGCGCTTTTAGTGCCACCGCCAATTAAACAAATGTCATTCGCAGAGGTACCTGAGGCATGAACAGCATCTACACCATCAGCCATAGCAAAACAAACCCCCTCCAAAACAGCGTAAGCCATATCTTTTGTGGAATGTTGGTGTGTAAGACCAATAAAGGCGCCAGATGCATTAGGGTCGTTGTGCGGCGTACGTTCACCACTTAAATATGGAAGGAAAAACGGCGCATTTTCCGACGGGCCGTCTTCATTTTCTAGCAAAGAAAGTACAGCTGGAACATCTTTTCCAACTACTGATTTGGCGAACCAGTCAAGGCAGTTGGCGGCACTTAGCATTACCGACATTAAATGCCAGCGGTCAGGTAAGGCATGACAAAAGCTATGTACTGCTTTCTCAGGGAAGCTGCTGAATTGATCAGCTACGACAAAGTAGACGCCAGAGGTGCCCAGTGAAATCATGCCTTGACCAGGCTCAGTCAACCCAACGCCTATTGCGCCGGCTGCATTGTCTCCTGCACCGGCCACAATTGGGATTTCGTCTATTCCCCACTTCCGGGCTAGCTCGGGTAATAATGTCCCCGTTACTTGGGGCCCCTCGACCAACTCTGGCATGTGCTTTTTCGTAAGCCCACATGCAGCCAAAAGCGATTCATCCCAACAGCGTTCTCGGGTGTTCATCCACATTGTGCCTGACGCATCTGACATATCAGAAAAGAACGTGCCGCACAGCCGAAATCTCAAATAGTCTTTGGGCAAAAGCACTTTATGAATTCTCTCAAAATGCTTAGGTTCATTATTCTTGACCCACAGCAACTTGGGTGCAGTAAACCCTGGCATCATAATATTGCCAGTCAGTCTTCGGCTGTCTGAAACAACCCCTTCAATTTCCAAACACTCCGCTTGGCATCGCCCATCGTTCCATAAAATTGCGGGCCTTATTACGCTTCCAGCTTCATCTAATAAAGTAGCGCCGTGCATTTGCCCAGAGAGCCCTATCGCTTTTATCTGTGAAACGATATGAGACTGTGAAAGCTGGTCAATAACCGACTCTACTGCTGACCACCAATCAAGTGGGTTTTGCTCAGACCATAGGGGGTTGGGACTGTTCACAGACAACGCCGCAGATTTCGTGTCGATGATATTACCTACGTCGTCCATAAGTGCCGCTTTTAAACCAGATGTTCCTAAATCGATCCCTAAATACATAACTACATTCCAGAACATAACCAGGCCGAAATGGTCATTCTTTTTATCGGCTATCGCAATTATGAAATGTGGAAATGAAATTCTTTAATTTTGTAATTTATTTGTTATTTAGTGGTTATTTCACTTTTTTGGAAAAGGTATAGGCTATGTTTTTTCAGTCAGATTTTTCGCAACACCAATATCCAAAATCATAATATCTGCGCCCTGTATTTGCGATTTACATTAATACTCAAAGTTCTTCCGAACTGACCTAAAGTCCTTTTAAATAATCACAGAGTAAAGAAATGAAAAATCAGTTAGATGCATTGAGGGATATGACTACCGTAGTTGCAGATACAGGAAACGTGGAAGCAATTAAAACGTATCGACCTTATGATGCCACTACCAACCCATCCTTAATTTTAAAAGCCACTACTTTGCCTCAATATCAGCATTTGATAGATAAATCAGTTAGCTGGGCAAGGGCACAGGCTAATAATAAGGAACAGCAAATTCTGCACGCCAACGACATGCTCTGTGTACTTATTGGTAAAGAAATAAGCGAGTTTGTACCTGGAAGAGTATCTACGGAAGTAGATGCTAGACTGTCCTTCAATACATTTTCCACTATAGATAAGGCTAAACAACTCGTAAAACTATATGAGGAAGAAGGCGTCGACAAATCTCGTATTCTTATAAAGATAGCCTCGACATGGGAGGGAATTAAAGCCGCTGAGCAGTTAGAGCGAGAAGGCATTAATTGTAACCTTACGCTTTTGTTTAACTTTGCGCAGGCACGAGCGTGTGCCGAAGCAAATGTGTTTTTGATATCCCCGTTCGTCGGCAGAATATTAGACTGGTACAAGTCTCATCACAATATTGCTGAGTACTTACCTAACGATGACCCTGGAGTTAAATCGGTCACCGAAATCTATAATTATTATAAAGTTCATGGTTATAAAACCGTTGTTATGGGAGCGAGCTTTAGAAATATCGGTGAGATTCAGGCTTTGGCTGGGTGTGACAGATTAACTATTAGTCCAGAGCTTCTGGAGGCACTGGCAAACTGTTCAGATCCGCTACCTCGTATGCTTTGTGATACAAATGAGTACCAAGTTCCCCCTGCACCACTAGATGAGGCAACCTTTCGCTGGGAAATGAACCAAAACGCAATGGCGACAGAAAAGCTTGCTGAAGGCATACGCAACTTTGCTATCGATCAACAAAAGCTGGAAAACATGCTTGCTGACAGACTATAGGAAATACTGTGAGATAACGCCCTCATCTAGGTGTTACCATTGATAGTTCCCCAAGTGTTTAAAGCGATATTGCAACAATGTTGAAACTGGGAACTATCATTCTGTGGTAATTGTATAGTCGATTATGTGTTGTTGAAGCGTATTTGCTGGAAGTAACCCCAAGGGATGATTTTTACAATTAGGCATGTCAGGGCCGAACTGCGGTTCTATACAAACGCTCTGGTTTTTACAAAAAGGCTCACTTAAATGACCTCCGGTATAAAGCTGCATGGCAGGGTAGTCTGAAGATACTTCCAGCTTCAAATATCTATCGAAACTTTCCAAAATAGCCTTGGAGCACGAATTGGAAAAAATGAAATTGTTATCGAGAACCTCAGCCCCCTTTTGTTGAGTTAAAAGATACCGCTTTGAATAGTCATATTGCGTATGTTTTACTGACTGAGGAGGGCGGATTGGTAGGCCGTTCGAATCGTTAATATTTACGTGAGTTGCACATGTGGTAAGCCACTGCTCTAAGCCACCTCGATGGCTATTAACTCCGTTAAGATTGAAGTAACTATGGGCTGACATTCCCGCGACTGTGTCTTTCTCCGAGAGTGCACTTACGCGAAGTCGAAGCCGGTTATTCTCTAATGTGTATTCAGCTGTAAGTTCTAGTGCTCCAGGGTAACCATTCCACATATCCTGAATAACTAATTCCAGCCGTACAGCGCTCTGTGAACAACGAGTGATTTGCCATACCTGTTTATCTATTGCATTTTCCCCTCCGTGCAAATGATTAAGGCCTTCGTTGCGGTCAAGGTGCAATACTTGGCTTTCTCTAATATCTACCCTCCCATCTTTAATTCTGTTTGCAAATGGGCCAACAATTGCACCTAGGTAAAATTGGTCGGATAAATAATCTTCTTCGTTATTGTACTTAAGCACAATCGACCGATAGCTGCCGTTTACTTGTACCTGCCAATCGAGGATGCGAGCACCAAAATCACTTATAGTGACACGCATTGCATCAGATTTAAGTTCGATGATTTTCATAAACTATTATTTTTTGCTCTCTGTCAGCGTATATACCAAGCGTTGTTTCCACGTATACCAATTACTTGAAAGTAACAGTGAATTTATCGGGCAATTGGTTGACGACGCCTTTTTCCTCAACCGGATTAAAAATCCCGCTCGGAGCTAACGCAGGGACTTCCGGTATTTCAACCGCGCCCTGCACATAAACCTACTTAGCACAAGGGAAGTAGCAAACGTGCGATAGATGCCTTTTCAACAGGACAACAACATGTTAGCGCAGGATGTAAATAATCTGTTTATGAATTGTTGTAAGTCGTTTGTGTTTTTTATGCATCGCGTAGTGGTGATTATTTTTTCTGGCAGTATTACACCATCAACAATTTTTGATGGTTTAAAGAGATGTCAAAGGTCCATTATTTTTCTGCGTTAGCTTTTGTATTTTTGGCTTCTTCTTGCACGGGTATGGAAAAAAAGAACACAACTATTTATCGAGAAGACGTTCCTAAAATAGAACCTAAGGCGTGGCCTTCACAGCAATCTCCAATAACGGTAAACCGTGAACACGAAAAGAAAATCGCTACGTTACTTAATGCAATGACTGTGGAAGAGAAGGTGGGGCAGATTATTCAAGCTGACATCAATTCTGTCACCCCTGAAGAAGCTAGAGAATTTTATCTTGGCGCGGTATTAAATGGTGGAAACTCTGCGCCAGAGAAAAATAATCGTGCAGAAGCGGACATGTGGCTGGCGCTAGCTGACGAATTTTGGCTGGCCTCTACTGATAAATCTAACGGCAGAGTCGGCATTCCTTTGCTGTGGGGAAGTGACGCTGTTCACGGACACAATAATATTGTAGGAGCAACTATTTTCCCTCACAACATTGGACTAGGAGCGGCCAACGACCCTGCACTAATGGCAAAAATAGGAAAGGTAACCGCCACTGAAATGCGAGTAACGGGGTTAGACTGGACATTTGCTCCAACCTTGGCTGTGGCACGAAATAGCAGATGGGGAAGAACCTACGAAAGCTTTTCTGAAGATCCGGCCATTGTTGCGAGCTATGCTGAACCACTCGTTTCCGGTATTCAGGGAAAAGTGAACACGGACCAGTTTTTAAATTCACATCATATTATATCAACCGCTAAACACTTTATTGGTGATGGGGGTACGCGTAATGGTGAAGACCAAGGTGACAACGTAGATGATCAGATAACAATGCGCGATGTCCACGGCGCTGGGTATCCACCCGCAATACAAGCCGGTGTGCAGGTAATAATGGCGTCATTTAATAGCTGGCACGGTATAAAAATGCATGGACACAAGACCATGCTCTCCGATGTATTGGTAGCTCAAATGGGGTTTGATGGCTTTGTAGTGGGCGACTGGAATGGGCACGGACAAGTTGAAGGCTGCACTAATGTGTCTTGTGCTAATGCGTTTAACGCAGGTCTTGATATGTTTATGGCGCCAGATAGCTGGAAGAAGCTCTATCAAAATACACTTGAGCAAGTAAAGTCAGGAGAAATTACGTTAGCTCGTTTAGATCAGGCTGTGGTCCGAATACTAAGAGTAAAACTGCGAGCAGGTCTGTTCGATGCAGGATTACCATCATCACGGCCACTAGCGGGTGACTATAAGCGTTTGGGTTCCGAATCTCATCGAGCCGTGGCGCGAGAGGCGGTCAGAAAATCACTGGTATTATTAAAGAATAACCAGCAATTAATACCGCTTAGCCCGAATCAACGTATTCTTGTGGCGGGTACAGCCGCTGACAATATTGGCCAAGCTAGTGGCGGGTGGACGTTAAGCTGGCAGGGTACAGGTAATGCCAATAGCGACTTTCCCAACGGAGAGTCAATTCTTGCCGGCATTAGATCGGCGGTAGCCGGTAGTGAGGGTACAGTCGATTATCATCCAGAGGGTGAATTTGAAGTACGACCGGATGTAGCGATCATCGTTTTCGGTGAACAACCTTACGCAGAGTTCCAAGGAGATAGACCCCACGTAGATTTCACCGATAACACTGGATTAGAACTTCTTCAAAAATTCAAGGCGTTAAATATCCCCACTGTCTCGATATTTATTTCCGGACGACCTTTATGGGTGAATCCAGAAATAAACGCATCCGATGCGTTTGTTGCAGCTTGGTTGCCTGGAACTGAAGGCGGCGGAATTGCAGACGTAATAATGCGTAATGAGCAAGAAAAAATTAACCATGACTTCATTGGGCGCCTAAGTTTCTCGTGGCCCAAAAAAGCCGACCATGATGTTTTGAGTGGTGAAAATGCCAACTATGACCCCTTATTCGCTTTGGGATATGGACTCTCTGTAACGGACGGTGTCAGCGTTGAACAGCTAGATGAAACCCAAGCAGAGACAATAAGCGACTATCACATATCAAACTTTTTGATTGCTGGAGCAGCGGTATCACCATGGCGACTAGTGTTGAGCGATGTCAAAGGTCGCAATCAGTACCTACAGGGAAAAAGCAGCAGTGCGGGTGGCAACATGAATGTTGAATCGGCTGATTATCTCGCCCAAGAAGATTCGGTTATTGTGAACTGGTTAGATAGAGGAAGCTTTTTAATAGAGGGAGAACCGATTGACCTTGAACGTCAGTCGAATGGTGATATGGCTCTACAGATAGACTACCAGGTGTTATCAGCAGACATACAGCGCGCCTCAATAAAGCTGGGGTGCGAAAGTCAATGCAAGTCCAACCTGGACGTGACGACAACAATACAAGCAAAAGCAGGCGGGGGATGGCAGCAAGGCTTTTTGAAACTCAGTTGTTTTGCTGATACAGGCGCTGATATGAAAAACATAAAAGTTCCTTTTGAGTTAGAGGTAATTGGCACTGCGTCCATTCAACTAAACACAATTAAATTAGTGGCAAATCAGGGTCAGGCGAGCTGCCAGTTGTAGTGCTCTTATATTAATCTTTTAGGTGGTAGTTTTGTGAAAGATAGCAAAGAAAAAGAAAATCTTATTTTTATTTTCCTTATTAGTGTGGTGGCTACTATCGGTGGCTTTTTGTTTGGCTTCGATAGCGGGGTAATTAACGGCACTGTCGACGGGCTGAAACTGGCTTTTAGTTCTGACTCTGTTGGCACCGGGTTCAATGTTGCCAGTATGCTGCTTGGGTGTGGAGTTGGTGCCTTCATCGCAGGAAGGCTCTCGGACATAGTAGGGCGTAAAACCGTTCTTTTGTTATCGTCTTCATTGTTTATTGCTAGTGCATGGGGGTCAGGTATAGCAATAAGCTCTACCGAATTTGTGGTTTATCGCGTTATTGGCGGGTTGGCAGTCGGAGCTGCCTCAGTGATTGCACCTGCTTATATTAGTGAAATTGCTCCAGCAAACATACGGGGTAAGCTTATCACTATTCAACAAGTAGCCATCATTTTCGGCTTATTTAGCGCATTCGTCAGTAATTATGTTGTAGCCAATATGGCGGGGGTATCAACAGCTCCTTTTTGGTGGGGATATGAAGCATGGAGGTGGATGTTCTGGATAGAATTGTTTCCAGCCGCACTATTTCTTGCAAGCTTATTTTTCATTCCTGAAAGCCCACGTTTTTTAGTTATGAAGCAAAGCAGTAAACGAGCGCTGGCCATTTTACAGAAGTTGTATGGTCAAGAAGCAGGACAAAGAAAACTTTTGGAGATTGAAGCATCTTTAGTCAAAAAAGACCGAAAACCAAAGTTTTCAGATTTAATCGACAAAACGAGAAACCGTCTGCGTCCCATTGTATGGGTAGGTGTCGGATTGGCTACATTTCAGCAGCTTGTAGGAATAAACGTGGTTTTTTATTACGGAGCGGTGCTATGGCAAGCTGTGGGATTTTCAGAGGCTGATGCACTTTTAATTAACGTTATCTCAGGCGCTGTAAGTATCGCTGGTTGTGTTATCACCATGTTTCTCATTGACCGATTAGGGCGTAAACCTTTTCTGATTATTGGTTCAATAGGAATGTCTATTTCTCTCGCATTCATGGTATTCACCTTCGTCAACTCATCGAGCGACATCAACGGAAATTTGATTCTTGGCGGATTAGGTAGTGTGGCGCTTATTTCCGCCAATGCTTACGTTTTCTTTTTCAATTTATCCTGGGGGCCTGTAATGTGGGTTTTACTAGGTGAGATGTTTCCTAACCAAATCAGAGGCTCTGGTCTCGCTGTAAGTGGCTTAGCACAATGGCTAGCTAACTTTGCAGTCACCATGACTTTCCCACTCATGCTAACTGGGATTGGATTGGCAGGCGCTTACAGTATCTATACTACGTGCGCGCTTCTTTCAGTCTTTTTCGTGTTTAAATTTGTTCGCGAAACTGCAGGGAACGAGCTCGAACAAATGCAGGGCTAATCTGTAAGGGAGAATAGCCCTATTTGGGCTATTCAGCAGAGCTATTTAGTAAGTCGTTAGCGGCATGTACAAGCATGATATAAGACGCTGCGATATTTATTACGTATTCATTTTGGCCCCAGAAAAATGGCCATTCTTCATTATTTTCTGGCAGGTCAGGTTTAATTATTAAAATACCCGGGACAACCCCACCAGAAATAAATGAAAAATCTGCGCGATTCATACCGTAGGCTACGCGTTTTGATACGGTGCCGACATTTGATACGAGGGAGATATCTGAATCTGGATGCGTCCCGTAGAGATAATGCAGCCCATCATAAACAGCGTCTGGTTCGAGTAGCCCAGGAAACGCCTTGACCAAATAGTAATGATGAATAGCATCGCGTATTATCCGTCCATTTCCTGCCCATCCACCTTCTGTAATTGTGACATTAAACGGGTTAGCTTGCGTAATGTGCCTACCTTCATTCACATAGTCCTTAGCTAGCAATTCAATTTTGTGCTTATATTTATCGCCCATTAAAGGAATTAAGCGAACTAGAGTACCAATGTGCTGCGCAAAATGTGCCTCGACTTCGGGCCAAAGGGTATTAATTGCCTGCTTATACTGCTCGTCCCCCGTGCTCATCAATAGTTCTGCTGCCGCCGAAAGCTTTTCTGCGTCAAGTCGTCCTCCTGTTGTATTCCCATGATGAAACAAGAAGGGAGGGTGAGATCGCTCTTCTTGCCAAGCTAACTCGGCTGTATTGAGCGCTTCTGTAGCGAGCTCAGGATTATGATCCCGTAGTGCACGGGCAGCAGCACTTAAAGCGGCGATGGAGCCAAAGTTAACGGCTGAGGAGCGACTGGTAAATACCCATCTATCATCAGGGACCCCGCTGTGTTTTCCATCTGCTTGTAAAGGTGTCATTGTAGGGTTGTATACCAGATTGTCGGTCATGGTGATGCCATCACCCAAGTGCGTATACTGGGATATGTTAGGCACAATGATACCGTTTATTGCTCTGCCAAATGCTCGGTGTTGTGCAATTAGTGCTAAAGTGCCGTGCTCAATTTGCTGGAGTATGTCGGGTTTACCATCTGGCACATGAATATCAACAAACTTTCGATCGTAGTCAACAAGGGTAGTATCGCGTTTTGGCGCAAACTGATCCCATACTTCAACAAGACCTAGAACGGCTCTGTATTGCGACTGAGTACGAATGTCGTAATCTCCCGCATCATACCATCCACCAATATTTAACCCCGGTACATGCTCTAAAGGCGCGAATTGAGTATCGGTTGTCGGCCCCTGGGCATATAAATCAAAATGTTTTTGGTTGATCGGTGCCTGCAAAGCATCATCTAAGTGGGAAGCACCATGCCAAACTCTGTAGGCTTCGTTTACTAAAACATGGTCCATTTGAACCGGAAAAAAAACGTCTAAGGTTGGATGCCAGGCTTTGCTGAAAATATCTTTACTTATTCTGAACGGCGCGGTGATGGTGTCATTGTACTTAAGCTGATAAAGGCCACTTTCACGTACCGCTGAAAAGTCGAATTTTGCATATTGATATCGTTTATATTTCCCCCAATCCATTGGTTTTTTAGACAAGACCGCGTTCTTTTCACCCGACGGCATTATTTTAAGTAAGGAAACTAGGTTTTCGCCTATGACGTGCTTCGGGTCGAGTTCCAGTACCGCTATTTTGTTTTGATTAGGGTGGTAGCCTACCTGAGAGTGCGCAATTATTGGCGACCGTTGCCAATCCTTTATACTGCTAACGTTTAGAGACCATTCCAGCACTTTACCGCTTTTATTTGCCGGGATCATGGAGCGCGCTACAAACCACCCGTTTTGGGCCTTTGTTCTTCCATCATACAGATAGATAGGTTGCTGTTTCGACTCAATACTTATTCTGCGCTCTGCGTCTTCTGGTGCTAGGACTAAATGGTACGCGGTGGCAAGCGGCGTTGGTGCTTGTAAATCATTTTGTTCTTTTGGCCCAGAAGGGTAAAGAGGAAACGTACCGGTTGCGTCATCGGCGATAAAAGACTTATTAAAATATGCTGAAGGCATAAATTCGAGGTTAAACCCCGCCTTGTTCACTAGCTCTTCGGGTAAAGGGGCATCGGTGTGTACGCTAATGTTGAGATGCTCTTTCGTCGAAGTAACTTTGACGCTGAAATTAAATTTGTGTTCTGGATAATGTAGTGAAGCTCTAATGGCACCTTTTTCGGCATCAACATCGCGTTTGATGAAAGTCGGAATACTATCCCACTGTTCGGGAGTATCATTTAGCCTAACGTCACCATTAGTGGCGATACGCTTGCCGTGCTGAATAATTTCAATGCCACTAATCTTTGAATCGCTGAACAGCCCATCGTACCAGTTGCTATATACCAATACATTGGCTCCTGGAGCCTCAAAATACTCTGAATCATTAACTTTCATAGGGAAGGAAGTTTGCCCCTTAACTGTTAAAGCACTGATTAAAAAAACACTGCCGCACAAGAGTTTTAACCTCATGTTTGTTCCTTTCTTGCTACTTGTGAATTGATTTTTCATTATGCTAGTAGAAAGCGGAGCAACACATATTACTGAATTTGTTAACCTCATTTCGATTATTTGTTAATAGGATGAATATAGATTCATCACCGCTCACTAACCTCTATACTGACTTTCTTTAACTTGTGAATATTAAAGGAACAGTAATCATGAACATTTGGCTCCGTTTCGGACTCATCGTGATGACTTTTGGACTCAGTTCAGTCACACCTGTAAAGGCGCAATTTTATGGTGGACCTTATGGGCCAATCTCAAAAAGCTATGCGCAGCCAAACGCTAAGACAATATATTATGTATCTCCAGAGGGACAACCTCGGGCAGATGGACTCACACTTGATAATCCCACTTCGCTTAGCTCTGCTATAAGTAAAGTAACATCGGGAGATGCAATAGTTTTAAGAGGTGGTACTTATCGCACTGGCAATTTAATACTTAATCAAGGGATAACTTTACAACCCTATAAAGACGAAAAACCCATTTTGAAAGGAACTCAAGTAGCCTCGACCTGGGAACAAAAACAAGACAATGTGTGGGTTACAAATTGGAAAACCTTGTTTCCTTCTAAACCTATGTTTTGGTGGCGTCAGGAGCGCCACATTGATAAAACGCCGCTACATCGATTTAATAATGACATGGTTTTTATTGATGGTGAGTTTTTACAGTCGGCTGGCAGTATCGAAGAGTTAACGCCTAATACATTTTTTGTTGATTATGAGAAGCAGCAGGTTTACATCGGTACTGATCCAAATAATAAATTAATCGAAATCACCGCTTACGACACAGCGCTGTTGCGTACATCGAACGACGTCCACAATAAACGAAGTGACAAGATTGGCCCTAAAATCTATGGGGTTACGTTTACTCAATACGCTTGGCGGGCTATCGGTATAGAAGGTAAACGAACCTTTTTACCAGAAGACGAGCCAGTAGATGAACCTGTTGGCGTTGCCGATCCTTTAACCTATGGTAAAGAGGTCATAAACACGCTACTTGAAAATGTCACCATCACATATTGCTCGCGTGTCGCAGGCTATTTTCGCGGTGACGGTTTAATAATAAGACACTCCCTGATTTCTGATACCAGTACTGAAGGTATCTATATTATTGGTTCTTCAGACGTTTTACTCGAAAAAAACATCATTCAGCGTAACGATATTGAGAACATCACTGGTTATTATGTTTCCGCAGTGAAAATCATTAATCAAACGTACAGAGTAACAGTACGGGATAACTTGATTATTAATCATCCAACATCAAAGGGTGTATGGTACGACGTGGGAAACCGTGAAGGCCTGTTTATCAATAACTATGTCGAAAACACGCAGGCTGGGTTATTTTTTGAGATATCGGATGGCATTACTGCTGTGGGTAACGCATTTGTAAATAACGACTTAGGTGTGTGGGTGCTCAACTCAGCGAACGCCAATATTGCGCATAATACGTTTGTTAACAGTACGCTGCGATTTACAAGAACTGCTCGAAGTGCCACAGATGACCACTTTGGTTGGCACCCCGAGACAGGGCCTGATGTATTTGAGCGAGATGGTCATACAGTAAAAAGTAATTTGTTGACGGCAGATGAGCAACATCACGGTCCTTTACTAAGTGTGGATCAAGAGGACGCTTTATGCGCCCAATACAAGAAAGCTCAACTTGCTGAACTGGACGGAAACGCTTATGTAAAACCTGAAAATCAACAGCCGCTGATAACATTATCTACAAGTAGTTCAGAGCCCTGCAATCGTGAAATAAATACACTCGATAAATTGCAAGACAGCACAGCTCAATATGAAACCAATGGTCAACTGATTAACGGACATCCCAGAACAGTCTTTGTCTCCCCTGACTTAAAGCGGTTTGAACTACAGCGCCATATTTCCAAAAAAGTGAATATAGTCTTGCCAGAGAAGGTAACGAACGCTTTTGAAAATATTGGTGCGTTACCGTCGGCATCGGATAATCAAAGTCGATAATTAACACAAGATTACAACTGCGCCGGTTAGGCAACTGAGTTAAAATTGAGCACTAGCATCCCACACTTTACCAGTCGCCTTACCGTCCTTTGCAGGATTAAATACTTCTACTGCCATAACTTGATATGTAGGGTCGTCGCTTGCGTCAAAATTATTCATATCAGGAAGAATCCAGCCTGCGTCAGCCCAAGCTGCCACGTGATCGGCAAAGATAATTTTATGATCTTCGCCTAGAGGCATGGGTTTAGACGGTTTACTCCAATACTGATAAAACGTGGCCGTATTATTTATAGAGGGCTTTCGCTCTCGTATAGTTCGATAAGTTGTGTATTCAACGCCGTTACTCACAAAGGTCTTACCGAAAATGCCGTTTTGGCTAGGATCATAGGTCCAGCGCTGAAGAACATAATATTCAACTAAGTGAGCAGGATTGTCTTTAGACATGTTGCTGTCGTATCCCCATCCATAGAGTGCAATATAACTAGCGCCACTCTCCTGTTCAAAGCGATAGCCAATTTCGCGGCTCACATCTCCGTAATGCCACCCGGGGCCCCCAACATAATTATATCCGCCGCCCTCCCAACTCACTTCAAATTCTCCGCTTTGACTTAGTTTGAGAGAGGCTTCGCCACCGTCTTTCCAGTGGGTAAAAAAGAGATCCCCAACATGTCCTGTTGCGTGGTTTTTAGACATGTGTATGTCATCGTCGAATTGCTTAGTATAGGCTTTATATTTAGTAATAGCTTGCGGCTTGAAAGCTTCAGAGTCATTATCAAGACTTATTCCGTCACCT
Organism: Alteromonas sp. CH_MED4-4; assembly: GCF_037029575.1. NCBI lineage: Bacteria > Pseudomonadati > Pseudomonadota > Gammaproteobacteria > Alteromonadales > Alteromonadaceae > Alteromonas > Alteromonas sp. CH_MED4-4. The sequence continues at coordinate 171,294 of NZ_JAYMEU010000003.1, read as the reverse complement.
TGATGAGGTGAGCAGCCAATAAGAAGAGTAATACTCGCTACAGTCATCGCAATTTGTCTAATAAGTAATATCTGCATAATTCTTTCTATTCTTATAAAAAACATTAATGTTAAATGAAAGCGCAAACTGAACGCTTAAATTATATTACGCCCCACTGCTTTTGCGGGTCTGTTCACACCATACTTTTTGATTAAAGCTGGCCTAAATTAAGCACCATCAGCGACTTTGCTGGGACGACTATGACGGCCTTACCATCTTTAACGCCAGTAGAGTACTCATAAGGTTGAATATTGTTCGGGTCATCAAAGGTATTGTGCTCGTCCATTTTATCGCTGGTTAATACTTCCCCTTTGACCTTTTTTATCTGATTAAGCTCTACTTCAATTGCATTATTCAACTGCGTATTCACTATAGAAATATAGGTGTTACCGTCCTGTGCCTTGGCTGCTGAAGCACTGATACTTGGAATGCTTATCTCTGCGTGTTTATTTAATAGTGGCTTACTTAGGCTAACTGGAAGGTAGGTCGCGTTTTGAAACGGTATGTGCATCTTAAATACGTGATATGTGGGCGTTAAAAGCATTCTTTCGTTATCAGTGAGTATCATGGCTTGCAATACGTTAACCATCTGAGCAATTACCGTCATTTGTACGCGTTCGGCGTGACGATTGAAAACGTGAATATTCAGTGCAGCTATAATCGCATCTCTCAACGTATTTTGCTGATACAAAAAACCAGGGTTAGTCCCCTCATCAACGTCGTACCAGGATCCCCATTCGTCGACATAAAAACCGATTTTGTTTTCAGGATCCATTTCTTTAAGAACGGCGAGGTTCTTCTCAATAAATGCTTCAATTTGCAAAGTGCGTTGTATCGCTGAATACCATTGATCTTCGGGGAAACCTGTGGCGCTTCCTTTATTACTCCAATCTCCGGTCGGAAGTGTGTAGTAATGATGGCTTATCGCGTCCATTTTTAAACTCCATGAAGAGTTAATTTTCTCGGTGAGTACTTTTGTCCACTCTGTTTGATCGTCAGTACCACCGCTGGCAATAAACTTAGGTTGGTTTCCTTCTGGGGCTTTGAGGAATGCAGAATATTGCTTGTAAAGATCAGCGTAATATTCTGGTGTCATGTTACCACCACATCCCCAGCTTTCATTGCCAATGGCGAAGTAGTCCACTTTAAACGGCTTATCTCGGCCGTTTCTTTTACGTTCGCGAACAACCGTCGTATCTGCATCAGAGGTCATATAGTGCAGCCACTCTACCATTTCCCGGGGATTGCCTGTTCCCAGATTGCCGTTGACGTAAGTTTGTGCGCCTAATAACTCTGCAAATTGGAAAAATTCATGGGTGCCAAACGCATTATCTTCAATAACCCCTCCCCAATTACTATTGATTGTTCTTGGGCGTTTATCTCGCGGACCTATACCATCTCGCCAATGATACTCATCTGCAAAGCAGCCCCCTGGCCAGCGCAATAAAGGTACCTTTAAATCGCGTAATGCTTGTAGTACATCTAATCGGAAGCCATCTTCATTAGGTATGCCTGAGTCTTCACCTACCCAAATGCCTTCATAAATGCCTCTGCCTAAATGCTCCATAAACTGGCCATAAATATTTTTATTCAATATCGGACCAGAGCTTTCGACATCAATATTTAACTTTACGTCAGCGGCAATGGCCACCGTCGGTGTCGCTAGTATAGAAAAACAATAAAATAGCAATGGCGTTATTTTAAACATTTAAGTCTCGCCTCAATACCAAAAACAACATTGATAATACAAGTAACTTTTCTAAAAATTTATAACGACATTTACGATCCAATTTATGTTGTTTCGTAATGGCGACATCGTATTGAAAGCTTTGTCTCTTCCCCTTCTTCGTTGATGTTGCGCTAGCAGCGTTGAAAAACGGCAAGTGTTGGCTTAGCAAGCCAATAGTTAACTAAATAAGGCAGCTCTTTTATCTCACTTCCCTTTGCCTTGCCGCTTTTGCTACATTAGTTTGTGTTACATTAGATGGGACGCATGGAAATTCATGCGCCCTGATACTCTTGAATAAAGAGTGTCAAACTACAAAATACCGAAACAATGAAAAGGTGTGGGTCACACCGAAACCGAAGTTCGTATGTTGTTAGCGTTTAGCGAGGCCGTTGACATGCTGTAAATGCCTTCACGTTTGACGAAGGTAATGTCGCTCATTTGACCACAGCCTTTTTCAAGGCAGCACTTTCGGACAACCGTAATGAGCTAAGGGCTTTCGACCTTTGGTGTACGAACGTTTCACCTGTCTGTACAGCAAGGTTCATTTGCCCTAATCAAAGGATGATTTTATGAACTCGCCTGTCTCAAAAAATATGCTGAATGTCAGCGCCGATTACCCCGACCTTAGGGATCGTTATTACCAACCAAATCTCACGCCACTTAAGCCTTTTATCGACCCGCCGGGCAATTTGGTTATCTTAGATCAAGGGAAAGATGGTGCCTGTACGGGCTTCGCATTGGCGGCAACCATCAATTTCATTTATCGTCAGCAGGGCCGAAAACATACTGTTAGCCCGTGGATGCTTTATGCTATGGCCAAACGTCACGATGAATGGTTAGGCGAAGCCTATGAGGGCTCAAGCTGCCGCGGTGCAATTAAGGGGTGGTACAACAGTGGCGTATGTAACGAGTCACTAACTGAAGATATTAAGCACAGCAACGAATTTGAAATGACCCTAGCTATTGCTAACAATGCAAGCAATCACAGGCTAGGTGCGTACTACCGTATTGAACGAGAAATTAGCGATTTTCATGCGGCGCTTAACGAAGTGGGCGTAATCTTTGTTTCTGCCAGAATTCATGAAGGCTGGAAAGATAGCGAAGGTGATGTAATAAGCCTAAGGCCTGAACCCATGGGTGGCCATGCGTTTGCCATTGTTGGCTATAACGATGAAGGCTTCTGGATCCAAAACTCCTGGGGGACGGATTGGAAAAAGTCAGGGCTGGCACTTTGGCGTTACGATGACTGGGCGTTAAACGTTATGGATGCGTGGGTTGTTCAACTCGCACTTCCTATTTCAGGTACAGGCACTTACCACCAAGCTACGCGCTCTATTGCACAGGGTTTGTTTTCTCGCTCCACTCCACGGGTGAGTATTCAAGATCACTTCGTTCATTTCGACGACGGACACTTTGATACCAGAAGTAAATATTGGAGCAATAAAAACCACGTCGATGCCATTATTGAAAAACTTTCTGACAGTAACCATCGCCATGTAATGCTATATGCACACGGCGGCTTAAATAGCATAAAAGCTTCGGCTAAACGCATTGCTGCCATGAAAGACACCTTTCTTAAAAACGATATTTACCCCATTCACTTCATGTACGACACGGGTATGCTAGAAGAACTCAAAGATATTCTGGGCTTTAAGAATAAAGAGATTAGCAACAAAGTTGGAGCCTTCACTGACTACACCGACCGCATACTAGAATGGTCAACACGTAAAGTAGGCGGCGCCCTGTGGCGAGAAATGAAATCAGACGCTTGCACGCCTTTTACCCGTACCACATCAGATGGTACGTATTTCCTAACGCAATTGGCCGCCTACTTGAAAGACAATTCAGATATTAAGCTGCATGTCGTCGGTCATTCGGCAGGCTCTATTTTTCATGCTCACAGCCTATCTAGGCTGTGTAAAGTTGATGAAAACATAACGATTAAGAGTCTGCATTTACTGGCTCCAGCCATTAGCTACCCCTTGTTCAACGAAAAGCTCTCTGCGCTTATAGAAGGGAAACACATTGAATCGACCACGGTTTACAACTTATCTGAAGCGTTGGAAAAAGATGACCACGTAGCGCGCATTTACCAGAAGTCGTTGCTCTATTTAGTATCAAATGCGTTTGAATCCAAACCAGAGATGCCCTTGTTAGGTATGGCTGTGTTTAATCAGCCGCTGCCTAACGTGACGTTTAAGTACAGTGAGGGGAAAGAAGGTGAACCCACCGCTGCCACATCCCACGGCGGCTTCGATAGCGACGTAGATACCATGAACTCGGTACTTTCAGACATCACTGGCGACTCACCTAAATATCCGTTTACAAAGGCAATACTGGATTATTAAGTCCTGCTGGTTTTAAGGCAATGCAAGGGAAGTGAAAGTGCTTTTTTCGCGATTTAGCCCTTAGCTATGACGGGCTAAATCGTTCGTGCAATGTTAAGCAGCTAGCGTTAATTACACGTTATCATGCTTGAAGCGATAAACCTTCTCTAGAGGGGGTGTAAGCTTGCAAATAAGCATTTTGAATTCGGCCAATCCGTGTTTGCATCGCATTAGACTCATTTGCCTGAAAGCCTTGTGTGTCTGCTGATGAAGATTGATTATCTAACACCATATTCGCAGTGGAATCGGTTGTGGTGCCTATATTTGTATCGGGCTGCACAGCTGCCCCAGTGTCTGCGACAATGCCATTGCTTTGTGCTGAGGTAGAACCTGCTGAAGCCGTTTCTGTTTGGCCTTTGGCAATCTCGCTACGGGCCTCTGTGGCTTTTTGAGAAGCCTCTGCAGCCACTTTTAAATCTTGTGATGAAGGTTCAGCTGGTGCGAGGGCGGCTGCGCGCACTTGCTCCATTTTTTTCAGCGTTTCTTCAGGCGTTTTTTCTTCTGAAACATCAATCGACACTTCGCCATCGGTCACATAGCGTTTATTGTCAGGGCCTGTAGTGTATTCATATTGCGGAGCACCGGCGTACTGACCGCCTGTTGAAGCATGCGCTTGCTCGTGAACCCTCACTTCCTGATCCCGGGCTTTTAACTGCTCAATTTCAGCAGCGTCTTGTTTCTCTTGCTGTTCTTGTTGCCTGTCTTGCGCGCCCTGCTTGCCTGCACTCTCATCTTGCGCATTATCTTTCTGTTGCCCAAATACGTTTTGAAAGGCAGCTTGAAGTTCTGTTTGTACCTGAGGGCGTTCGTAAGTAACCGGCGCTGGCGGCTGGCCGGGGCTCTTCGCTTTATCGGCTTCTGACCCCAAGCCTTTTTGAGAAGCCCCTTGCTGGGAATCTGACGCTTGGGGAATAGTTTCACGCTGCACGTTATCTCTACGTGCAGACTCTGTATTTATGTTCGCCGTGGGATAAGCAATGGCGTTAAGGATTGGTGTAACGATATTCACCGTAACTGCTCCGCCTACGCAAGCACGTCTATGATGGTACCAAGCATCTCATCGGCAACACCTAGTACTTTGGCAGAGGCTTGAGCATTACGTTCGTTTACATTGAGCGCGATTAAGTCGTCAGTGAGACGCGTGGAGGTAGACGTTGAACTCGATGACGTGTTTGTCGTGTCGGTATTGGTCGCAATAGGTTGAGCGGGTGCTACCGCATCCTCAGCAGTTCGCTGAGCAATATTTGATGCTGCCTGCGAAATTCCATCGCTGGCATTTTGTAAACCATATTGAGCCGCTGCAAATGCAGAGCCTGCACTTAAACCATCAATACTTGTCATACACTACCCCTAACCTCTCATGTGCAATTATTAACCAATTTCACACAAATGGAAAGACATGTATCACACCCTGTCATTAACTTATTGTAAGCAGGCGATTTTTATTAAGCTGTCAAAGGTAAGAAAAGCTTCAAACTATCGGCAAGCCGCGGTTTGAAGCTTCATGTCATCGCTTTATTAAGACGCCTTTTGCTGGTAAACGCCAGCGGCAAAGCGAAATAAAATGTCAGCAGTTTGCTGAGGATGTGAAATAAACGGCGCATGCGACGCATGAGGCAGAACAACGGTATCGGCCTGCGGATGTAGCTCACATATACGATCTATTCCGCTGGTCGGCACTAGACTATCTAACCTGCCATACAATCGTAACGTGGGTATAGTTATTCGCCCCACGTCTTGACGCATGTCTTCAGTAGACAATATGCGTAAACCTTTCTTAAGCGCTTCCTCGGCGGGATCTGGGAATTGGGTTACCTGTTCTCTGATCGCCTTAATATCCTGCTTTGCCGTTTCGCTGCCCATCGCTTGAATTGCCAAAAAACGTTCCAGTGTTTTCTGATAGTTCTTTTCAAGCTGAGTCTCGAACATTGAAAGTAAATCGGCAGCAATACCCGGCCAACAAGGCCCTGCTATAAATCGAGGTGTTGAAGCAATCGTTACCAGTCCGGTAAGTTTTTCTGGTGCTAACAGCGCTAACTTTTGCGCAACTAGTCCACCTAATGACCACCCAACCAACACACACTGGTCTGGCAGTTGGTTCACAATGGATTGAGCCAATGTTTCCACGTTATACGGTGACGGGACGAACTCTGCATTTTCCCCAAACCCAGGAAGATCTATGGTGGTGACGCGAAAATTATCGCTTAAATAAGGAATAAAGGATGTGAACGCTCCGCTGTTCATACCCCAACCATGAAGAAATACCACATCTACGCCTGTACCCTGAGTACGGGTGACAAGCTCGCCGTTTGTATGCAAACTTTCCATTTACACCTCCTTAGGCAGTCACGTGTTTTTGAGGCAACACGAAATAATGAAAACAGGTCGACGTTCGACAATTCAAGGAAGTTGATGGAATCAACACTATGAACCTTTCATGCTTGCTATGTTATCAGGCAAGTCCTACGCCAGTATGTCACTGGTGTGAAGATGACATATTTTTTTTCGATGCCACGTTGCACGGAAGTAACTTACTTCAATATGGCCCTGTGGCAGGCCACGTCAAGCATAGCCACTATGACGCGTTACGCGTTTTGGGACTTCATACGTGGCCAATGTCATCGCTGGTTCACCAGTTAAAGTTTACGCATTCCCTTACGGCAGGAAAAGTATTAAGTAACTGGTTTGTCCATAAAATGCGACAGTGCACTTTATCAGTGCCCAATGTGCTGCTTCCGGTGCCAATTAGTGCATGGCGACTTGCTACACGGCACTACAATCAGGCTACGCTTCTGTGTGAAAGCATAAGCAGTGAGCTGAATGTTCCAGTTAACCAGTCGTGGGCCAAACGACGGGGCTTTAGCGTGCAGCATCACTTATCCAAAATGGCGAGAGCCGAAAACGCAAGCCGTGTATTTAGTCTATCGACGCAGTGTATCGATGATGAGATAGCAATAGCGCAAGGCATTAAAGATGGCAGCAACTTCAGCGTTGCAATCGTCGATGACGTACTCACCACCGGCGTGACCGTGAATACATTGAGTAAAAGGCTCAAAAAACGCTACCCAAATTTACACATTCAGGTGTGGGTCGCGGCATTTACGCCACCGCCTAAAAGCAGTCTGTATCAGAAAGCCTAGTGAGCAGAAGCGGTGATACTGAAAAGCGCGGCATTCGCCGCGCCTTTCAAGCTGATTTAGCGAATAAAGTGAGACTGGTAGATTGCATTGGCCAGCATCTTGTTCGTGCCATACCAGTACCCTCTAAACTGCGTATTGTCGGTAAAGCCAATGACAACGCCGCGCCCCATTTTTTGAGTCGTCACAGCAGTTGATTCAGCCATTAGCGCAACCATTCTTTTGTCACTAAACCCAGCCAAGAGAGGCTCATCAGTGTAGCGTGCAGGTGTTATAAAGGGTGAGCTACTGGCCTCCACTATCATATTATTGGTTTTAAACATGGGCAGTGTGTCGTTATCATAGCCGTAGAACAATGGATGAGTATTGTCGATATTGGCTTCAAACACAGCGCCAGCCACCAACTTTCTGGCGTATAACGATGCGCCATCTTTATAGCTGAGTTCGCTTTCATCGAACGCGTTATCAATACTCTCTCGACTAACAATTTCTACGTCTAACCATTTATGTTGAGCGAAATAACGCAACGCGGATTTCTGCCCCACGATCACGCCACCGGCTTTCACCCACTGCTCAATTTGAGTTCTTTCACTTTCACTAAAGCGATATCCACCGCTAGGGAATAGAAGGTGCGTATAAGTAACGCTCGGATCATTAAACGCGCTTGTCAGATGTTGTTGCTCAACGATACTGGCAGCCAGCCCCACTTTTGTGTCGAAATAGTGCCATATTTCACCTGCTTCGTATTCGCTGGTACCTTCACCGCCAACAATTAATACTTGAGGTAAGGTTACAGGCGCCATGCTTCGGCTACCCAAATCGTGCCCTGTGGGTGTTAACCCACTGCGCAAACTAAATACAGGCACCTGAAGTTGCTGTTGCGCATCGCGCAAAATGGCCGCCAAGTTTTCTGGCTGACCCAGACCTTTCGGTACAACTATGCTGCCAGGCTGAAGCTCAATGCTGTTGCCATCGTATTTAATAGCGGAAAACGCTTCTTCACTACTACGCACCTTAACGCCAGCTTCCAATAACGTTTGCAGCATGGCTGGCGCATAGTACTGCTGCCATGAAAACGCATACGCGTATGCGTCTGGGTGAATATCGTTAAGTGTTGGTTGTGCAAGTGCGGTGTTGTCGCTAAGTTTTAGGCTTCGCGCATCGCCCCTATCTAGAGGCGCGTAATCCAAATTGAAAGCCAAAGCCAAATTCCACGTTGATACATCGTAAAACGTGTTGTTCTCAAACGAGGTTTGGGTAGAGAAAATTGACTTTACTAAACGGTATTGAGGCTGGTTTGAAGGAATATAAATCGCGCGCCCTGCACCATAGCGAACTTTGCTTACCTCAACATCTTTCGTTAACACCTCGTAATTAATATGATGCTGTTCAAGCAATGCAACAAATGCGTTAAAGCGAGCTGTGTCATTCGATGCACTAACAACAAAACCTACCTGCTCATCCTTTTCAGCCAGTGACTGTGTGCTCTTAACAAAACCCGATTGATAATCGAGAATAGCAGCCTTATTTGCCAATGCGCCTCTAAAAGTGCTTAAAGACGTAGTAATTTGATTTGCTATGGTGTCTTTGAAGGCAAGCTTGCCATTAATAGAGTCCTGAATGTGGCCCCGTGAGCTTGCTTGCTCAAAAAGAATACCCACACTGCCGTGTAAATCTGGGTAGGTCGAGCCTTTGCCTGCGTAGAAATCGTCAAACGCTTCTTGGGTAAAATAGAGCTCCCCTTGCTCATCAAACGCGGCAGCATGATACTGGGCAAGCGCTTCAGTTAGCGTTACGTTCTCATCAGGCGTCAGTGGATTTTTACGCGAGCGCACACCAGGCTGGAAAAAATAGGTGCTGTCTGTCCCCATCTCATGAAAATCGGTGAGGATATGTGGGCGCCATTTATGAAACTGTTTAATTCGCGCCTGCGACTCTGGGTGCGCCAGCAATAGCCAGTCGCGGTTTAAATCAAACCAGTAATGATTTGTTCTACCTGACGGCCACCCCTCATCGTGTTCACGATGTCGACTGTCAGAAACCAGCTGCTTGCCCTTGTGCATATTTGCCCACTGAGCAAATCGAGAAAGCCCGTCGGGGTTGAAAGACGGATCAAACAGCACAATATTGTTATTCAACAAGGCATCAATTTCTTTACCTTCAGCCGCGGCCAAATAATAAGCCAACGCAAGTGAAGCATTGGTTCCGGAAGGCTCGTTACCGTGAATACTGTAGCCCATGTAGAAAATAAGGGGAGCATCGCTACCTACTTTCTTGCCGCTTTCCATTGCATCAATGTGTTGCTGCCTCATCGCCTCAATATTGTTTCTATTTGAGGGCGCTGTGATTGTCAGTAGCAGAAGTGGGCGGTTTTCGTGAGTACGGCCGGTTTCTTCAATGGTGATACGGTCAGACTTCTCGGCAAGTAGTTTCATATAATTGACGACTTGGTCGTGACGCACATGCCACTCGCCAATGTCGGCGCCTAGTATCGATTCAGGCGTGGGAATAGCTGGGTTGTAGGATACCGTGTCAGGTAAGTATGCTGTCACCGGCTGCCCGCCTACATCAGGTGCAATAGTAACAGTTGAAGCAGAGGCGGGTTGTGCTAATGATTTCTGACTGGCTGTTGCCCCAAAGGCGATGGTACCAAGGGCTAATAATGAAACGAGTGAGAATGGATTCTTTTTGGCGGTGTAATGCAATTTCGCGAACATAGCGCTTCCCGTCTTGTTGTTATGGTTGAGAATAGTGTCGATGTGCACGCCTCTCAACAAATTCGATTCACTGGAATAATTTATTTAATTAATACCTGACTGTTTTACTCAGGTAAATTTGATACAATAATCCAAATTTCAAAATATGTAGGACTTGCTGATGATAACTATATCAGAAGAAGCCCAGGCTCACTTCGTAAAACTGTTGAGTAAACAAGAGTCTGGCACGAATATTCGTGTATTCGTCGTAAATCCAGGCACTTCGTCGGCTGAGTGTGGCGTGTCCTATTGCCCACCAGACGCGGTTGAAGAAACAGATACCCGTTTGCCATTTAATGGTTTCGATGCGGTCGTAGATGAAGAAAGCGCGCCTTATTTAGAGGAAGCGGAAATTGACTACGTTACCGATCAAATGGGCTCACAGTTAACCTTAAAAGCACCTAATGCAAAAGCGCGTAAAGTGTCTGACGACGCACCATTAATTGAGCGAATTAACTATATGATTGAGTCGGAAATCAATCCTCAGTTAGCGAGCCATGGTGGCAATGTTGTATTGACAGAACTGACTGACGATGGCTATGCCATACTTCAGTTCGGCGGCGGCTGCAATGGTTGCTCAATGGTAGACGTAACGCTTAAAGAAGGTATTGAGAAGCAAATGGTTGAGCAATTCGCTGGCGAGCTTAAGGGCGTGCGCGATGCGACTGAGCACCAAGCGGGTGAGCACTCTTACTACTAAGCGTAATATTGCACTTGCTTAAGTGTATATCTCGATAACTATCTCATGCTAAAGCAAGACATTCACAAAAGCTGGCAACGATTCAAAATAGGTCTATCTATTTTCGTTGTCGGCGTCTTGCTGTTGTTTACCTTAAGTGAACTTCATATCACGCTGCATTACCTGAGCCTTCTTATATTATTTGTCGGTTTCGCTATCGCCATGTTGGGTTACTGGGGAATTTTTATTCAGCGTTTTTCGTTTATAAAAAACAAAAAGCCACCGCCTAAATTCTGATTTCTTCCGGCTCTACGCCATACCTTCTTGCCCTATTCTTTATGTAAGCCAGTCTGATTGAACTCAGTTTTACCCATACGCCATACTCTACATTGCGCAGCTGTCTCCCGTTCATTTATGTTCGCCTAGCGCTCGTCTCGGGTTATAGGTAGATTAGAGGTTGCGCAAAGTGCCTAACAATATGAAAAGGAGCTGTGGTGAATACAACAAAGAAGCTGGGCCTGCTTGGCGGAATGAGTTGGGAATCAACGGTCAGTTACTATCAAGCCATAAACCGTGGTGTAAACGCTCGACTTGGCGGCCTTCACAGCGCACCGCTGATAATAAGCAGCGTTGACTTTGCCCACATAGAGCAGCTTCAGCATAAAGGAGAATGGGATAAAACCGCCGATATACTGATCCGCGAGGCGAAGCACTTAGAAACTGCGGGTGCAAAAGCCATATTAATTTGTACCAATACCATGCACAAAGTAGCAACAGACATAGAGCAGAAGATCACCATTCCACTTATTCACATTGCCGACGCTACGGGGTGCGTGTTGCAACAAGATAGGGTTAAGAAAGTTGGGCTACTGGGCACCCGCTTCACCATGGAACAAACCTTTTATACATCACGCCTTAAAGAGATTTTTGGCATTGATGTTGTTACTCCAAATGCCCAACAACGAGACACGGTTCATAACATTATTTATGAACAATTATGCAAGGGCGTGATTTGTGTTGAATCCCGTAACGCGTATATTGACATTATAAATGAACTGGCGGCCGAGGGTGCTGAAGGCATCATTTTAGGCTGCACAGAAATTGCCTTATTAGTTCAACAACATCACACCAAAGTTAAGTTATACGATACTACCGCTATCCATGCTTCAGCTGCGGTAGATTTTGCATTGGCTCCCTAAAGCGTTAGCAAAGGGTAAGTAGCGAAACACACATAACCTAACTTTGATAAAAGGGAATTGGCCCTACTATTTTCAGAGGACACAGCTATGTTTAGCCACGTAATGATTGGTGCGAACGACCTTGAAGCATCAAAAAAATTCTACGATGCTATTTTAGGAGTATTAGGATACGAACCAGGCGTTTTTGATGAATACGGACGGGTTTTTTACTATACGCCGAAAGGTATTTTAGCGCTAACAAAGCCGATTAACGGAGAGGCTGCCACACACGGTAATGGCACCACACTCGGCCTTGCCGCTCGAACACCAGACATCGTTGATGAATGGCATAAAGTAGGAAGCGAAAATGGGGGCGTGCCATGCGAGGACCCACCGGGTATTCGAGGCAATGGGGAACGCCAACTGTATCTTGCTTATCTGCGAGACCCAGCGGGCAACAAACTCTGTGCCACACACATCGTAAGAAAATAGCTGTAGTGCTGCCTGCTTAAATGATCACGCTCTTTTTGCAGGCTATTTGCTTTAAGCTGTCTATTTGGCCCAAAGCCCTTTGAGTAATAGCCCTTTGAGTAATAGCCCTTTGAGTAATAGCCCTTTGAGTAATAGCCCTTTGAGTAATAGCGCTTTGGGTAATGCCTAGTTAAGTCTACATATAAGCCCTAACCAAACGAAACTGCATAGGTGTTGCTGTCCGGCCGCTCAATATCCTAAACGGGTTTCGCCTTTTCTCTTCTTTGCACTTTGCACTTTGCACTTTGCACTATACATTGTTGCTAGATGAATTAACCTTGAACCAGAAAAAGCTCAGCTAACAGAGGGAATATGACACCTGAAGAAACTGGCAAGGCCTACGACACCATTACACACCTTTGGACTCGTCCTGAATTTAATCAGAAAAATGGGTTAACCGCCTACCAAAAAGCATTGTCATTTTTAGCGGACACCCCATCACAAGAGCCTGATACGGTGCCTAGCGAAGCGCTTGATAAGAGTGAAGCGCCTAATAAGGGAGAAGCGAGCAATAACGACAAACCAAAGAAACGAGGTTACGCACTAGACATAGGTTGCGGATGCACCAATCGTTTTGTGCCGATTATCGAAAGCGCAGGGCTAGCTTACGAAGGCATCGATGTTTCTAAAGATATGCTGGTCATTGCGACGTCCCAATTACCCGCTCATACCTTCTATTGCGCCGACGTGTGTACATTCACTATCCCCAAGCACTATTCGTTTATTAGCGCTTGGGATAGCTTTTGGCATATTCCCCTAACGCAGCAAGAGCCTTTGCTTAAGAAGCTAGTGGATCACTTAGACGATAACGGAGTGTTGCTTTTTAGCTGTGGGGGTACAGATGAAAGCGGCCAACACACAAACGAAGTAATGGGCCCAGAAGTCTACTACGCCTCGCTGGGGCTACATAGATACATAGAAATATTGATAGAAGCAGGCGGGTTTGTTCGTCACGTTGAATTCGATCAGCACCCTGAACTACACACTATTATCATTGTGCAAAAAAGAACTGCGCAAAAAACACAGTAGCAAAAAAATAGTACTGAATGATGCCTAGAAAAACTGAGAGAGGCAGCGTGCTCAGCACGCCTTCCCTAAGTAAGGTCAGCGAAGCGTTATAAAACACTAGCTTTGCGGTGTCGCTAGCTCACCGCGTTTATCTAATCGATAAAAGCTCCAGGCCAATGTCATACCGCGAGCGAGTAAAAAGGCAAGGAGAGCATACCAAAGGCTGACGTTACCCTGATCTTGCGTTAGATACCAAACGGGAAAATACACCCCTAACGCACTTATTATCATGGTATTTCTCATTGCGCTGGCTCGGGTAAGACCAACAAATACGCCATCGTACAAAAAACACCAATGCGCTAATAGAGGAAGTAATACCATTAAACCAAGATAAGGTAGCGCAGCTTTTACAATGTCACTATGTTCGGTAAGCAGCGCGATAATGGCCTCACCGCCAGCGAAAAATATCAAGCTATAAATAAGGGCAAAAATACTCGACCAGACTAACCCTTGGTAGGTGCGTCGTTTCACTTCGCTGCTGTCTGACGCCCCCTTGGCTTCACCCACCAGCGCTTCCACCCCATAGGCTATGCCATCAAGTCCCAATGCAATAAGAACAAAGAACTGCATGAGTATGGCATTGACGGCCGCCGACGTTTCGCCGTAACGGGCACCTTGAATGGTGAGAAACGCTAAGCAGCCCTGTAATGCTAAGTTACGTAATAGCATGTCACCGTTAAGCTTCATCAGTACCTTACGAGCTGCACGGTTAAACCACGATGCACTCACCGCGACACCGCCTACGCGCTTAAACGCCACCGCTAGCGCCATTATAGCCATGGTATACTCAGCGATAACACTGGCCAGCGCCACGCCAGCTACAGACAAACCAAGCCCGAACACAAACACTACATCGAGTCCCGCATTCAATAAATTTCCCACAATTTGAATAGCCATGACGCTGCGCGTTTTTTGCTGCCCTACTAACCATCCAACTAATGCCAGATTAAGCATGGCAGCTGGTGCGCCCCATACCCGCGTCGAAAAATAGTTTTGAAGATGCAGGGCAACTTCACTGTTTGGCTGAGTTAAAGCTAAGCCTATAGACAAGATAGGAGATTGAAGAGCAAGTACCACAGCCCCTAACACTAGAGCAACCGCCACCGTTTGCCACAGCACTTTTGCTGACTCTAATGTATTGTTCGGTGAGCCTTTAGCTTGTGCACTCAAGCCTGTTGATGACATGCGAAGAAACCCGCACACCCAGTATATTTGCGTTAAGATAAGTGCGCCCACCGAAGCCCCTGCAAGCATGGCTGGTAAAGACATGTGTCCCAAAACCGCGGTATCCACCAAACCTAATAGAGGCGTAGTAATATTCGCTAAGATCATGGGAAGCGCTAACGCCAACAGACGGGAATGGTCGTCAAAAAAGGAGCGCTGAGTTAGTTGGGCAGGGGACATAAATGATCTCAGTAGGGGTTAATTTCGCTATATACTATCAACCTATGCAGCGGCATAAGTGAAATGCGTACCAGCTTGACCATGTATAAGATTGGCCAAGTCGCATTATTTGGAGTTTACCATGCTATTGAATTTGATTAGGCACTCAGTGGATGATGATATGAAAACCAACAATGTAATTCAAAATAGAACGACGAGTCGTACGCGTTTGAAGATCTTATCTTCAATGCTTGCGGGAATTTTCAATGTTTTGTTGGTCTCACCTAGCATTGCTTCAAGCTCAGATGCAAACCCTGTTGCTGATGCGACTTCCACTACAAAGGAACAAAGTGGTAGTAACATCGACTCTAGTCTTAGCACCACGCCTAACGCCGCCATTTTGCTTTATCACCATGTGTCGTCTTCAACACCAGCCAGTACCAGTATTTCGCCTGAAGCCTTTAAATCGCACATGGAATACTTGGACGCACACCACACTGTTGTTTCGCTTCAGGACGTTGTTTCTGCGATACAACACAACTCTACACTGCCAGAAAATGCGGTTGCGATTACGTTTGACGATGGCTACGCAAACATTTTAGACAATGCTCACCCAATACTGGCTGACCTAGGTTTTCCCTATACCGTGTTTATCAACCCTGATGAAATTGGCGTAGGTCCTAAGCAGCTAACATGGGAGCAAGTTATTGCTATGCATAACGATGGCGTTGTTTTTGCCAACCACACGCTAGACCACCTTCATATGCTAAACGGTGAGCAAGTAATGGGCGAGCGCGCATGGCTGGAGAAAGTTTGGCAGAACGTAGAAAGTGCTGAAAAGAAGATTGAAGATAAACTGGATATTAGCCTTAAATATTTAGCGTACCCGTTTGGTGAATACAACACGGCGCTCGCTAATAAGCTCAAAGCTGAAGGTTACATTGGATTCGGGCAGCATTCCGGGGCTGTGGGCCCATCTAGCGACATGCAGGCACTACCGCGCTTCCCCGCGGCCGGTCCTTACGCCAATTTGGCAACGCTAAAGACCAAGCTTAATAGCCTTGCCATGCCAGTGACACAAAGTTCACATAAAGACCCTCGTATGACAGCGCGAAACCTGTCATCGCCCATTAGTTTAACGATAGACAGTGACGATGTTCGCCTTACACAAGTAAATTGTTTTTTCGGCGGCGACCCTATCGAGACTAGCCTAGAAGAAAATGTGCTTACGTTTACCCTTGATGAAACGCTTCCAGTTGGACGTTCACGTGTCAATTGTACAGCACCGTCTAATGCGCAATCATGGCGTTATTATTGGTACTCTACGCCCTTCTTTGTGGCAGATGAGAACGGCAATTACCCAGACTAGGGCATGTCGATAAGGCACATCTATGCTTGAGCGCGAGCGCATATCGATTGGGCTCGCGCTTATATAAGGAAACGTTTACCTATACAGGTTTAGAAAATCGAATAAAACCTTTATTTATCGACTCTTCCACAAAACTATGACGCTGATAGAAACGAATGGCTGGCACGTTCGACACTTCAACATCTAGTACCACTTTACGTTTGTTCAGTTTTTCTGCTCGCGCTTGCATAGCATCAACCAGTATCGTTCCCACGCCCGTTCGACGGGCACTTTCTTCAACAGAGAGATGGCCTATCATGAGTTCGGTATTAGTAGGCGGCGTAAGATTGATGGCCACGGTCTGATTGCGCATGAGCACTGTCATAGCCTCATCGAGGGTAAAGTACGATGTGATGCTATCAAGGGTCGCCCTATCAAATGTTGCACCAAGTTTGCTGTGCCAAGAGGTCACAACACCGAGTACTTCGTCGCCGCTACACGCCACCCAATGATTCTTAAAGCCATATTGCCCGCCACCGAGCTCCCATGCATGAGACAGGTAGCCCTCAGCTGTTTTATTTTTATTTTGTCCAAAAATAGACGTTAACAAAGACTGCGCCGCATTCAATATAAGCGGCGTAGTTTGCGCAGCATCAGATGCCACACCTTGCCTTATTTTGATTTCCATATTACTGCTTCGAGATTATTATTGGCATATCAGCCAATATTTGCTGGGAATCACTTATCGATAGCTTTCCTGGCTCTCTTTTTGGTTTGAATCTTCCTATCACCCTAGCTTCAGGGTCGACAAGTACGACAGATGCACTGTGATCAACTAAATAGTTGGGGTTATCGGTACTTTCAGCAATGGCATACATCATTCCTAAATTACGTACAAACGGGAATAGCGCCTTGTGCTCTCCAGTTACGGCAATGAACTCCTCATTAAAATAGCTCACATACTCTGAAAGTCTTTCAATTGAATCGCGATTTGGATCAACGGATACAAAAACAATTCGAATAGGTTCGACACTATTTAATGCTTTTAGTTCAGGATATATGCCGTTCAGTTCAGCCATGGTAGTTGGGCAAATATCGGGGCAGAAGGTATAGCCCACAAATACTAAGCTCCACTGCCCTTCAAGCGACGAATTATCAAACACTTCACCTTCATGAGATGTAAGTGAAAACGGTGATAATGCTCTCGGCTCTGGGTAAGTCTGAAAGTATTCAGGCTGACTTTCAACATTTGGGGGCGCGATATACAGCGCCCCTACGATGCCTGCACATAGCGCTAAAAATGCAACAAGGCCGACGGTAGTTCGTTGATTCATAAACTCAGTGGTATGTAGTGATCTAAGAGTAATACGACAAACAATACCATGAGATGAATAATTGAAAACCTAAAAGTTTTCATTGCAGTTTGTGGCTCTGCATCGAATTTTAACTTTAATGCATAGTATAAAAACCCAATGTTAAGCACACTTGAGCCAATCAAATAAATGAGATCGCTCATGCCTGTAAGGTAGGGCAGCAAACATACAAGCCCCAACAATACTGTATACAGCAACACTGACGTTTTCGTAAATGACACACCGTGGGTTACCGGCAGCATGGGCACCTTCGCTTTGGCGTAATCTTTTTCTCTATGAATAGCGAGCGCCCAAAAATGCGGCGGCGTCCAGGTAAAGATAATCAGCACTAAAAGCAGGGCATGGGCATGTATTTCCCCTGTAACCGCGGTCCAACCTAGAAGCGGTGGAGCAGCCCCAGCTAAACCGCCAATCACGATGTTTTGCGGTGTCGCTCGCTTTAAATACATCGTGTAGATAAACGCGTAGCCTACTAGACTTGCTAAGGTTAACCACGCGGTTAGCATATTCACAAAAAGAGCTAACACTACAAATCCAACCACACCTAAAACGCCTGCAAACCACAGCGCGTTGTTTACGCTAACCTTGCCTTTTGCGACGGGGCGATTAAAAGTACGCGCCATCACACTATCTATCTTATGGTCGACAACGTGATTAATAACGGCAGCAGACGCAGACAACATACCAATACCCAATAAGCCACAGATAAGTACGGTTGCGTTTACCCACGAAGGCGTAGCTAAACACATGCCTACTAACGCGGTTAACAGCAACAACATGACGACATTAGGCTTCGTCATTTCATAGTAATCTCGCCACGTGACTACATTGTGCTGACGTGAAGTACGCGCATGTAAAGAGACCGATTTAGCCATGGAAACCTCCTGGAGCTTTAGGGAGAATATGAGAAGACGTTGACGCGTTTAAAGGGTCGTGCAAAGGCGCTTCGTGGATGCTAAATGCACCTGCACCCTGCAGTGGTTTCGAACCTGAGAATGAGCCTGTATTTCGTTTTTCTGTACCGAAGACGTTATCGTTTTCTAGTGCCAAGAATACGGTAAAAATGAGGTTGAGTAGGGAGAGAAGTAACACGGCTGCGACCGCGTTATGCATTACAGCGACAGCCAGCGGCAGCATAAAGATAATGTTACTAAGTCCTAATGCCACTTGCGTGCACAATGCTACCAACATAAACGTACCCACATATTTTTGTTTACTTGTGGTGTAGCGGCTTACCAACACACTTATACCTAGTGCTAGTAAGTATAAAAACGTGATGACCGCGCCGAACCTATGCACTATGTGCATGGTAACTCGTTCGCCGTAATCGTGAGCACCAAACTCATAGTTGTCTGCGTCAGGCACACTGAATGCACCTGCCAAATCAATTCTTTCCTGCCAACCGCTTTCACAGACCGGCATTTCCGTACAGGCCAACGCAGCATAATTGGCAGAAGTCCATCCACCAAGAGCAATCTGGGTAACAAGCACGCCAAGCCCAATGAAGGCGAAAAGTTTAAGGTTTCGCTGAAAGACTTTGGCTTGAGGTAAGTCGGTAATATCCTGATCATGCATAGCTGACGCTATGGGCGTTTGTTTAGTTTTCGATGCATCGCCTGCGGTGTTGCGCAAGCGGAGGTAGAGAATAAACAGGCAAGAGAGTACAGAGAAGCCCCCCAGCAAATGCCCCATAACTACGACGGGAAGCAGATTGAGCGTCACGGTCCACATACCAAGTGCTGCCTGGAAGATAATAAGCCCCAGCAGTAACAGAGGTAATTTAACGGGCGTGCCTTTGTCGCGCTGCCGAATAGCAATAATGGCAATAGCCAGAACACACAGCCCCAGCGTTCCTGCAAAATAGCGGTGAATCATTTCATTCCACGCCTTAAACGCCTCAACTGGACGTTCGGGAAAAGCGGCGTTAGCTTGTGCCACTTTTTCCTCACTCAAAGGCACGGTTAGGTTACCGTAGCATCCAGGCCAGTCGGGACATCCTAGCCCAGCGTCGGTCAAACGCGTATACGCACCGAGAATAATAACGACTGCAGCCAGAAAAATACTGAATAGGGTTAATTTTTTCATGGCCATTATCCTATACGCGATAATTTAAGAAGCTTTCTCATATCTGCCAGCATGTTGCGGCTTTCCATCACGGCGTCTTTTCTATCGTCTTTAATGTCGTAAAAGAGCATGGCGTTATTTTGCGTATCAACAATATAAACACTGCTAGAGGCAAGCGCCGTTGGTGTAGTAACGGGTAAGGTTTCGACAAAAGGGTAGTCTTCTAGCGCGGCTATCGCAGTTTGGTCGCTTGAAGCGGTAGTAACGACCACTGCTTGGGCACGGTCCGATTCTTTACCTAGCGCAAGCCACACTTGGTTAATGCTAAAAAGTGCGTTCTCGCACACTGCGTCACATTTACTTGGCATCACATACAACAAACGCCATTTAGGTTCCGCGTTTTCTAAAAGCGCACTCATGTCGATGGTCGGCGCGAGCAGCTGACCTTTATTTGTCGCGCCTTTAGTAAACCAATCGTTATCAAGTGCGAGCTTTGCCAAAACAACAGGTAAAACAAACACGGCTACCATAATAATTAATGTTTTTTTCGAAGCAGCATTACTCATAACTACGTCCTTTCTTACTAATTGCAAAGCCGCCAATGGCTGCAGCGGCAATGGCTAAACCAAACCATTGAACTGCATAGCCAAGGTGCTTTTCAGGAGACATTACGACGGCCTGATGTTCACGAATAAACGCGGGGTCAGGCGTGGTAAGGTGAAGAATAAAGGGTAAAAGTTTGCGCTCTAAGGCGTTGCTTAGTGCAGGGAATTCTATGTGTTGTACCAGCGCGGGGCTTTGCGACAAAGCCATGTTGGTTTCTTTCACTAAGGGGTTGTTACCCGGCACGCTAAGCACGCCGATTAATTCGCGCGTTTGGCTTGTAAAATTTATTTCCGGTAGCGTGCGCGTTAAGTCTGGCGCAGGCACCCAGCCAAAGTTAACCAAGAGCCACCCGACATTGGTATTTACCGGTACGATGACATCGAAACCCACCCGCTGATTGTGAATCTGATTATCTAATAGCAACACATGGTTAGCGTCTATTGCGCCGCTGAACGATACGGTAATATCCCGAGGATCATCATGAGACAACGCCTCTTCTAAACTCAAGGTTCCATTACTTTGCTTTTGCGCTATGCTAGCTAAGCGTTGTTGCTTTTGGACCATGCGATCAAGTTGCCAGTACCCTAAACCGCACATAATCGCCACACTAAAGCCCGTGAGTAACCAAGGAATAACGTGGCGAGTGCGAGAAAACATGATTATTTCGCACCATGCAAAATTAGAATAAAAACAGAGGTGAATATGTTGATAAAAATAGTCCTTGTTGCGTTGGTGCTGTACATGATTGTGAATTTGTTCATGGCGATGCGAATCATGATGAAAAATGACACGTCTAAGGGCCCTATGAGTAAGTACATTGGTCGACGCGTGCTCACTTCTGCCGTCATTGTTATTATTATTCTTATCGCTATTGGTACCGGTTTAATTACCCCAAACCCAAGGCCTTACTGAGTTTGGGGCTCCCTTTTAAAGTACGTAAACAAAGATGTAGAGCATGACCCACACTACATCTACAAAGTGCCAGTACCAGCTCCCCGCCTGAAACGCGAAGTGGTTTTCAGGCGTGAAATGGCCTTTCAAGACCCTAAAAAACAGTACAATTAGAATGATGGTGCCAAGGGTCACATGCATGCCGTGAAACCCTGTGAGCATAAAGAAGGTGTTGCCGTAAATGCCTGACTGAAGCGTAAGCCCCAAGTCGCGATACGCATGTATGTACTCTTCTACCTGTAGGAACAAGAACCCACATCCAAGTAAGATAGTGATACCCAGCATTAGGGTTAGCTGTTTGCGTTTGTTTTGCTCTAGTCCTACATGAGCGAAGTGCAGTGTAATAGATGAGATAAGCAAGATAACCGTGTTGATTGTGGGCAACCCCGCAGCACTCATTTCCTGTGTGGTAGTGCCGCCTGGCGTTGACACCAGCGGCCACATGGCCTCAAAGGTCGGCCATAAGACCTCATTGGTCATAGCGTTGTTCGATGCGCCGCCCAGCCACGGAACGGAAATAAATCTCGCGTAGTAGAGGGCGCCGAAAAACGCAGCGAAAAACATTACCTCTGAAAAGATAAACCAGCTCATACCTTGTCGATATGAACGCCCCAGCTGATCGCTGTAAAGCCCTGCCATAGATTCGTCTATTTGATTTTTAAACCAACCTACAAGCATAACGAGCAATACTGCTATCCCCGCTAAAAGGATATGACCGCCATAGCCTGTTTCACCTTTGGTTGCTTGCACCACATAATTGCCCGCACCTACGGCGATAAGAAATAGAGCAACGGCCCCTACGATGGGCCATGGACTTTGTGCGGGTACATAATATTTTTGGTATTCGTGATTCTGTACTTCGGGTTGCATTTTCTTCTCCTTACCCCTTCTGCCTATTCGCCATTTGATGGTGTTGAAGCCATAAAGGGATTCGGTGTTGTCGTTAGGTCACTGGCTCGCGCTGTGACGTCATAGAGTGTGTACTGCAAGGTAAAAAACGTAATTTCTTCAGGTAGCTGAGGGTCTACATAAAACTGCATGGGCATATAGGCTTCACTACCCGCATCTAATGGCTGCTGATTGAAGCAGAAGCATTCAGTCTTGTTCAGGTACAGTGCTGCCGTTCCGGGGGATACAGAGGGAATGGCCTGAGCTACGATATTGCTTGATGCAGGGTTTCTCACATAAAACGACACCGTATTAAGTTCGCCAGGGTGCACTTTCACGCGCTTGGTTTCAGCACGAAACTCCCAGGACATACCGGTATTTGTGCGAGTAATAAACTCGACGGTCACTTCTCGCGACTCATCAATCTCAACCGATTGATAAACCGCAGCCGTGCCTTCGGTTTTTCCGTTAATTCCCGTAACGTCGCAAAATACGTCGTACAAGGGAACAAGGGCAAAGCCGAAGCCAAACATGCCAATGACAATAGCAACAAGTTTAATAACCATCTTGTTGTTTGCGCTTTGCTGTGACATCACGTGACCTCCGGGTAAATCCATAGATGAAGGTTGGTAAACGCTTGCTTAGTCGTTTATCTCCCTCACCACCTGCAATGTGTGAATGTCGTTCCCATCGGCTTTTGCCGGTTGAAAGGAATGACCTATTCACAACTCCACCTACCGTTACTTAACGACAGGTGGCGTTTCAAACGTGTGATAAGGAGCGGGTGATGGAATTTCCCATTCCAATCCTTCTGCGCCGTCCCAAACTTGCGCTGATACCGGCTCACCTTGCTTTTTGCATGCCTTGATAAGCAGGGCAAGAAAGATGAGCTGAGATAAACCGAATGCAAAACCACCCAGGCTTATCCATTTATTAAAATCAGCGAACTGCAATGCATAGTCAGGAATACGGCGTGGCATACCAGCCAAACCCACAAAGTGCATAGGGAAGAACAACACATTGACCGATACCAATGAGCACCAGAAATGCCATTTAGCTAAGGTTGTGTCATACATTTTTCCCGTCCATTTAGGCAACCAGTAATACACCGCAGCCATGATGGAAAAGACCGCGCCAGTTACCAGTACATAGTGGAAATGGGCTACAACGAAGTAAGTGTCGTGATATTGGAAGTCCACGGGCGTGATCGCCAACATTAGCCCTGACAACCCACCAATGGTGAACAGCACAATAAAGGCAATAGCGAACATCATTGGCATTTCGAAGCTCAGTGAGCCGCGCCACATGGTCGCTACCCAGTTAAACACTTTCACGCCAGTAGGCACCGAGATAAGCATGGTGGCAAACATGAAAAACATTTCCATGTACACCGGCATGCCCGTGGTGAACATATGGTGAGCCCACACAACAAAAGAGAGCAGCGCAATCGACGCCGTGGCGTAAACCATAGACGCGTATCCAAACAGCTGCTTTCGAGAGAAGGTAGGAACAATTTGCGAGATAATGCCGAAAGCGGGCAAGATCATAATGTACACTTCAGGGTGCCCGAAGAACCAGAAAATATGCTGGAACATAACCGGGTCGCCGCCACCAGCAGCATCAAAAAAGCTCGTGCCAAAGAACTTATCAGTTAACACCATGGTAACCGCACCGGCGAGCACTGGCATTACCGCAATCAGCAAGAATGCCGTGATAAGCCACGTCCATACAAACAGCGGCATTTTCATCCAGGTCATGCCTGGCGCACGCATGTTAAAGATGGTCACAATCACGTTAATCGCACCCATAATGGATGAAATACCCATGATGTGAACAGAGAACACAAACAACGCTGTCGAATCGCCACTGTAAGTCGTTGAAAGGGGCGCGTAGAAAGTCCATCCAAAAGCAGGGCCGCCGCCTTCCATAAAGAGCGAGCTCAATAGAATGAGAAAGGCACCTGGTAAAATCCAGAAGCTCCAGTTATTCATGCGCGGTAACGCCATGTCAGGGGCGCCGATCATCATGGGAATAAGCCAGTTTGCGAGCCCAGTAAAGGCTGGCATTACTGCACCAAATACCATGATAAGCCCGTGTACCGTAGTCATTTGGTTAAAGAAGTTTGGCTCTACAATTTGTAGACCGGGTTGGAATAGTTCAGCGCGGATCACCATGGCCATCGCACCACCAACTAAAAACATAATAAAGGCAAACCACAGGTAAAGTGTGCCTATGTCTTTATGGTTAGTGGTAAACAACCAACGCGTTATCCCTTTAGGAATATGATCGTGGTGTTCATGGTCATCATGTAGGTGACCGTCATGAGGCGCAGAGGTATCTGGCGAAATAACTTCAGTTGCTTTGCTCATTGTCTGCTCCTAGTTTCCGTTTGCCACTGCGTTGACATCTTTGGCTTGAACCATATCGCCAGTTTTATTGCCCCAGGCATTTCGCTCGTAAGTGACTACGGCGGCAATTTCCTTAAGACTTAGCATTTTTCCAAACGCTTGCATGGCTGTTCCTGACTTTCCATGCAGCACGATGTCAATGTGACCTTGCTGATCTTCTAGTGCCATCTTGCTGCCTTTTAATGCCGGGAACACGCCAGGTAAACCTTCACCATTTGGCATATGGCAAGCAGCGCACGTTGCGTTGTATACTCGCTCGCCCTCTTTCATCAGTTCATCCATAGACATATTCATAGAAAGTAGACGCTGCTCTTCTTCTTTTGCTTTACGAACAATCTCTTCTTGTTCGCCCATCCACTTTTCAAACTCGGCGGGTTCTTTAGCAATTACCACAACCGGCATATAGCCATGGTCTTTACCACAAAGCTCTGCGCACTGTCCGCGATAAATACCCGGCTCATTCACCTTGGCCCAAGACTCGTTAATAAAGCCGGGGTTGGCATCTTTTTTCACGGCAAAGTCAGGAACCCACCAAGAGTGGATAACGTCGTCAGAGGTAATAAGAAAGCGTACTTTTTTCCCAGTAGGAATAACCAAGGGACGGTCAACTTCCAGCAGGTAGTTATCTGTTTTCTGAAATTTGTTTTCTATTTGCTCGCGCTGAGTGGCGAGTAAAGAATAAAACTCTACATCGCTATCCATGTACTTGTAATGCCATTTCCATTGAGAGCCTGTTACTAACACCGTCATGTCAGGCTCAGACGTGTCTTCCATAGCAATTAGGGTATTCGCTGCGGGTACCGCCATGAAAATAAGAATAAGGAAAGGAATAACGGTCCAAGCAATTTCCACCTTCACGTTTTCGTGAAAATTAGCTGGCTTGGCGCCACGGGACTTTCTATGTAGATACATTGAGGCGAACATCACGCCAAAAACTACAACCGCGATACCTACACAAATGAAGAACATCAACATATGGAGGTCGTATACCTGCCCACTGATGTCGGTAGCACCGCGTCTCAAATTAAGCGAAGAGGCTTCTTCGCTTGCTTCTTGCGCAAAAAGCAAAGGGGAAAAAAGCAAAATTGGTATACTAGAACACCATTTTGCGAAAACGGTCGTTAGTTGTTTCACTCAGCACCTCCGTAATGGCGTGGTCAAAGACGCTGATTAATTTGCGCGATGCCCTACCAAATGGTTTGCGAACGATTGACCCATAACCTCAACTTGTAAAACAAATTTAGAGTCATTGTTATTATTTTGTTAATCTCTGTATAAGAATTGCGCAATAATGTCGCGCCGTCTAGTCTTTTCTATTAAAAATTTAACGAAGTGGTTAATTTTTAATCATTTACTAAAATGGTCGCGGGGATTTCAAGTGCAAAAAAGAGAAAGCGATTGCTGTGGGATGCCCTTGGAATCAAACAGGCATTTTGAACACGGGGTTAAAGTAAATGCTCGACTAACTAGTTAAGAAATCAATAAGTAATCGATGACTCAATGTCGATTTCAAACAAAATTCACAATAAAAAATGGAAAATACTTGAAGCATTCATAGAAAGAATAACGTGAGTAATGATAAAAATAAGCGCGCAGAAAACCAACAGGTTTGCTGGGCAGGATAAAACCTAAGTTGGCAGATTGAAGAAAAAAACAGGAACAAAAGACATAAAAAAAGCGGCTAACGCGCCGCTTTTATACAAACAAGCTAAAATACTACATCCAGTCAGCGTTTCTGATCACACCCACCGCAATGCCTTCTATCGCAAAATGTTCAGTCGCTAAATCAACTTTTATTGGTGCAAACTCATCATTCTCAGCATGAAGCAATACTTCACGCCCGCGTTTCTCTAGACGCTTTACGGTGACGTCTTCATCTACACGCGCCACAACCACCTGACCGTTGTGAACATCAGTGGTGCGATGAACAGCGAGAAGATCACCGTCTAAAATACCAATGTCTTTCATGCTCATACCGTTAACGCGTAGCAAAAAGTCGGCATGGGGTTGAAACAGTGCAGGATCGACTTTGTAGTGCGATTCAACATGCTCTTGCGCCAAGATCGGCTCACCGGCTGCAACACGCCCAATTAACGGTAGGCCTTCTTCTTCTTGTGCGTCGTTATCAAGAGGGATATTGAGCTTAATGCCACGAGACGTACCAGGCAAAATTTCAATCACGCCTTTACGCGCCAATGCTTTCAAATGTTCCTCTGCTGCATTAGCAGAACGAAAGCCAAGCTGACGGGCTATTTCCGCACGAGTAGGCGGCATTCCCGTTTCTAACATGGTTGTTTTAATAAGTTCTAAAACTTCGGTTTGTCGAGCTGTGAGTGGGCGCATAAAAGACCTGTCTGTTCATACAGTTCCTGTAAGTATATACACCTAAAACTAAATAACAAGCACTTGCCGCGTCTTTTGCGATCTGCAATAGCCTACGACAAGTGCTTTCCTCTTATTTTACGAGAAGAGCCATGTTCGGGTTACTAATTTGTAACTCCAGCTCCCCATCACTATTTTGACGTGTGCGCATGCCTTCAACATTATCGAGCCCAAGTCCAGGGCTTTGCCACACCACATTGCCTTTATTATCAACCTCAACCACGCGATATGCGATGCTGTCATAATAATTGTACGAATAGTCATTCTCGTTAGGCTGGTAGATAGCGAGAATCGACTGATTAGACGACGTCGTTGGAACAGCCGCTATATACTGAGGGTAGAATGACGGTGCTATAGCGTCTTTGAGTTCTAATGCATCGCTCGCCACGTCATAAACATTGATGGTGTTGTAGTTTCTATTTAAACACGCAAATTCAAGTTCGCTATCACTATCAAAATTTACCGTGAGCAATTGGTCACAATTGGTTTCCAATTCATTCAATCCAACAAATTCACCATCCTGCATTTTATAGAGCTTGAGCGAACTATAGCCCCCAACAGCAAAATAATGCACACCGTCTTTTTCAGAGGCAGCAAGCGCATTAATTGAAAAATCGTTAATGATTGAGTCGATAAGCACCTGATTCTCGATATCAAACGCTTTAAGTCGATTGTTCTCAATAATAACTGCATCGGCGTAACTATCGTTATTTACGTCAATGGCTTCAATAAACGAAATTTCACTATTCTGATTATTGTTCAGTGTCCACTGAATAGCGTTATCTGTAAGTCTCACGACATTAAACGACGAACTATAATCCAGTGCCCCTATTAGTAACTCACCCACACCGTCATTGTTGTAGTCTGTAACGACCGGTTTGCTATAGTTATAGACATCTTCGCCAACCTCAGCACTTATCGCAAAGTTATCCTCTTTATCTACCGATAAAATCTGAATAGATGATTCGTAACTACTTGTATCGCTAACAAAGACGGCTCTTTCATCATTATCGCCATAAGGTGCCCAACCCGCGGCATGATATCTACTCGCGCGCGGCGCACCTTTTATATCTGATAAGGCATATTCACCGTTGGCATCTTGTTGCGCTACTAAAATTTGATTCTCACCAGTCCAAATAATGTCGTCCACATTGTCATTGTCTAAATCGTCAATGAGAAGTGACATGCCACTGTAAGTGTTGTGGTTAAGAGCCCACTGCTCAGAGATTTGTCCCGCTTCTAATGCAAAACCTCTAACTTGTCCCCACTGACACTCGGAGACAACCACTATTCCTTCTGTAGCTGGGCTTTCTTTACTATAGGCGATATCACAAATGTCACCATGTTCCGCCGTTGCCAAACTGCTTTTCGATACTGCTGAGTAGATTGAGATATCATTCCAACTATCGGCACCGATGATTTCATCTACACCATCGTTATTCATATCACCCAGCACAACAAATGCGTCGCTGAACCCGCTACCGTATAGCCATTGGTTGGCACCGCTTTCGATATCAAATACATAACCATTGTTCGTTACCATTTCTATCGATGCGTCATCATCTACGTTACCAAAAGCAAGGTTATTGACGCCGTCAATATCGTACTGTTGCAACTGCTCACCTGTGCGAACATCTACAATGGCAATAGAAGTCGCATTGTAATATTCGCTCCCATATAAATAAGCAACTTCATCAACCCCGTCACCATTGATGTCGTAAAATAAGCCAGAAATAATACTATCTTCAATAATAAACACCGCTTCTGCGTTACTTTCGCGGTCTTTTATTACAGACAATCCCTGTTGAGTAAGAAGGTAGATTTCATCATTATTGTCACCATCAACATCTTGGGTATGCACGCTTCTAATTTCGCCTTTAGTTGGCAGTTTATACGGATACACATAGGTATTTTTAAGCGTATTGCCTTCTAGCGAAAATGCGCCCACGTTGCGAGCATTTACCGTGATAAGTTCACTTACACCATTGGTCGAAGCAATAGCAAAGCCGTGATTATAAATTGGTGCCATCACAGTAGTACGAGCATAAGCCGGGGCCTTGTCCGCATAAGAAGTGATTTCGAGCGTTTGTTGGGATTCAGTTCCGTCTAAGCTAGCGAAACTAAACATATAAGTTTGAGCGTTGAAAAGTTGATTCGCAGGTACATTCCAGGTCATCAGACCTTCCGCATTTAACGAAGCACCGGGAGGCGCTGAAATAAGCTCTCCCGCGACGTCATCGTCAACTCTGTCTGGGTCACTCATCGATACGGTAAACTCTACGTATCCGCCCGCAGTTACTACTTCAGGCATATTCGATGCAGTGAGCGTCATAGGAGAATTGCCGATCTCAACGAAAGTAGGCTGGGATTCAACAACGTTAATACCGTCTGACACCACCATGGTAACTTTAACTTCATCACCGAAGACTGCGCTGTAAGGTGGGAGCGTGGTACCATTAACATCGTCAAGGACTACACCATTTACATACCAGCGAAACGAAATCACCAGCTCTGAGTCGGGAGTATCTGAATCATGATAGTAGCCAGGCTCAACGGTGACTTCATCTGTGGTATAGACAGTCTCATAGGCATAGTAATAAGGCTGATTCACTACAGGAGGTACGGATATCGCATCGATATCTGAAAGCGCAAGGCCAGTATGATTTCCGCTGGCAAACGCTGTTAGATTATTAAAGTATACACCTACATCGTAAATATCATCGCCGTTGTTATCTTCGCCATAGCGAACTGCGCCATCAATAACGTCAATTCCAGCCGTTTTATCTCCTTTTACGACCAGCGAGCCAGATGACGAATAGGGAAGGTCGCCCTGATCAGAAGAATATGCAAAGTCCAATTTGCCTTTAGACGCAATGTAGATTGAACCATTAAGTTCAGACACGAAGGTGTTGTTTGTCACCCCTTCTGCTGATGTGCCACTGACCTTGTAAGTTTCACCATTGTGCGTGACAGTAAGATACTGCCTCGTCTCTTCATAAAACGTACCTGTTTGTGGGCGGTAGCGAAAATCAACACTTAAGTAGCCTTTTAATGTTGTGCGCACGCCACCGTCTAGCATAGACAAAGTAGTGAAATAAGACGTTACTTCGGAGCTGTTTTCACCTGCGTCAGTAATAACTAGCGAAAATTGTCCGTCATACCGAGTGGAGTCGTAATATTGAATGCACTGATCATAGTCTACAGTAATCGTTCCTTTACCCGTGTCTTCATCAAGCTTACCTGAGTATGTTACTGATCCTGATTCATAGCACTCGGTCGTACCTTCAACGTTGCCGTTCTCATCTAGGAAGGTGTAGATATCATATTGATCTACATAGGGTGAGCCACTTGTATTGTCACCAAAGAGCGTGATGTAAACCTCTTGTACTGCGCTGATATCCACAGTAGAGACTTTCGTTTCTCCACTGTAGTTCGCATCAGCATAGGTGGTTGCCGCTGAGTTTAGTCGTGACTCTGAGTAATCTAAAGGATTTGATAAAATTTCTAGTGCTGTCGGCTCAGGTGGAGGTGGTGGGTTTGTAGGTGGAGAAGAATCAGAGCCACCTCCACCACCACACGCAGTTAGAGCTAAAAGAGAAAAAAGGCCAGAAAAACCCAAGCGCGAAGTTTTCATACATCGTCCCTGATTTAAAAGGCATGTCGGCTTTTTAGTTAAAAGCTCAAAACAAGCCTAATTATTAAGTTTAATAAAATATTCGTTTTTTATAACTTAACTTTATCAATCTAGCAACAGCGCCTTGAGCGTATACGCTTATATTTAATGTAGGCGAAGCCACGTACTATTATTATTCATCCCATACGACTTGGTTTCTGCCCTGCTCCTTGGCTCTGTACAGCGCCTTGTCAGCAAGCGATAAGAGGGCGCTGAAATCCGCCTCATAGGTGTCTTTAACAAATGTTGCGCCAATGCTGATCGATAAATTCATCGTGTCTGTCTTGTAGGTCACCCTTCCTTCTTCAACAGCAATGCGCAGTGCTTCTAGCTGCCTATGGATCTCTTCTTTCTTGTCACCTATCATGACTATTGCAAACTCTTCTCCTCCTAATCGAGCCACGACATTTGGCGCTTGATTATGTTTAGCTATTTTTCTCGCAACAGCAATAAGCGCCTGATCTCCAGCATCGTGACCGTAGGTATCGTTTACTTTTTTGAAGTGATCAATATCGACAATAGCAACACATCCTCGACAATGTTGTTTTGAAAATGAGATGCACTCGTCAAGGAACGCGCGTCGGTTATAAAGGCCCGTTAAAGAATCAGTCATCGCCAAATGCCTAAGCTTCTCTTCAGCAACGGCTCGGGCTTCCTCAAGCTCTACTGCGTAGAACAAGCCAGCCAAAGCATCTAAAAAGGGCTGTAGAAACTCAGCATCTTCGTCAGTGTAGGTATCAAACTTATTCGCTAAACCGACCATTCCCACTACTTTATCTTTCACTTTTATTGGTAGGCCTAAAAATCGGCTAATGCGCGGATGACCGTGCGGAACACCTTTGGAATTAGGGTGACTGTTTGGCGCATTACTAATGGTAACTTCTCCCGTTAAAATTGAGGTTCCAAAAAGGTTATCGAAGTTACTAAAGTAGAGGTTTCGTTTTTTGTATTCTGCATATTGAGAAAAGCTACTGTTATCCCAAACAATTTCAGAAATCGCATGAATGAAAAGTCTAGATGAGCTACCGTCTCCTTTCATTTGGCCGACAAAGGCAAACTGGCTATCTGAGATATCTATGAGTTCAGCCAGTACGGACTGACACGCCATCGTCAAGTCATTGTTTTGGAGATATGATGCCCGGGTTTTATTGATAAATTGAAGGAGCTGGGTTTTCTTTCTCTCATGCAGTTCGCTTTCCATTCGCTGCGTTATATCTCTATGAATACCTGCTATACGAACCGGCTTACCTTGGGCATCTGTCTCAACGGTTTTCCCATAACTTTCAACCCAAACCCAAGAGCCATCAGTGTGTTTCATGCGAAATGTGGTGTTAAAGACTTTGCTCTTACCAATTAGATGCATGTTGAGCTGCTTTTCAACTTTGACGTAATCCGCGGGATGAATGAGCTGTCTAAAAAAGCGGGAGCCACTGTCATAGTATTCATACTCAAGACCAACAATGTCGCACCAGCGCTTGTTGACTTGATTAACATCGGCGGCCAAGTTCCAGTCCCATGTTCCTAACTCTGAAGCCTCGAGTAATAAACGCATCCGCTGATTGGTTTTGTTGAGCTTATCTTCCACATACTTTTGGTCACTAGTGTCAAACAAAAATGCTTGAACCGAGTACAACATGCCGTCTTCGCGAAAATTTGCCGTTGATATCATGCTCACCCGAATAGTACGCGTTGGCGTCTTTATCTGAAGACGGCAGGTGTGCGTTTCCACACCTTCCATGTGGGCCTGCATAGCAAAGGTAAAATCCCCCTCCGCCTCCTCAGACAGCACCTCACTCAATGCCACCGTTCCAGTGAGCAAATCTTGGGGTGAAACTCCCAATACACGCTCACTATTTTTCGAGATATACACCAGCCTCAACGACGTATCATAGCGCCACGTTGCCAACACAATAGGAGACTTCTCAATAAGCCCATGCTCGCGTTTAAGCGCTTCGTGTTCTCTTGAAAGCGAAATATGCTGACTAACCAAAGCACCTATTCTCTCTAAAACTTCTAAGTGTTTTGCGTCTATTTCTCTTGGCACGGTATCAATTAAACATACGGCACCGATTACCTGATCATTTATCTCGATCGGCGTTCCTGCGTAGAAACAAATGTGAGGTTCTCCGGTGACGAGAGGATTATGCATAAACCGTGGATCTTCTTGCGCGTTGCTAACAACCACCTGCTCGCGCTCTTCAACGACGTGACTACAAAACGCATGTTCACGAGTGACTTTAGAAAGAGTGGTTCCGTAGTGTGCTTTAAAGGTTTCTTCAAACTCTCCGACGACGCCAATGAGTGCGATCGGCACCTTGTATGCCTCTGCGAGCACCATCATTAAATCATCAAGATCTAACGGCACTTCGCTATTGAGCATGAAGTCATCAATTGTCTTTAACCGGCTTTGATCATCCACTACTGCTTGCTCATATTCATTTGCCCTTATAAAAGTAGTAACAGTCTGGCTGTACCGCAATTAAATACAGCTAATGTTACGTTCTCTGTATTCGAACCCATTATAGAAATGGCTGTGACTCACAAGAAAAGGAGAAGGGCGCTTTTGAACTTCCCATGTTATGGATAGTCATTACAGCATGAGAAGCGATGAAATTGGCTTGTCGCGAGATTGTGACGCGTTTGTGTTACACTTCACCCGTTTTTATTTCATAGGATTACATAATTCATGTCGTGGATGCGAAAAGCCCTTCTGTCGGTATTTCATTATCCTGTTAAGTTACTGGTTAAAGCCCACAGCATTCCAGTTAACGTTGAAACCGAATTAGGAATAGATAAAAGTAAACCTATCGTTTATCTACTCCCCACCAACTCAGTGACTGACCAACTTGCACTGAGAATGTCGACTAAAGCGCTAGGTTTACCTAGTCCTACAGAAACCCTTACATTAGCGGGGCGAGAGTATTCGTCGACCTTATTTTTACGTAAAACCCAGCCCCTTTTCCGCTCGTCGGCTAAAGATACGGGAATTGAAGACGTTTTTACTGACCTCTTTCATTTGCATAGAGACCATGAAAACCTAGATTTACAAGTTGTTCCTGTCTATGTGACGTGGGGCCGTGCCCCGGGTCGTGGAAAGCCAGGCTTAAGCGATCTCATTGCTGATAAAGCGGCGCCAAGTTGGCTTCGTAAGTTGTTCATTGTGCTGTTTTTGGGCCGCGACAACTTTATTAACTATTCTAAAGCCGTTTCTGCACGCGCGATGTCCAATCAACATGGTAGTGACCAAAGTATTGCACATAAGCTTGTGCGCGTAGCAAGCACTCACTTTCAAAGAAAGCGTCAAAGCATGACTGGCCCAACGCTGTTAGAGCGCCAAGAACTCAATAATAGTGTGTTGGGCTCTGATGCAGTGCGTCGCGCTATTGCTGAGGAATCACGAAGCAAGAAGGTGTCTCATGAAAAAGCGAAAGAGACTGCCCAAACCTACATCACAGAAATCGCGGCAGACTACCGCGAAGGGCTAATTCGTTTTGGCGACAGGCTACTTACCCGTATCTGGAACAAAATTTATAACGGTATTAGTGTAGGTCATGCCGATCGCATTCGTGAATTGGCGGCTAATGGTCATGAAATCATCTACGTACCGTGCCACCGTAGTCACATGGATTACCTATTATTGACTTACGTGATTTATCACGAGGGTATGGTTACGCCACATATCGCTGCAGGTATCAATCTGAACTTTTGGCCGGTTGGAAAAATGTTCCGTCGTGGCGGTGCTTTTTTCTTACGCCGCAGTTTTGCAGGCAACAAGCTCTACACAGCTGTATTCAGAGAATATCTAGAGCTGCTGTTTAACAAAGGCTATTCGGTAAAATACTATCCCGAAGGTGGCCGCAGCCGAACCGGCCGTTTGATCCCACCGAAAACGGGCATGCTAGCCATGACCATTCAAGCCATGCTCAAAGGCGTTAACCGTCCAGTTAGTATCGTGCCTGTCTATATTGGCTATGAGAACGTGATGGAAGTGAAAAGCTATTTGAACGAACTCAAAGGCTCTAAGAAGAAAAAAGAATCTAACCTTCAGGTGTTCTCGGCTATTCGTAAACTCAAGAATTATGGTCACGGATACGTGAATTTTGGCGAACCCATTGCGCTTAACCAGTTTCTTGAAAATCATGTGCCTAACTGGCGAGATTGTCGCGATGCCGAGCCAGAGAAAAAACCAGCGTGGCTGACACCTGCGGTTAACGAACTGGCCAATAATGTCATGACGCGAATTAACCGCGCAGCGGCATTAAATGGTATGGCGTTAGCGTCGTTATGCTTACTGTCTTCTAAACGACAGACCATGAGTGAAGCTGAGTTAAAACAAGCAATGGGCGATTTCATGGACTTGTTTAAAGCGGTACCGTTCAGCGATGATGCCACCATTCCAGATTCATCAGCGGAAGAGCTACTACGCGATACGCTGAAATTAGGCCGCTTTGACGTAAAAGAAGACGATTATGGGCGTTTGATCAGTCCTCAACCAAAATCAGCGGTATACCTTACTTATTATCGCAACAACATTTTGCATTTATTCGCGATCCCAGGTCTTATTATGGCGTCTATCTTCGCGAAGAAAGGCACCACGAAGAACAGTATTTTTCAGCTTATTGCGGCGCTTTATCCGTTGCTGCAAAAAGAGCTATTCTTACACCTTACCCAAGATGAGGCGCTTGCGCATACTGATGCGCTTATAACAGCGCTACTAAACAAAGGATTGTTGCGTCAGGAGGGCGATGAACTGTTGCCGCCAGATGCACACTGCAAACAATTCCACTCAGCATGGCTGTTAAGCCGATGTATGCAGGAAACGCTTCAGCGTTACGCGGTGGTATTGACCATTCTTGATAAAGAAAAAGTGATTAGCCGAAGTGCGCTTGAGCGCGAAAGTAAGCAAGTGGCTGAACGCTTATCTGCTCTCTACGGGCTAAGCTCACCAGAGTTTTACGATAAGAATGTGTTGTCTAGCTTTATCAGTGCATTGAAAGAAAACCACTGGCTGGACTCTGAAAAAGATGGCAGCTTGAAGTACTCAGAAGAGTGTGAAGCCTTACGTGCTGACGTTATGGCCCTGATTTGGCCAGAAATGATGCAGCATTTGGAGAACGTTACACTAAACGCTTCGAATTAAGGCGACGCTAGCTGGCTGAATTTGCCAGCACTACGGAGCTTAGGTAAAAAGAGAAAGCCCATGCTACTGCATGGGCTTTTTATTGCGCGTCAATCTATCTTGGCTGGCATTGAAAATCCCCATACTTCATTGATAGATAGACGCTAGATAGTGCCGCTTCGTATCGCTCCCCGGTAAACCTGCGCTTAACGCGAAGCAATACAAAGCGAAAACGGGAGATAGGCTCGTTTCGCCTGTTTCGCTATTTAGACCTTCGCTGGTTGCGACAGGAAAAAACGATAGGCGGGGTTGTCTGTTACTTCTTCAACCTTATAGCCTAACTCAGCAACATGCTGGTTAAAGTCATCTCTACTTTCTGGTGCGATATCAAAGCCTGCCAATACCAAACCTTCTGCTGCGCCATGGTTGCGATAGTGAAATAGGGTAATATTCCACTGTTCACCTAACGTATTTAAGAAGTTCAGTAGCGCACCCGGACGCTCAGGAAATTCAAAGCTGAAGACTTGCTCGTTGAGAATAGTTGGCGGACGGCCACCAACCATGTGACGAACATGGAGCTTCGCTAACTCATTATCGGTTAAGTTAACGCAGTCATACCCTTTGCTTTCAAGGTCGCTTTGCAGTGCAGCAAACTCTTGCTGCCCGCCTTTAAGCTTAACGCCCACGAAAATATGTGCTTCGCTCTCACTGGCATAGCGATAGTTAAATTCGGTGATTGCTTTTGCCCCAACGCACTCGCAAAACTGTTTAAACGCACCTTTGTTTTCAGGAATTTTAACCGCAAAGACCGCTTCTTTCTGCTCACCTAATTCACAGCGTTCAGACACATAGCGAAGGGTATGAAAGTTGATGTTTGCGCCACACAGAATGCCGCCTAACTTCTTACCTTTGAGGTCGTGTTGCTTAGCGTACTTGCGAATTGCCGCCACCGACAATGCGCCCGCAGGCTCTGCAATAACACGGGTATCATCAAAGATATCCTTAATTGCTCCGCATATTTCATCATTAGTAACCGTAATGGTTTCATCAATTAAACGATTACACAGACGGAAAGTTTCCTGCCCCATCACTTTAACAGCAACGCCATCAGCAAAAATGCCGACGCTTTCAAGCTCGGTAGGCGCGCCTTGCGCCTTTGCTTTAATGAAACAGGCCGATTCTTCCGACTCTACCGCAACGATTTTTATGCTTGGTTTTAGTTGCTTTAAGTAAACCGCAATACCAGCGGCTAAACCACCGCCGCCCACAGCAATAAATAAGATATCGAGGTGTGGGTTTTGCTCTAGCAACTCTCGCGCGACTGTACCTTGCCCTGCAATGACATCGGGGTCGTCAAAGGGCGGAACAAAGGTATAACCGTGGGTCTCACATAATGCTTTTGCATGGCTACTTGCTTGATCAAAGCTGGTGCCATGCAATACCACATTCACGTTTTCACCGCCGAAGCGTCGTACTGCGTCTACCTTGATATCAGGCGTGGTTTCAGGCATGACAATAGTCGCCTGAATACCTTTCATTTTTGCACTGTACGCTAAGCCTTGCGCATGATTACCCGCCGAGGCGCCAATTACGCCAGCTTGCAATTGCTCGTCGCTTAGTGAGCAAATACGGTTATAGGCACCGCGCAGCTTAAAGCTTTTTACCGGCTGCTGATCTTCGCGTTTCAGAAAAATTTCATTGCCAAGCTCGGCTGAAAGCAAAGACATATAGGAAAGTTCACTTGCCACTGCTACATCGTAAACAGGGGCAAGTAAGATCTTCTTCAAATATTCATGATCGCTAACGTGTTCGGCTGCCATTATAGATTTTCCAGCTTAGTCACATCACGCACTGCACCTTTATCGGCACTGGTTGCTAACGCCGCAAAGGTTTTAAGTGATGTGGAGACTTCACGAACGCGATCTTTCGGCTTCCAAGGCTTATCACTGGCTTCCATTTTCGCGCGGCGTTCTGCTAGTTCTTCATCGCTAATAGCAATATTGATACTTCTATTGGGTATATCTATTTCAATTTTATCGCCATCTTCCACTAGGCCAATGCCACCACCACTGGCGGCTTCAGGTGAGCAGTGACCTATAGACAACCCACTGGTACCGCCACTAAAGCGTCCGTCTGTTACCAAAGCGCAGTGCTTGCCTAACCCTTTAGATTTCAAGTAAGACGTTGGGTACAGCATTTCTTGCATACCCGGGCCGCCGCGGGGACCTTCGTAGCGAATGAAGACCACATCACCGGCTTTTACTTCATCGCCCAAGATACCTGCTACCGCATCATCTTGGCTTTCGTAGATTCTCGCAGTTCCGTTGAATTTAAGAATAGACTCATCTACGCCAGCCGTTTTTACAATACAGCCATCTTCAGCCACATTACCGTAAAGCACGGCTAGGCCACCTTCTTGACTGAACGCATGGTCGATAGAGCGAATGCAGCCGTTTTCGCGGTCGTCATCGGCTTCGTCCCAGCGACAATCTTGGCTAAATGCTTTTGTCGTGCGAATACCCGCAGGACCCGCGCGATAAAAGGTAATAGCGTCTTCGTTTTCAGGGTTAGTGATGTCCCACTCGCTGATAACGTCGGTAAGCGGTTTTCCTAAAACATGATTAACATCGGTGTTCAGCAAGCCAGCCTTATTTAGCTCGTTCAAAATACCCAAAACGCCACCCGCTCGGTGTACGTCTTCCATGTGGTATTTGGGTGTTGAAGGTGCCACTTTGCATAGGTGAGGCACTTTGCGAGACAATCTGTCGATGTCTGCCATAGTAAACGGCACTTCGCCTTCCATTGCCGCTGCTAACAGATGCAAAATGGTATTGGTCGACCCACCCATGGCAATATCCAAGCTCATGGCATTCTCAAAAGCCTTAAAGTTAGCGATATTACGTGGTAATACACTGTCATCATCGTCGCCGTAGTAACGCTTGCACAGCTCAACAATTTGTTTGCCCGCTTGTTTAAATAAACCTTCACGGTCGGCGTGGGTAGCCAGCATAGAGCCGTTGCCCGGCAAGGATAAACCTAACGCTTCGGTTAGACAGTTCATGGAGTTCGCGGTGAACATCCCTGAACATGAGCCGCAGGTAGGGCAGGCTGAGCGCTCAATTTCGTCGGTATCAGCATCGCTAACTTTGTCGTCAGCAGCCGCTACCATGGCGTCAACCAAGTCTAGTTTAATAAGCTGGTCTGAAAGCTTGGTTTTACCCGCTTCCATTGGGCCCCCAGACACAAAAATGACCGGTACGTTCAAGCGCATAGACGCCATTAGCATTCCCGGGGTAATCTTGTCGCAGTTAGAAATACAAACGATGGCATCGGCGCAATGTGCGTTCACCATGTATTCCACTGCATCAGCAATAATTTCTCGAGATGGTAAGCTATACAGCATACCGCTGTGCCCCATGGCGATACCGTCATCCACTGCGATAGTGTTGAATTCTTTCGCCACACCACCCGCTTCTTCAACGCTGCGTGCCACTAATTGGCCGAGATCTTTTAGGTGAACATGCCCAGGTACGAACTGCGTAAATGAGTTCGCAATAGCAATAATAGGCTTGCCGAAATCAGAGTCTTTCATTCCAGTTGCTCGCCATAACGCGCGAGCTCCCGCCATATTTCTACCTTGGGTGGTAGTTGCTGAACGTAACTTGGGCATAAATCCTTCCCGTTAATTTAAGGTTCTAGGTTTAGGCGCTAGACCTTTTTGTGAAACTAAAAAACAGTGGTAAACCAGTAATGCTTTGGCTCAACTTCCAATACGCGCTGTTTTACTCAAAATTGCATGTCATACTGATGATGTAACACATCATCTAAGGTCGTTCAAAGCGAGGAGCAACAAAGCCTAACTGCTAACACATCAGTAGCGCTTTGTTTTATATGATATATTTGACATACAATACCTATGTCCATTGGCATTGTAATTATGAAATGTTGTTCGTTAGAGGTTATGGCTTTACCTCATCACTCAATATCACGAACCGTAATCTCAACAGTACGTTTCGATATTGGGCAAAGAAATAGCATGAAACATAAGGCCTGATCAAGTATTTTGCGGTAGGAATGGCGAGTTTTTAAGGGTAGTAAAAGGGTACAAGAAGATGTTTGATTGGTTTCATTGGTTAAACTTAGCGGGGGTTGCAGTGTGCGCAATTTCCGGCACCCTGATGGCCTATCAAAAGCGTATGGATGGATTTGGCGTGGTCGTGCTTGCCAGCGCAACCGCCATTGGCGGCGGAACACTACGTGATGTCATGTTAGATGTCCCGGTCTTCTGGATTGCCGATACCGATTATTTATACACCACACTGATAGCCGCCTTTATACCCATTATCTGGCTGCGTATTAGCCCACGCTTTCCTTTTCACTATTTATTGATCGCCGATGCTTTCGGGCTCGCGCTTTTTAACGTAGTTGGCATAGAGAAAGCCTTAGCCAACGACACAGGCATGGCCGTGGCGGTTGCCATGGGCACCATTACCGGCGTGTTTGGCGGTCTGTTACGGGACGTTATTTGCCGAGAGGTACCGCTGGTACTCAACGGCGAACTGTATGCAATGACCTGTATTGCAGGGGGCGTGGTTTATGGAATAGGCATGCAAATGGAACTCGCCACACAGTGGTGTGGTATTGCGGCCCTTGTCACAACCGTACTGTTTAGGCTTGGCGCCATGCGCTGGCATTGGCAGCTGCCCGTTTTCTACAACGACCACCACTAGCACTAGCCTAAGTTTGCTGAGCAGGGTCATTGCATGCCAAGCGTTTTATGCACTCTCAGTAGATCCCATCGTTAGTACAGTTACATCTTATCCCGACTCTCTCTAAAGTTTACGCCGACTGCGTTGGCTTGCATTTTTACCGCGCTGACACGTTTGCGTTTCAAAACCACGAATCATAAGTATTCAGCGAGAGGAGGTTGTTTAGATTATGGGAATGGCTGTTGTTAAAACCTTTGCAGGGCAGGGCGTGGCAGCGCCAGAGGTAAGTGTAGAGATTCACCTAGCTAATGGTTTACCTGCTTTTCAACTGGTCGGTATGGCAGAAACCAGCGTTAAAGAAGCGCGAGAAAGAGTACGCAGTGCCCTGATAAACAGTGGTTTTGAGTTTCCCGCAAAACGAATAACCGTCAATTTAGCGCCGGCAGATATTCCCAAGTTTGGCGGGCGGTTCGACCTTCCCATCGCCGTAGGCATTTTAGCTGCGTCGGGCTACATCTCAGACA
Organism: Alteromonas sp. CH_MED4-4; assembly: GCF_037029575.1. Classification (NCBI taxonomy): domain Bacteria; kingdom Pseudomonadati; phylum Pseudomonadota; class Gammaproteobacteria; order Alteromonadales; family Alteromonadaceae; genus Alteromonas; species Alteromonas sp. CH_MED4-4. Next base: position 130,362 of record NZ_JAYMEU010000003.1, on the reverse strand, counting down.
TTAGCCTGCTCAACATTGCCTTTGTGGGCGAGCTTGCATTAAACGGCGAAATAAAGCCAGTAAACGGGCTAATTCCTGTGGTAATGGCAGCTGCACACGAAGACATTGCGCTCGTATACCCAGGTGATAATGACGTAGAGGCTGCATTGGTTTCTCACGCAACACGCTATCCTGCTTTCGATTTACAGTCTGTTTATGAACACCTTGCCGGCAACAAAAAACTTGCTAAAGGCCAACCGTTTACCTCGCGAGCACTTAACAGCCCCCTTTCAGGGTGGGATGACATTATCGGCCAAGAGCAAGCCAAACGAGCGCTTGTTATCGCAGCAAGTGGAGCACACAATTTACTTATGGTGGGCCCTCCTGGCACAGGTAAAAGCCTGCTCGCCAGCCGAATGCTATCGCTATTACCCGATATGAGCGAGGAAGAAGCGTTGGAAGTGGCTGCCATTCACTCTGTGAAAGGCGAAAAACTGCATGCAGAGCGTTTTCTAACTCGCCACCTCCGCTCGCCCCATCATACTAGCTCTGCGGTGGCGCTTACTGGCGGTGGCTCAAACCCTGTACCGGGTGAAATATCGCTGGCTCATAATGGTATTTTGTTTCTAGACGAACTGCCTGAATTTGGGCGAAAGGCACTGGATGTTTTACGCGAACCGCTAGAAACCGGCGATGTGCATTTATCTCGTGCTTCAGGAAGCGCGACATACCCCGCTAACTTTCAATTAGTAGCGGCAATGAACCCAAGCCCGACGGGTGATATTGATGATAACCGACTAACCCCGCAGCAACAGCTCAACTACTTGAACCGGTTATCGGGCCCACTGCTTGATAGAATTGATATACAAGTCGAAGTGCCTCGGCTACCTGACTACGACCTGCCAGAGCGTGCCAATAGACCTGACGACTCGCTACACGCAACGCGAAAGCGAGTCATTGCAGCGCGTCACAAACAAGGGCTACGGCAAGGCAAGCCAAATGGTGCGCTGCACGCGGGTGAGCTTGCCGATATATGCTTACTTGATGACGCTGATTTGCAGTTTCTACAAGCCGCTGCTAAACAGCTTAATTTGTCTATGCGGGTGTTTCATCGCACGTTAAAAGTGGCAAGAACCATTGCAGATCTTGAAGATGAGCACGCCGTATCGCGGGCGCACATTGCAGAAGCATTGGGCTATCGCGCCCTCGATAACCTTATTAAACAGTTGAGCGCTAGCTGAGCACCAGCTATGCCTTAAACTTAGCCTCGCGCTTGCAAATTAAGCTGCATAAAGGCGTTTATAAGCGGCTCGTTTTGCTTATCCTGCAAGCAGCATAAACCTAAAGCATAAGGCTCAATATCTTCAACAGGTATTTGGGTTACAGCGTTGGCCATACTGGAGTGATCAAGTACCACTTTAGGCACAAAACCCACGCCACATTCAAGTGCAACCATGCTCACGATGGCCTCGTTACCGCCGACATAAGCATACACATTTGGACGAATACCGTGTTCAGCAAACCAGTGATAGGCAGTACGACGGGTTGGGCCAGTTTCGGGCATAATCACCTGATGCTTGGTCCAGTCCAACTGGCTTAGTTGAGTAAGTCGCCACTCTCTTGGAGCAATAAGTACCAAAGGTACATTATCAAGCGCGGTGAAATGCAAATCTGTCGGCATATCAGGGGTGTAGATAGCAATAGATAAGTCGCACTGTTTGCCTTTCACTTTTTCTATCGCAAGGGCAGGATCGCCGGTAATTAGGCGTATATCAACACCCGGGTGCTGTTGCCTGAACTGTCTAAGCATAGCGGGTAAGTGGCTTTGACTAGCGGTAACCGAGCAAAATACACTGAGCTCACCCTGCAATGCGTCGTTATCTTCTTTTAAGTCGACCTTTAGCTGTTGCCAATCTTTCAGCGCTTGCTTTGAAAAAGACAGCAGCTTGTGCCCACTGTGGGTTAGCGCCACTTTGCGGTTATCACGTTTAAACAACGTGCAGCCTAACTCGTCCTCAAGGCGTTGAATAACCCGGCTTAACGTAGAAGGCGACACATACATTGCCTCGGCGGTAATGCCAAAATGCAGGCTGGTAGCTAGGTGATTGAACAGCTGTAGACTGCGAAAATCCATAAGCATTTCACTTTATGCAATATTATCTTGCAAATATATCATTTTCCAAAACAAAAGAAATCTTTTAGTCTCAATATCAAGTCGTCATAGACGAGGTCTGTCAACACCAAGGTCGGTGTTTGATATTGACAAAAATGAATGTTGTTCGGAAATTTTTATGGCTAATTATTTCAACACCCTGTCACTTCGCCAGCAGTTAGATCAGCTTGGCCGCTGCCGTTTCATGGCACGCGATGAATTCGCTGACGGTTGTCAGTTCTTAAAAGGCAAAAAAATTGTCATTGTAGGCTGCGGCGCGCAGGGCCTTAACCAAGGCTTGAATATGCGTGACTCAGGGTTAGATGTTTCTTATGCGCTGCGTCAAGCAGCCATTGATGAGCAACGCGACTCATATAAGCGCGCAACCAGTAACGGATTTACCGTTGGTACTTACCAACAGCTCATTCCAGAAGCAGACGTAGTATATAACTTAACACCTGATAAGCAGCACGCTAGCGTAGTCGAAGCCGTTATGCCGCTTATGAAAGAAGGTGCAACGCTAGGTTACTCTCACGGTTTCAATATCGTTGAAGAAGGGCAGCAAATTCGTAGCGATATCACAGTAATCATGTGTGCGCCGAAAAGCCCGGGTTCTGAAGTACGTGAAGAATATAAGCGTGGCTTCGGTGTACCAACTCTGATTGCTGTACACCCAGAAAACGACCCTGAAGGTAAAGGTTGGGATCAAGCCAAAGCACTTGCAAGTGCAACGGGCGGTGACCGCGCAGGCGTACTTGAGTCATCATTTGTGGCTGAAGTTAAATCTGACCTCATGGGCGAGCAGACCATTTTGTGTGGTATGCAACAAGTTGCAGCGGTACTTGCGTTTGAAAAAATGGTTGATGACGGTATCGAGCCAGGATACGCAGGTGCACTTATTCAGTACGGCCTAGAAGCTATTACTGAAGCACTTAAGATTGGCGGTGTGACTAACATGATGGACCGTCTTTCAAACCCTGCGAAAGTGAAAGCGTTTGAGCTTTCTGAGCAGTTAACTGATTTACTTCGTCCGCTATTTGAAAAGCACCAAGACGACATCATCAGCGGTGAGTTCTCTCGCACCATGATGGAAGATTGGGCCAATGGCGATGCGAACCTGCTTAAGTGGCGTGAAGAAACCGGTGAAACCGCGTTTGAAAACGCACCGGCTTATGAAGGTGAAATCAGTGAACAAGAATTCTTTGACCACGGCATCTTACTGGTTGCCATGATCAAGTGTGGTGTTGAAGTTGCGTTCGACGTAATGGTTGAAGCCGGTATTTTACCTGAGTCTGCGTACTATGAATCACTGCATGAAACACCGCTTATTTCTAACACAATCGCACGTAAGCGTTTGTATGAAATGAACGTGGTTATTTCAGACACAGCAGAATACGGAAACTATTTGTTTGCTAACGCAGCAATTCCAATTTTGCGTGAGAAATTTATGCCTACCATTGATACCAGCGTTATCGGTAAGGGTTTAGCCGCTACTTCTAATCAGGTAGAGAACAAACGCCTTGTTGAAATTAACGAAGCCATCCGCTCACACGGTGTGGAATCGGTAGGTAAGACCTTACGTGGCTACATGACTGACATGAAGGCCATCATAGGTTAGGACAGTTTCTGTCGTTAGGTGCTTAACTAAGCCCTCTTGCCCGACCATTTTGGTCGGGCTTTTTTATGTCCGTAAGCCTGCTAATAAGTATCTTTCTTACGCAACTGACCTCTGCGACACGCCGATACACCTTCTAAATAGAACCTTCACGAACGCGCTCAGCATAGCGTACGGATACGTAAGACAAAGCAAAAAAGACGAGAAATCCCCAGCCGATAGGCATTAAATTTCCATTTAAGAAACTGTCGACGAACAGTGCAACAGGCACCGAGAAAAGGCTAGAAAATGAGCCAATTATGGCCGCGCCTAAACCTGCCATATCGCCAAGCGGCTGCATCGCCATGGCGTTTAAGTTACCAAACAGTATGCCCACAAAGAAAAAGCCTACAAACATAACCGCAACCGTAGGAATTAAAGGCGGCAAGCCGTCGTACGCCAACAGTAACACTAAATACACAACGGCAAACCCGTTAACCCCTTTAAGTGCAAAACGACAAAGCTTGCGCATCCCAAAACGCATTACCATTTTACCGTTAAAGTAAGAGGCGAGACCAATTGAAAAAGCAAGCGTTGCAAAGATGTAGGGAAACCATTCACCTACGTTGTAAAACACAGTAAATATGGTTTGCGAAGCACTTAAATACGCCAAGAATGCCCCAAAAATACAGCCCATGGCAAAGGTGTAACCCATCACTGCTGGGTTAGTTAGAATGAACTTTGAAGATGCGAAAAACTGCGCCCATGAAAACTTTTTACGCCTTGCTCTTGGCAGGGTTTCCCCTTGACGAGAAAAAAACCAAATGCCGGCCATGGTAGCCACAATGAGAAACATAGTGAAAATATGGAACCATGAGGTCAACTCCATCACCGTTTGCCCAATAATAGGCGCCAACATAGGCACTAATATAAACACCATCATGATAAACGACATGACTTTTGCCATCGCATCGCCAACGTAAAGGTCGCGAATAATTGCCATAGAGGCTATTCGTGGCCCAGACACCCCAAATGCTTGAATAACGCGACCTACCAGCATGGTCTCCAAATTAGTGGCCATCATGCAAACAAATGTACCTAAGGCGAAAATACACAGACCCACTAATATAGTTAGGCGACGGCCGCGGCTATCGGAAAAAGGCCCAAAGAACATTTGACCCAGTGCCATGCCTAAAAAGAACACGGTAACGATTAAGTGGGTTTGATGCGCCTCGACGACCTGTAGTGACTCGCCAATTTGAATCAACGCAGGCAGCATAGCGTCAATGCTCAACGCGACAAGGGATGTCATCGTAGCCATTAGCGCAACAAATTCAACAAGGCCAAGCGCTGGCTTTTGCACAACTGCAGTATCCTCAGATACGCCATTAGAAGTCTGGGGCATAAAGTCTCGAATATGAAATAAAGTGGGGGAAATTAAAAAGGCGCGAAATTAACGCGCCTTGTTGAGTATACCTGAAACTTGGTTAAAAAGCCGCCAGCCAAGCAAAATCTTGTCGTAAATACTGGTGCATTTAACGGGTGTTACTCGGAAGCTGAAACGTTTGCCGTTGCAGCACTCGCTTTACTCGCTGGCCTAAGGTGTTGGTCTAAAAATGCATCCATTTCCTTAAAGAAAATATGACGATTTCGCTGAATAGACAAATTGTGGTCGCCACTTTCAAGCTCTACATATTTGTAGACTTTGTCGTAATCATCTAACTCGTCAGCCATGTAGCGACTATGAAGTGGAGGGACAACTCTATCTTCCTCTCCATGTACCAGCAAAATTGGCGTCTTTATCCCTTTCGCATTGTAGTAAGGCGAGCGCGCTTCAAGGTCATCATAATCATCCCCAATTTGGTTTTTCACAAATTCGTTGTTCAGGAAACGGCGAGAATGAATAATGACGTGTTTAAGTGAACTTACGCCAGCAAAGCTCACCGCACACTTAAACAGATCCGGGGTTTTGACAGTTGCCATCAGGGCGGCGTAACCGCCATAGCTAGCGCCCACAATACACATGTTGTCTTGCTCAGCGTGCCCCTGCTCTACCATCCAGTTTGCCGCATCGGTGATATCATCTTGCATAGCCAAGCCCCAACCTTTCATTTGGCTTTGCGCAAAGCTGTACCCATACCCTCTAGAACCTCTAAAGTTAGGCCTTAGTACTGCATAACCTTTCGATGTAAAATACGCTGTCCAATAGTCGAAACCACTGAAATCTCTTGCTCCAGGGCCGCCGTGGGGATGAATAATGGTAGGAAACGGGCCTTCGCCTTTTGGTAAAGTCAAATACGCTTCGATTTTGATGCCGTCTCTGGCTTCATAATCAATTAACCTATGCTCAGATAATTTTGCCGGGTCTATTTGAGCATATTGCTCAAAAAGCATCACTAACGTGCCTTCTTTACGGTCACCCAGCAAATAAACTCCTGGTAAGGTGTCAGACTCTGAATAAACAATATATGTTTGTTCGTCGTCGCTAAAGCTCACTAAGGTATTGTCGTAATCAGGAAGACCAGCATCGATACCATTTTGAAGAGCGACGTAACGTTCATCCCAATAATGTCGACCGTCATGGCGTACTCCTATTGCATCTCGGGTAACCGGTGAATAGATAAGGCTACCATTAACATCATACCCTTCATCAGCATACACCTCTGTTCGCTCATTAGTAGTAAGGTTTAAGGTGTACAATGCACGGAAGTCTCCTTTATAACCTTTGAAATAAAGAATATTTGGGTCTTTTGCAAAGCCAACTGGGTATTCCCCCTTGTCAGACATAGCGTTGTAAGCAAATAAGGTGCGCCAATCGTCTCCTTCTTTTAGAAAGACTTCTCGCTCCCCTGTATCGTAATCAAGCGAAACACCTATACGAACGTTATTTTGTTGGTCCGTCATCCAATCTCTAATGCGTTTTTTCCCGCGAATAATGCGACTTACGCCACCATCATTAACATTGATTTTGTAAACCGACGGCAGCCCCAACACCTCAGCGTCTAAGGCAATTAGAATATGTTCTGGTTCGTCAGGCAGCCAGTCGATAACGTCATCGTGAAATTGAGGAATGTGGTTCGGGTTACCTGCTCGACGCTTTATTCTCTCCCATTCAACCAAGTTGAATGCACCGCCTTCACCGTCAAACTTAATGCTTAACAACCGTGTGTCGTGAACTTTCGTGGTGCCACGGCGGGTTTCGTAACGAGCGCTAACCACCAGCCGTTCATTGTTCACCCAGTTGTACCAGTTAATTTTTACGCGTTCATTGTCCGATCGCAGTAGGTAGTGCTTTTCACCCTTTTTTAAGTCGTAAGTGGCAAGCATGGCAAACGCTTCTTCTTGCTCAACGTTTTGAACAAAAGCGATTTTTGAGCCATCGGGTGACAGCGACGGTGTCCAATAGGTTGGCAAAGAACTGAATTTTTCGTACTCGGGTTCTGCCTTAGTTTGATCTGCGCCCAGTGTGGAGAAAGAGCAAACCAACAGTAGCAAAGTAACTAGTGTCGTAGGTAAGAGAGCCTTATTAGAAGACATAACATTCCCTTGTTGTTTTTTATTGTTAGTGGAACTTAGCTTAGGCAAAAAACTCGAAGTTAAGTTACGCAGAGTATACTCACTCATGCCCAGATGTACAAAAACAAAGCAATGCTAGGCTCTATGTTCAGTGAGTGGATGTGTCAGATATGTTCTGAAGAAGGGCATTCTAGTTAGGAAAATACGTTGAATGCATTCTATACCAATCCGCATAGATCATTACCCACTCAGCGAGAGTTAAAATGTTCGTAATCGCGGCGTGTTACCGCAGGTATAGTGGTCTACATCAAGGTGACACAACAAAGAGTACGGACATTTTAAACTCGCCCTTCGGGAAGGTCTGGCAAGCTTCCTAGCTTCATTCTGGGAATTTGAAAGGGAACAGCCATTCCTGCATTCCCACGCTTTGCTAGGAAACTTGCCAGCACCTTCTGAGTGGGCAATTATCTATGCGGATTGGTATTATTTACCGACGTCAGCGCAATTATTTGATCTCTCGTCGTAGTTTGCGGATACAAATTGCAAATGTGGTATCATTAACCACAGACATAATATGGATTTTACCATCAAGCGGTAAGCTTCACAGCCCAGCGTTACCTTAAGGACTTAGCCTTTTCATGCCTTCGATTTGGAGCGGGTTTGCCAGTTTGCAAGACCATCTTTTCCGACAATTTATGTTCAGAATCACCAAAGCAGTCCGAGTTTTGGTGGGCAGTACATTGTGCACGCTAGCGTGTGCTCTCTTTACTTTTTCACATGCCCAAGACCCTATTTCCTATAACATTCAGGGCGTAGAAGATGACAAACTGCGTAATAATATCCGCCTGCATTTAAACAGTCTCGACGTGGAAAAATCGTTGCTTACTGACCCTTACTGGCAAGATGAAGTGGGCGAAACGGTAGCGACAGCGGTTCAACCCTATGGTTATTACAACAGCGAGACCAAGGTAAGTATTGAAGAGGGCGACAAGGTTACAGTGAATGTTGCTTTGAATGCGCCGCTTACCATAAATAAAGTTACTCGCGAAATAATAGGTGCGGGACGTGAAGATAAGGCTTTCAGAGAACGTTTTAATTCACTAAAGCTTAAAGAAGGCGACGTGTTAAACCAAACCATTTACGAGTCGTTTAAGTCGTCCATGTTTAACTACGCCTTATCTAATGGCTATTTTGATTATTTTTGGCAGGCGACGCGTCTCGACCTAGTGCGTGACGAAAAACAAGCAAACGTACTTTTGATTGCGCAAAGCGGGCCCCAGTACCAATTTGGAGAGCTAAAATTTATTGGCGATGACAAAGCGAAAGCCATCATTGAGCGGCTAAAGCCGTTTAAAACAGGCGATGCGTACTCTTCAGCAACACTTGCCGATTTCAACAGAAGCCTTAATCAATCTGGGTATTTTACCCGCGTTATTGCACGCCCGGTTGTAAGTGAGGCTGATGGTTTGCTGGTACCGGTTGAGGTATCGTTACTTCACAGACCTACAGACGCATTTAACGTTTCTGTTGGCGCAGCCACTGACACGGGCCCACGGGTTCGCTTAGGATGGGAGCGTCCTTGGGTGAATAGTAAAGGGCACTCTGTTTCATCTGATATTTTCATTTCAGCGCCAGAACAATCAGTGACTGCCGACTACCGTATACCTATGAGAAACATAACGCGGGATTACGCGAGTATAGAGGCGGGTTACCAATTTATAGAGTACAGCAACACTTCCTTTGAGAGTGAAACCCTATCTTTGTCTGCACACCGTTACTGGCAACATGACAATTCACCATGGCAACACGATGGCTCGGTGACCTATCTACGTGAAACTTATGATCAAGGGGAATTGAGTACAAACACCACGTCCCTAGTATTACCCGGGTACTCGTTAACCTATCGCGATAAAGACAGTGAGCTCAACATTAATAATGGTACCTACCTTCAAATGCTCACCCAAATAGGCAGAGAAGGTTATGGTTCTGATATCGATTTTGCCAAGGCCGTGGTTGAAGCCACGCTTATCCGTACCTTTAACAATGTGCACAGAATAACCATACGCGGTGAAGCTGGGGTTATTAAAACCAATAGTTTTGATGAGGTGCCAACGTCGTTGCGTTTTTATGCAGGGGGCGATAAAAGTGTTCGCGGCTTCGACTATCGCGAAATTTCTCCGACAGCTGAAGTCATTGATCCAGAAACAGGAGAACTCATTGTTGACTCTATTGGAGGGAAGTACCTTGCTACATCGAGTGTAGAGTATGCCTATCAAGTGGCAGATAATTGGAGAGTGGCAGCGTTTGTCGATGCAGGTACAGCAACAAACGACACCAGCACAACGCTGACATATAGCGTTGGACCTGGTGTACATTGGCTTTCACCAATAGGTCCAGTCAGACTTTACGTGGCAAGAGGCTTTGCGCCAGACGAGAATACATGGCAGTTACATATTTTGTTGGGGCCTGAGCTATGAGAAAACGTACGCTTTCGGCTATTTTACTTTCACCGGTTCTTATACTGGTCGCGTTGTATGCCGTTTTGATAAGTCCCTTAGGCGGCCCTACCGTTAAGTTACTGGCCAACACGTTTGTTGAAAACCTCTCCATCGATGCCATTGACGGTGGGTTTGCTGACACACTAGAAGTGCATAATGTTGAGTGGGAAAACCCGCAATGGAAGGTGTCTGCACAATATGCCTACATTGATATTACCTGGCGTTGTTTGTTTGAGCCTAGAGTATGTGTCAATGAAGTCACGCTGGAAAACGCTACGCTTACACAGCGATCAAACGCGCCTGACTCTTCCGATGATGCACCTTCAGGTGGCCAGATTGAATTACCGCTGCCCATTGATGTTGGGTATTTAGCGCTAACGAATATCAAACTTGCTCTACTTACGACAACAGTAGAAATTGATGAACTAGAGCTGACCGATTTTGAAGGAAATAGCGACCTCATACTTGACAGCATCGCCGCGAAAGGTGTTCGCATTGCTCTGCTAAACCAAGATGAAGCTGCCAGCTCTACACCGGCAGCCATGACCAATGCATCGGAAACTAATAGTGAGCAGCCTGCTCCCAAAAAAGAACAGGCTCCAAGTGCTGATAGCGCTTTGCCTACGTCATACTCACTAAGCTACGACGTCCCCGTACTACCAAATATAGCTACGCCTATTCCTTTGTCTCTTGGTACTTTTTTAGTAGAAGATCTACACATAATTCAAGGGGAGAGCAAACAGCACATTTCACTCATCTCGCTGTTAGAGGCTCACTTTAAGGGCAGCGATGTCGCTATTGAAGAAATGACCGTTGTACATGAACAAGGTGAGGTGAAAGGAAAAGGGAGCGCAACACTTGACGGAAACTTCCCATTAAATGTGGCTATTAACGCGAAAACGAAGCTTGGCGACACACCACAAGAACTGAGTGTAGCGGCCGCGGGTGCGTTGGACGACTTAACGCTGTCAGTTGTAGCCAAAGGCGCGGTAACCGCAAACGCTAACCTAATGGCCAACATTCTAGACAGTAACCTTCCCATAGAATTCACTGCGAACTGGCAAGAGCAAGCCATACCGACAGTGGAAAACACTACGCTTAAAGAAGGACAGTTAACGCTTTCCGGCACCATGGGTGATTACGTACTTAAAGGAGCTGGCGCAGCTACATTGCCTGACATTGGCAATGTACCGGTATCACTTGATGTGGTGCTGAAAAAGAACAATATTTTTGTTAATCAAGCCAATATAAACGCTTTGGATGGGAGCTTAACCAACACAGGTACCCTTTATCTAAATGAGAGTATCGCGTGGGAAGGTAAGACAACGCTTAAGAATGTATCAGGGCGGCAATTCAGCACTTATGCGCCTGAAAAAATTAGCGGAGAAATAGACAGTATATTGCAATACTCTGAGCGCGGCGGATTACATATGAGCCTAAGAGATATGACTGTCTCGGGTGTACTTCAGGGCAAACCGCTTCAGGTGAAAGGGAATGCGGTTTATGCTGGCCCCAGCGACTTATTCGTTACTAACGTCAATATCATTCAAGAACACGAGCAAGAGCGAAACACGATACGCGCCATTGCTCAAGTACTGAATAAGCGGCATTTAAATGCAAATATTGCGATAAACGTTAACGCTATTTCAAGCCTATACCCAGAAGTGACAGGTGCGATAAGTGGTAATATCACAGCCGCCGGTCCTTGGCAAAACCCAAGTGCTAATGGCACACTCGCCCTATCTAATATTGCTGTGTCACCCAATTTAAATGCCTCTGCCGCGCAGCAAGGACCATTGAACGGCGAAATCAAAGTTAACGGTACCTATCGCGACCACACCGCAGATATTGACCTAGCTGTGCCCAACAATAATATTGGGCTGTCTTTAAAAGGTGCATGGACTAACAATCACTGGGTGGGAGAAATTAGTGATACCGCATTGAAGCTCGCTAATATGCAGTGGACGCTATCAAGCCCGTTCAGTGTAGATATAGGCAGCACACCTATAACGGCTAAAATAGGTCAGCACTGTTGGACCTCTCGAAAAGAAGGTGAGCTGTGTATTTCAAACGTGAATTATCAACAAAACAAAGCCAGTTGGGATATCAGCGCGACGGCGCTGCCCATCGGGTTGTGGGCGAACGAGTTAGCGCCTACTGTTGTTTCAAGCCCCTCACAAGCAACACTTACCGTAAAAACCAAAGGCAGCTACTCAGCTAACGACCCAATCGATGCTACATTTACTGCGTCTATGAGTTCTGCGCCATGGCAACTTGGTGAAACGCGCCCGCTAACGCTCACTATTAACTCCATAGAAACTAAAGGAGAGATAAAGCAGGGGCAGTTAGCATCAACGTCTGTGATCTCAAGCCAAGATGTCGGGGATGCAACACTAACCTTGAATACCCGTCCTTTCGAATCGCGTATTCCACTTGATGGTAAACTAGAGATGCAAGGGCTTAATGTTGCACCATTCAAACCCCTTTCCCCTGCTATCAGAACCCTTACAGGAAAGTTAAACGGGAACGTATCGTTAAGTGGTTACATTGACGACCCTACGCTTAACGGTGAATTGACAGTTTCAAATGGCGCTATCGATATACAAGATACACCTGTGACACTGGCCGATTGGAATCAAAAAGTATCGCTTAATGGTCAAACCGCTGCTCTAGACGGCACCTTCTTACTAGGCGGAGGAAAAGGGGCGTTAAAAGGCGAGTTAGACTGGTCATCCAACCCCAGTGCGACATTTAATTTAAAAGGAAACGGTTTCGAAATTCGTCAGCCAAACATTCGACTCAAGGTATCACCGAATATCGATATCGCCGCCACAAAAGAAAAAGTGGACGTGAGTGGCGAGGTAAATATTCCTTGGGCGAGAATTGAAATAGAGTCGCTACCTGAGAGTGCTGTTTCCCCATCAAAAGACGTGCACCTGCGTGGCGAACCGGATAGAGAGGAACCGCTAGATATCGTCCACGCTTCGGTATTGGTAAACATCGACAAAAACAAAACCGAAGAAGTAAAACTCGAAGCGTTTGGCCTTACTGCAAGTTTGTATGGTGGCATTCGCGTAAACACTCAACCTGCACTTGTGGGCTATGGTGACCTTCAAATTTTAAATGGTCGATACAACGCTTACGGACAACAGTTAATTATTCAAACCGGTGAAGTACAATTTAACGGCCCAATTGACCAACCTTTGTTGCTGGTCGAAGCCATCCGCGACCCGGCTAAAACCGATGACGACGTAATTGCAGGTATCCGAATTGATGGCGCGGCTGACTCGCCAAGTATTAACCTGTTCTCTGAGCCTGCAATGGATCAACAGGGCGTATTGTCATATCTACTCACAGGTTCTGGACCGAACTCGGGCACACAAGATCCTAACTACGCTGCGCTGCTGGTAGGTTTTGGTTTATCCAACACCAAAACCCTGACAGGGCAAGTGGGAAGCGCGCTAGGTATTGATGATTTTAGTTTAAGCACTAACGAAGATTTACTGTCGGTAAGAGGGCAGATTAACGAGCGATTATCTGTGGAATACAATGTGGACGTTGGTCTAAGTAACAACGACGCTAATAGCACGCTACGACGCAGACAACTACCGCCTGACTTGGCAGTAAAATATCAGCTTCTACCTAGTTTATATTTAGAAGCCATTCAAACCACACTGGAAGACCAATCTGAGTTCGCGTTAGACCTTTATTATGAGTTTTTCTTGGGTGATAACAGAACCCGTAGAGATAGTGATGAAGACGACAGTGAATCTGACGAGTCCAATGAAAGCGCAGAGCAAGATCTGAAAGATAAGGTGAGCACTCCGAGCACAAGTAATAACAATTAAGCGCTCAAAGTCAAAACATCGTACTTTTGCACTCATGCGCCCTTAACGCTGCTGTGCCATCTTCTCAAGCGTTTCGAGTTGACGCTCAAAACGCTTTTGTCTTTTGCTCGCCCACACATACCACACTAGCATCACAACGCTCATGGACGTCATAACTATAGCCATCTTCATAACTTTCTCTGGGGTAAGCTCCCCATAAAAATAGCGCTCCACCAGAAAGGCACATCCAAATAACACTGCAGTCCATGTCGAGTGTTTAGTGATTACAGCAATCTTAACGTTATTCTTAATTTGCTTTATTAGCTGCGTTAGGTGGTCAGCGGTTTGAGTGTCTTTTGAAAATGCGGCCACTCTTCTTAACCACAGCTGATAAACAAGCAGGGGAAGAGCCGTGACCAGCATAAAAACAAACATCGCGTGGGCAACAAAAGTGAACTTTTCCCAAGTAACAACTAGCAAGTAGATCGCTGGGATAAACGCTAAGGAGTCAACCAACATATACCAGCGTTGCTTGGTTCGCTCGCTGCTTAAACTGGCTTTTACTTCCGAGAGGTTGATAGTCGTAACTGGCTGAGCTTGCCATAGCGCAGAAAGGCCATCATTTTGCGCATCGTCTACTGATACGGGCGGGTTCGTTTGATTCTCTTTATCTGAATTATGCATGCGGTTGCTCCTGCATGATACTTTGCTTGGCGCGCTTTAATATCACACCAACATGATTTTTAGTCAGACCACAGACGTCTGCAATTTCATCGTAACTTAAGCCTTCAAGAGAAAGCGTTAGCACTTGTCTTGACTGCAATGGAAGTGCCCGTACCGCGCGAAGTAGGCGTTCCAATGACTGGTGTTGACTAGACATTTCCTCTGGTGAGTGGGTAGTACTCGCGAACCCGTCAGAGCCCAAATCATCGTGGTCATATTGATGGGTATCGAGACGTTTCACTTGATTTGCTACGTGAGTAACTGCGCGGTTATGAGCTATCTTCAAAATATAGGTTTTCACGCTGCTATCGCCCTTAAAGCGAGACAGCCCCTGCCAAACGGCAATAGCAATTTCTTGCAATAATTCTTGCTGCATCGCTTCGTTTGCTTCATAGCTGTTGGCTACACGGCTCAGTATTGCCCCGTATTGCGCAAAAACATCTTCAAAACCCTGCCCCAACGTCACATCCCTAATCACAAAAACTGTTGTTATTTTATTGTGTTACTTCTATCAGTCTGCCCCCACGAATTTTTATTACAAACTTTTTTCGTCAATGCTGTAATTTTTTTAAGCAACAAACGACTAGTTAAAACAGTAAGTGCAGTAACGTGCGTTTAGGGCATTTTCTCTAAAAGCCTTCAACCTTGAAATTTGGATTAGGAAAAAATTATGTCTACGTTAAGTATAGTTTTGTTAATTGGCAGCCTGACGTCGCTTGTGCTTTTGGCAAGCTACTTAGACGCAAAATTTCAGTGGCGACTAAACGACTGGATGAACGGCGAGTGCAGCAACCCGTTCGTTAAAAGCGTGACCGACAAACAGCAGCAGCGTTTAGAGGAAAAAGATGCGCAGATTGAAGCTTTAATGGCGCGAATCGAAACCCTTGAAACCATTGTTACCGAGCCTGCTTACGAACTGAATAAGAAAATCAACGCGCTCAAATAAACGGTTTTACCAGCTCCTAGCTCGACACCGGTGGGCGACGCATAAAGCGGGGAACTTTCCCCATTGCAATGGCGTTGCCTACCAGCACAATGACCACCCCAACCACAGATAAAACGCTCCAGGTATAGCCTTCGAAAAAGGTGGAAATAACCAGCGCAACCATGGGGTATACCAAGACCACATATGCAGCCTTGTCAGCGCCCATTTGCTTTAACAGTTTCATGTACGCGCCAAACGCAAACACAGAGCCAAAGATAGCCAGATAAAGCAGCGACAGATAGAACTCGGTATGGGTAGGAATGACCAACTTACCCGGCATTGCCAGTGAGGTGATGAAAAGCAGCACCATGGCATAGCTCATGGCATAGAAGTTCATTTGGATAACAGGCGTACCCGAGGTCAAAATACGCTCGGAGATAACGTTACCTGTTGAGGCGCAGAAAAAGCTGACAAACGCTATAGCGAGGCCGGTAGCAAGCGCCGCATCCATGGAGACTTTGGAAAACTCCGGCACAAACAAACACACAATGCCCAGCAAGCCAAATGTAGCACCTATAACCACTTCTTTTCTTATAGGCTCTTTAAGCCACCATCGCCGAAGCACAACATTAATGTAGATAATACAAGAACTCATAAGGGCTAACAGCGCGCTAATTATGTGCGCTTGCGCCATATACAGCAGCGTGTAATTTAAGCTGTATAAAAAGAGACCGACTGCGGCCATTTTCACATGAACATGTACCGGTAGCTTAAGCGGCAAACGCCTAATAACACAGTAAATCCCTAAACAGGCCGACGCCAATAAATAACGCAGCGCAATGGCAAACGTTTCAGAGGTATGCCCTATTTGGTAAGTGATGGCTATCCAGGTTGAGCCCCAAATTAGGCAGCACAGAGCAAATAAGGTTGCGTTATTCATAGCGGTGTTCTAGCCCTGGGAAGCTGATAAACAAGAAGATAAGTGGGCAGATAAATGGTCGATAGCACTATCTAGCAGTTTTTGCCTAGCGCCATTACCAATCCACGCATTATGCGGCGTTACCAGCAAGTTAGGTAGTGCCTCTTTAAGCAATATATGATCAACAGGCGGAGGCTCGACACTTAATACATCTAATCCCGCGCCACCAATTTGATTGTTTTTAAGCGCATGATAGAGTGCCTCCTCATCAATCAAACCGCCGCGAGCCGTATTAATGAGAAAAGCGGTTGGCTTCATCAGCGACAACGTCTCGGCATTAATAAGCTTATCGGTGGCTTCAGTAAGAGGGCAATGAAGACTTACCACATCGGCATTTGGTAAAAGCGATGCAAGACTTGGACGAGGGTCGTCTTGTTTACCTGGGCGAGCAGCGATACTCACCTGCATACCCATAGCCTTGAACAATGCCTCTACACGCTTGCCAAGCTCGCCATGCCCAACAATTACCGCATGCTTACCCGCCAATTCCACCACGGCATGATTGAGTAAGCAGAAATGAGAAGAAGCAGACCATGCTTGGTTGCGCATATCGCGCTGATACGTCACAAAATTGGTGGCCAAATTCAACGCCAAGGTCAACGTATGTTGAGCAACGCTGTCAGTGCCATAGCCCTCTACATTTTGAACGGTAATACCAGCCTGTTCGCAGTAATCACGGTCGATATTGTTCATGCCGGTCGCAGTTACACCAATATAGCGCAGCTGACTGGCCTGCTGTAAATCTTTGGCTTGTAGCACGACTTTGTTAACCAGCACAGCATCGGCATTTTTAATGCGCTCGGCAACGTCTTCGGCTTGAGTTTGTTGATGAAGCGTAATCGCGGTGTCGAAATTGTTTTGTACGTCATCGAGTGAAGAGGTATCAAGACTGGGCAAATCCATGGTTTCGGCGTCTAGAAAGACAACCTGCTTTTGTTTGCCGTTGCTCATCGCTTGTGATGCATTGTGTTTCGTCATTTTTGCCATGCTCTACATTACTTCCACAATCGACTCTAACGCTGTTTTCACATTAACAGGAATAGGAATGGCCTTGTCGGTTTTTCTATCTACAAACACATGCACAAATTGGCCATGAGCCACGCGTCGCTTATTCTCTCCGGCATAAACCGATAGACCATAAGTCACTGAACTTCTACCAATTTTGATAACGCGCAACCCTACAAAAATGTCTTCAGGGTAGGCTGCCGGAGCAATGTACTGACACTGACTGCTTACCACATACGCCACGGATTGCCCGTTGTGTATATCTAACCCACCTTCTTCAATTAAAAAGCGGTTTACCGCGGTATCAAAGAAACCATAGTACACAACATTGTTGATATGTCCGTACGCATCATTGTCTTGCCAACGCGTGGCGATAGTGACTTTGTAAGGGTAGTCGGCAAGTGTAGGTGTGATATCAGTCATGATCGTCCCTTAGTGAATAAATGTATCGCTTTGTTGTTGGCGCAAATAATGAAAATCGATGAACGACTAACGCCAATTAATGTTTAATGTGCGGTAGTCTATTGCAGCGATTCTTTTGAGTAGCGCTATGAGTAAAGCACCATATCGTCACGGTGAATGGCAACATCCGTTGTTTCATAACCTAACACACTGGCAATTTCTTTCGACTTTTTCCCTTTTATAAGCGTTAAGTCTTTTGCGTTATATAAGCAAAGCCCCTTGGCAATAACTTCGCCTTGGCACACCACTTCAACAGCGTCGCCTTGTTCAAACAAACCGACGACATCAACAATACCCGATGGCAGTAATGACGCGCCTTTTCGCACTAACGCCTCTTTCGCACCGCTATCAACTTCTATTCTGCCAGCGGTTTTAAGAGTATGGGTAAGCCACAGTCTGCGCGCGCTGGCGGGAGTGCTACTAGCATTGAATAGGGTTCCCGGCACTCTACCTTCAAGTAATGCATCGAAGGTTTCGCCTTTTCTCCCGTTTACAATCAGAGTTTGAATACCGCTACTGGTGCACTTGTCTGCCGCTTCAATTTTTGTGCGCATGCCGCCAGTTCCTACCGCAGTTCCAGCGCCGCCGGCAAGGCCGTAAATGGTGCTGTCTATTTTATCTACCTGTGGAATGAGTGTGGCATTGGCGTCTTTTCTTGGGTCTGCGGTAAATAAGCCGTCGATATCTGAGCAGATAATGAGGGTGTCTGCTTGGGCGACCAGGGCGGTGTAAGCACCCAAGTTATCGTTATCACCCACTTTGAGTTCGTTGACTGCTACGGTGTCGTTTTCATTCACAATAGGTAACGCATTGTGATTCAAAATTTCGCGCAAGGTATTTTTAATATTTACGTAGCGGGTTCTATCGCGTAGATCATCCGCCGTTAACAATACTTGTGCACAGGGAAAGTCGAAAAAGCGCTGCCAGTTGGCCATCATTAAATTCTGGCCAATCGCAGCCATGGCTTGTTTTTCTGCAATAGATGCGTTGTGACGAACCTTCACTTTGCTGCGGCCCGCGGCAACACTGCCAGAAGAGACCAGAATAATTTCTTTGCCAGCTTCGCGACTAGCAGTAATAAATCGAGCAAGAGACAGTAAATAACGCCCACTACACTCATTGCCTTCAGGAGCAATAAGCGCACTGCCAACTTTTATAACGGCACGTTGCCAATTAAAACGGTTCATAGGGGGAAGAAAAAAGAAAACAAGAGCTTAAGAATACGACAGTTAAAGCGCGAAACAAAACGATCTGTTACAGTTTTTTGCGTTAAAACATGGTTAGGTTACGGTCAAAAAATTGGATTGTGACAGGCATACTTATATACTAGGCGGTGTTATCTTATAACAATTCTAACTTACAAGTTGCAAGGAACCTGCATGAGCACCGCAAAACGACACTTTTTCTGGCTAGCGCCAGTGTTGTCTATGCTGATTTCTCTTCCTAGTACCGCCGCTATTAAACAAACTAAAGGCGATTTCGAAGATAAATTCCGTCAGCTGGACGAAGTTCTTCCTACTCCAAACGTATACCGTAACGCCGCTGGTGAGCCAGGCCACCAATATTGGCAACAACAAGTAGATTACGATATTGACGTAAAGCTACTTGAAGACAAACGCCGCATTGAAGCAAGCGAAACCATTACTTACCACAACAACGCGCCAGACACGCTTAAGTACTTGTGGATCCAGCTTGACCAAAACAAATTCCGCGACGATTCAATGTCTGCGCTTACTACCACGTTTGGCGGTATCGGTAACCGCGGGCCGGGTACGCAAGCTGCTAGCGGCGATGCGCCAGCTAAGCTAAGCATGGGTGCATTGCGCCGTCAGCAGTTTGTTGACGACAACGAGCTGGGCTATACCATTTCTCGTGTTGAAGACAAAGCGGGCAACGACTTACGTCACACAGTAGTTGGCACCTTAATGCGTGTTGACTTGGCTCAACCGTTGAAGCCAGGCAGCAAAGTTACGTTTGATATCGATTTTGCGTTTAACATTGTTGAAGAAGACGCTGTTTCAGCACGTGCAGGTTACGAGCACTTCCCTGATGACGAACGTGAAGGTGGTAACGACATCTTCTTGCTAGCACAGTGGTTCCCACGCCTAGCTGCATACACCGACTACGAAGCATGGACTAATAAAGAATTTATTGGCCGTGGTGAGTTCACGCTAGAGTTCGGTAACTACGAAGTAGATATTACGGTTCCTGCTGACCACATCGTATCGTCAACGGGTGTGCTTCAAAACCCGAAAGACGTGTTAACTAAAACACAGCGTGACCGCCTGAAAAAGGCAGAAAAAGCTGACCGTATCGTATTCATCGTTTCACCAGAAGAAGCGATTGAGAACGAAAAAGAAGGCACGACTAAGCTTAAAACTTGGACCTTTAAGGCAGAAAACGTACGTGACTTTGCATGGGCCTCTTCGCGTAAATTTGCGTGGGATGCGCGTGGTTATCAGCAAGGCGGTGACACTCAACCATTGGTAATGGCCATGTCTTTCTACCCGAAAGAAGGTGGCGAGCTATGGCAGAAGTATTCTACAGAATCAATCATCCACACCATGGATGTTTATAGCCGCTTTAGCTTCGATTACCCATACCCAGTAGCCCAATCAGTAAATGGACCCGTTGGCGGCATGGAATACCCCATGATCACCTTTAACGGTCCGCGTACAGAGCTTCGTGACGATGGTTCACGCACTTACTCGCTTGCTGAGAAACGTTTCCTTATTGGCGTAGTTATTCACGAAGTGGGTCATATCTATTTCCCTATGACCGTTAACTCTGACGAGCGCCAGTGGACATGGATGGATGAAGGTCTGAACAGCTTCCTAGACGGCGTTGCCGGTCGCGAGTGGGATCCTACGATCCCTTGGGGCGTTGAGCCACGTGATATCACTGGCTACATGAAGTCTCAGACACAGGTGCCAATTATGACCCAGTCTGACTCAGTACTTCGCCTTGGCCCAAATGCCTATACCAAGCCTGCAGTAGCGCTTAACATTCTTCGCGAAACCATTCTTGGCCGTGAGCTGTTTGACTTTGCATTTAAAGAGTACGCACAGCGTTGGATGTTCAAGCGTCCCACACCTTCAGATTTCTTCCGCACCATGGAAGAAGCCTCAGGCGTTGATCTAGACTGGTTCTGGCGTGGTTGGTTTTACACCACAGACCACGTAGACATTAGTCTGGACAGCGTATACAAGCTGCGTTTAGACACTGAAGATCCAGATATCGACTTTGCTCGCGAACGCGAAGCAGAAATGGAAAAACCAAAGTCACTTACCGACCTTCGCAATAAAGAAGAAGGTAAAAAGCTTTGGGTAGATCGCTTTGAAGATATCAGTGACTTCTACGACGAAAACGATCGTTACACCGTAACTAACAAAGAGCGCAACAAGTACAAGAAATTCTTGAAAGATCTTGAGCCTTGGGAGCGTAAAGCGTTTGAGCGTGCGGTGAAAGAAGACAAAAACTACTACGTGCTAGATTTCAGCAACAAGGGTGGGTTGGTGATGCCAATCATTCTTGAACTAACGTTTGAAGACGGCACGAAAGAAGAAATGCGTATTCCTGCGGAAATCTGGCGTCGTACACCTAAAGCCGTAAGCAAGCTTATTGTTACCGACAAAGACAAAGAGCTGGTAAGCGTAACCGTTGATCCACACTGGGAAACAGCAGACGTAGATGTGGAAAATAACCACTACCCGCGTCGTATCATTCCTTCGCGTATTGAAGCGTATAAGAATAAGCCGCGTAACACTTACGAGTACCGCGACCTTATGCACGACTCAAAGACCGAACTGAAAACCGACGACGAGGACAAAGATGACGAATAAGTTGTCTTTGGCTCGCTTGCAGCAGAGCGCGCATGCTCTGCTTGCAAGCGTAAGTGCATTCGCAATTACGGCTGCGCTATTAGTTAGCGCAATGTCGTACAGCACTGCAGCCCAAGCGCATCAAATAAAAGCAGCAATTACCACGGTACTGTTCAATCCTAGAACAGAAAATATTGAGGTGATGCACCGCTTTAATTTGCACGATGCTGAACACGCGGTTAAGGCGTTGTTCGACAAGCACGCAGATATTATGGACGACATAGAAACGCAGCAACAATTCGCTGATTACGTCGCCCACCACTTTGCAATTTTAAATGCAGCAGGCGAGCCATTAAAGCTTGCTGATGTTGGCTTTGAAGTTGAAGGTAAGCACTTTTGGGTTTATCAGGAAACTGCTGAGCCGCCTGTACTTGAAGGCATTAAAATTCGCCATGATGCATTGCGTGACTTGTGGCCAAAACAAGTGAATACACTAAATGTAGAAGGCAAGGGTGATATCAAAACCCTGACCTTTGCTGATAGCGTAAATTTGCTGGAAGTAAGCTTCAAAAGCCAAAATAGCGACCATCACTAATACCTAACGGTATAAGTTTGTGAAAGCCCACCCGCATTCCTTGTCAAACGGCAGTGATTGCGGGTGGGCTTTTTTGTTTGCGTGCTTCACGGTGTTCTTGTAGATAATGCATGCCTACCTGAGCCTTTACCCCCTCTAATTCGAGCGCCGCATTAGAATAGGGAAAATCTAAAACACGTTTTCTAATTGTCGTGTGAGACCGAAGTCGTATAGTCATCTTGGCATGCATGCTCTACCTTAACTATGGATAAACAGTTACTAAATTCAGTTAATGAGGTACATCATGACCCATAGCGCTGCATCACCGTTGCCTTCACAGGTCAAGAAACCCCAATCAAGAAGTGAGCGTAGTGCACGAAAACTACGTGCATCCAAAGCAGCTCAGTGCGCTGTTCAAGCAGAAAATGCACAGCAAACGCAAGATGCCGATGCAAAGAACGTCGAACAAAACAATGCGTTCGCAGATAAGAAAAATATCATGTGGGTGCTGTTAAGTGGCGCAATGGCGCTAACTTTTGTCGTCATGCTGTTTTTGCCAGATACAGGGATGGGCGGCGGCCTTGTTTCCACCTATTCTGCCATGCTTTGGTGTGGCTTTTTTGGTGCAGCACTTTGGCGTTATAGAGCGACAAGTGGCTGGGCTGGGTTTGCTTATGGAAGCGTTGTTGGACTAGTGATTCAATTTATTTCACAGATAATCTAGCACACAGTGTTTATACAATTGCCTTGTACAACTCGCCTAGTAAGAAACCGCTGAGCGACTAGGAACGGCAAGTACACATTTCTTTTAAGTACAATATGGGCAATCTAAACGCGGCTTTTAAATCAGAATTCTGTTTAAACAGCTGTCTTATCCGTTGATCGCCCTGTTGGCAACCTCACTTCCTAAACATTAAGTCCTGTTGATCTTTGATGTACAGCAATGGTCAACAGGTCCTCAATGACTTTTGGCTGGAAACCCGATCCAGACGTTTTGTCCGACAGTATAATTTATAAACTCTAGTTACATTTTTAGGTTATGTTTAGACAATAACAAACCAAACGTTACCCTTCGCCTTTAATAAAACTGAGTGAGCCTATGGCAGAGAAGCCCAATAAATCCGCTGAATCACCAACCCGTTCTAGTAGAGCGGTACCGTCGTCGCGTTTATCGCGCATAGGCCGCTTGGGCTCACTGGCAGGTAGAATTGCAGGTAACGTAGTATCACAAGGTGCAGGACAACTGTTAAAGGGCGAGAAGCCCGCGTTGTCTTCGCTGCTCTTAACGCCCAAAAACATTTCAAACATTGCAGATCAGCTTGCCAGTATGCGTGGTGCAGCTATGAAGCTCGGGCAGCTTATTTCAATGGATGCAGGAGATTTTCTCCCAGAAGAGCTTGCGGTAATTCTAGGGCGATTACGGGACGACGCTGACCCGATGCCAAAAGACCAGCTAATTGCCACGTTGAATCAGTCTTGGGGTGAAAAATGGCAAGATGACTTACTTTACTTTTCCTTTGCCCCTATAGCTGCGGCCTCTATTGGCCAGGTGCATAAAGTCATTACGATGGACGGTCGGATGTTAGCAGTAAAAGTGCAGTATCCTGGCGTGAAAAAAAGCATAGATAGCGATGTAGACAACGTAGCTACACTTATAAAACTTACTGGCTTGGTACCCAAATCATTAGATATCAACCCGCTTTTACAAGAAGCGAAAGCACAGCTTCACCAAGAAGCTGATTACGTGCGAGAAGCTGACATGCTCAACCGTTATCGCGCGCTGGTTGAAAGCACCGACATCCTATGCAAAGGGAATAAGGCGTTTGTCATTCCGCAAACCTTTGCTCCCCTTACCACCAGTACCGTGTTAGCGATGGATTTTATAGAGGCGCAAGACTTAGATGCGCTATTAAATGAGCCTCAGGACGTCCGAGATGCTGTGATGACGGCGCTAATGACTTTATTTTTTAATGAAATTTTTCATTTTAAGCTGCTGCAGAGCGACCCTAACTTAGCCAACTATCAGTTTAAACCCGATACAAAAGAAATCGTTCTGTTAGATTTTGGTGCTACACGAGATGTGCCTGACGCCATTTCAGCCCAGTATCAAGCGTTACTCAACAGCGCCGCAGCCAACGATAGAGCGATGATGCAGCAAGCCGCGTTTCGCATAGGATTAATTGACGAAAGCCACTCTCAAACGCAAGTCGACGCCGTCATAAACATTGGTATGGAGGCGTGTGAAGCGATTCGCTGCGAGGGCGCTTATGACTTTGGACAAAGCGATCTTATTGCAAGGCTTCACGAAAAGGGAATGGCGCTGACTATGGAGCATAATTTTTGGCATACGCCGCCAGTAGATGCCCTGTTTATACACAGGAAGCTAGGTGGCTTATTTCTGTTGGCTAAACGATTGAAAGCTAAAGTAGATATGCGAAAGGCTGCAGGTACATGGCTGAATCTATAACCTACACTTCGTTGGTGTGTTAAGCGAATAAGAAACTACTTATTACGCAGCTTATATATCGTTTATACCGGTTTTGCGGTGCTATGCCATGTTTTACTGTTAAAACGTTGCTCTGCGACCTTACAGAACTCAAATAGGACCCACTTCAAAAGCGTATAGCACTCGCACAACAGTCTAATAAGGCAAATCCATGCTGAACGGTAACGCCATCTGCTCTTTGCTTTTTGGCGGGTTGCCAATCATTTCATCGTAAGGCGTATCGTGCTTCATTACCGCCTGCTGAACATGACAATGCGCGAAGGCTTCGCGAATGTGGCCAGCACTAAAAAAACGCATGGGCTTATCTTTGTTGTCGTAAAGCATGCCACTTTGACTGCCGATAGTGAGATAAACCAGGTAAACATTCATCTCATACGACTGAACTTCCAGATAATCTATCGCGGTTGGCGACTCTTCAATATCTCGAAAATAGAACTTCTGCATTTTTCTACCTCATGAACTAAGTATGCACCTTGCACGCCCTATATTCTTATTTAATGACGGAAGTTAGGGCGAAAAAGCAGAATATATACGTTAGGCAAGGTGCTCAGGTTCATTAGATAGATCTAGCGGAGGTCGGTGGTTTTTAAACCGTACTGCATTTGCCAACACCAGTAAGGATGCAAGAGAGCAGGCACTGTATAGGAACGCCGCCGTTCCCATTCCAGAAGCAATCCATAGTAATGGAAATACCAGCAACCTAGGGCCTTCAACAGCTAAAGCGACTTTCGCTTTAGACAGTATAAAGCCATTTTGTATACTCATAACAATGACAGTCGCCACAGCAATGATCTGATGCTTGGTTGACAAGTTATTGATATTTAGAAGGAGATAAAGCATTACTCCCAGCATGATTAGATGCTGCATAACACTGTAGCGTTTTACTGCTCGGTGTAATTTGGGGTGATACTGTCTAAACTTACTCACGCTAATTATCCTATAAGGGCACATTTAAGTTGAAACGGGGTCGTGAGGCTCGAAATATTCATTAATTATTATAGATAACAACGAGCTAGCATTTGCTTTTCAATGACTAATCAACACATTAGTACACAAACCCAATTTGTTAAACATTTGTTTTAAAATTATTTTTGCATTTACATAATATCGAATGTGAATGAGAAGAAAAAATGAGGGTTTTCCACTAAATTTGTATAAAAAGAAATCGGAAAGTGACTTTTTTACGTTAAAAAGTGTTCAAAATAAGGAATTTACAATCTAAGGGAACATTTCTCTTGATTGATTTTCTAAATTTGGGTGTTATCTCTGGTAGTATTACCAAAAGGATAGTTTTGTAGCGGAGTCATTATGAGCGAATCGTCGGAAAAGAAATCGTTAGGCCCACACATTATCATTGTAGGCATCCTTCTTGTTGTTATTCTGGCTGTTGTGTTTTGGCCCAGCGACGATGAGCCTGAGCCTGTAGTTACTCCTGAGCCCGAAGTGACCGAACCTGAAGTGACTACGCCAGAAGAACCTGAAGTATTTGAGCCTACTCAGCCAGCCCCAACAGTAGAGCTTGAGGAAAAAGACGAGGTTGAGCCGCTTCCAGAGCCAGTTGAACCAGAACCGGAACCTCTGGATACCAGCGATCCTGCGGTGAAAGCTTCACTTATTGAGAGTTCGTCTGCGAGCGAAGAAACCGTTAACCGCATGCTGGTTGATGAAGGTCTAATTCAACGCTTTGTGGTGTCGGTTACGAATCTAGCAAATGATGAAATGGCGCCTAATCACCAGTTACTAACGTCACCTGAGCAGAACTTCCGCGTATACTCTCAAGCAGGCAAGCAATGGATTGATGCAGCAAGCTATAAACGTTATACACCATACGTAGATATGTTGGAGTCATTCAATAACGAAGCACTGCTTAACATATACGGTATTTATAAAGACGATATTCAGGCGAAGTACGCCGAAATTGGAAGCCCTGACCAAGATTTCAACAGCGTATTGCTTGAAGCGATTGATCAGCTTCTTGATACACCTGAAGTGCCGGTTCCTGTAGAGGTTTACACCGACTCGGTCGCCTTCAAGTATGCTGATGATCGTCTAGAGAGTTTAAACGAGCCACAGAAACAACTTCTTCGTACTGGCCCAGATAACATGCGTCGCATAAAGGCAAAGCTACGCGAACTAAAAGTATTGGTTGAAGAGCGTGGATCTAACTAGATTTCAACAGCAGCTTAAGGGCACGTCGTCAAAAGCGCGCCCTTTACCTCCTGTTGAACAATGGAACCCCGATTTTTGCGGTGACATTAATCTAACTATAGCGCTTGATGGAAGATGGTTTTATGAAGGCAGTCCTATTGGGCGCGCAAGCTTAGTTCAGATTTTTGCTTCGGTATTAAAGCGGGAAGGTGACAAGTACTTCTTAGTTACTCCCGTAGAGAAAGTAGGCATTACCGTTGAAGACACACCTTTTCTTGTAACTCAATGGCATAGGGAAGAGGGTGAATCAGCGAGTGACAGCACCTATGTGTTTACCACACAAACGGGCGACATCGTAAGGTTAGAGCGAGCTGATCAGCTCGAACTTCGCGTTCCGCCTAAAGCCATACAAGATCCAGAGGCAACGCCCATTCCCTACCTATGCGTTCGCAGAAACTTGTGGGCAAGACTACATCAAAATGCCTATTATCAACTGCTTGAACAAGCTGATGAAAAACCGGATGAAGCCGGCACGCAATTTAGTATTCAGTCAAACGGCATCACCTTTATTTTAGGTGAAGTAAGCAACTAGCCTACTTTGCTGCTTCTGTCTCTTCGAACATATCAAAACGTAATTCATCTTCAATAAAGCACCGTTAACAGCGCTTTGTTTTGCGTTATACCTCTGACTGCATTACATTCGATATAGTCTATAAAACAATCAACAAGAAGACCTATATCATGAACAAGCCTCTGTTTACGCTGGCCGTTGCCAGTGCCTTACTCTCATCGCCCTTTTCCACTGTAGCCGACACGCTGATTCATGCAGGAAAAGTGTTTACTGGCACATCAAACTCTCTTCAGGAAAATGTGACTATTGTTGTTGAAGACAACAAGATCAAAGCGGTAAAAAAGGGGTTTGCTGAAGCCCAAGAAGGCGATACTGTCATCGACTTGAAGACGTCAACCGTTATGCCAGGTCTGATGGACATGCATGTTCATTTGTCTTCTCAACATGGTGGTCCACAAACGTATCTGGAGCGCTTTTCACTAAATGAAGCCGACTATGCATTACGGGCAGCGAACTACGCTAAGATTACGTTAGATTCGGGCTTCACCACGGTTCGCAACTTAGGGGATGGTTACAACGAAACCGTTGCGCTAAGGAACGCTATTAGTAAAGGCTATGCAACAGGCCCGCGTATTTATACCGTTGCTAAATCTATTGCTACTACAGGTGGACATGCCGACCCAAGTAACGGCTTATCTCATTTACTTCGCCCGGATGTAGGCCCTAAGCAAGGAGTGGTTAATGGCGAAGCTGAAGCGCGAGAGGCAGTAAGGACTCGTTACCAAGATGGCGCGGACTTGATCAAAATTACGGCAACCGGCGGTGTATTAAGCGTTGCCAAAAGCGGCCAAAACCCGCAGTTCATGACCGATGAACTAGAAGCAATTGTTGAAACGGCAAAAGACTACGGTATGACAGTAGCAGTGCATGCTCATGGGAAAGAAGGCATGAAGCGGGCTATTGAAGCCGGTGTGGACTCTATTGAACACGGCACTTATATGGACGACGAAATTCGCACATTAATGAAGAAGCACGGCACCTACTATGTGCCAACAATACTGGCAGGAAAGTTCGTAGCAGACAAAGCTAAAATTGATGGTTTCTTTCCAGAGTTAGTACGCCCGAAAGCGGCCGCTATCGGTCCGCTTATCCAAAATACGTTTGAACAAGCGCATAAAGCAGGCGTAAAAATTGCTTTTGGTACAGACAGTGGTGTATCAGCCCACGGCGACAATGCGCAAGAGTTCTCTTTAATGGTTGAAGCGGGTATGAAGCCTTCTGACGCTCTGCTTAGTGCTACCGTGAATAGCGCGAGCTTACTAGGCATAAGCGATATTCTTGGCACCCTAGAAGAAGGAAAACTGGCTGACATTGTCGCGGTTCAAGGCAACCCGCTTGACGATATATCGCTTATGGAAAGCGTGTCTTTTGTCATGAAAGACGGAGTTGTTTACAAGCAGTAGAGAAAAATAAAGTGGTAGAGATTACATGGAACTAGGTAAAAAGGTTAAGCACAAAACCAAAAAGCTTGTCGATTCTAAGCATATGTTAAAGGGCATCACTCTTGCCTCATTTTTAGAATCAACTATTGTTCCTATACCACTAGAAGCCGTAATGGTGCCACTAATGCAAGCAAGACGGGAGTCACTTTGGCAAATTGCATTAATGGCCACCGTAGGCTGTGTGATTGGCGCAGTCTTCGGCTATGCCCTTGGTTACTACCTCTTCGATATGGTTGGTCAGTGGCTTATAGATACTTTTTTTAGCCAAGACCAATTCGACAATGTAAAACAGCAGATGCAAAACCAAGGTTTTTGGTTCGTAATGACCTTAGGTATTGCCCCTATTCCTTTTCAGGTTGCGATGCTCGCAGCAGGTGCAACCCAATACTCACTTCCACTTTTTCTTTTAGCTACTGTTATTGCACGTTCAATTCGCTATTTCGGACTCGCAGCCGTGGTCTATTACGCAGGAGACAAAGCTGAGCAGCTCATTAAGCGCTACAAAATGAAAGCGGTTATTGCTATCACAGCTGCGGTTCTTCTAATATGGTGGCTGTCAAATTTACTCAGCCAGTAAACCAAAATTCCTTTTCTTTATATACGCTTACCAATGGGGTAGGCGATAAATCACAATAGATGGAACCCAAATTTTAAATTAACCTGATAGATTTTTTGAACTTTACATTTGATAATGATTCTTATTTGCACCAGTGTAATAGAAAACAGGAGGTGCTTATATGAATGTTCAGCGACTGTGCCCGGTTTATAAAAAGTGGCTACAGCTAAACCCTTCAAATGCGCGACAGTATCGCTATGCTATGCAAGCGCAGACGCAGCAAGCCCATCAACAGGGCAGATTGGATTATGCGAGAGAGTTAGGCTATCAAACCTTTGAGGCCGCAAAGGTTATCCTTAATGCACTTCAGCCAACCTCTTCGCAGAAAGTCAGTGTAGTTCAAGAAGACGTACTCGCCTTTTCCACCATGGGAATGTACTTATCTTCTCTGCTTGCCGAAGAACATAGGAAGCGAGAATCTCACGCTATTTTGCAAGAATGTCAGCAACAGCTTATTGCCATATTACCCCTGCATGCCACCAATCCTTCTATATGCAGGCTAATCGCGGCCATTCAGCATACCCTTGAGCAAAGTTATGTCCCCCAAGCAAGTAAACAGCTTGCCTCTTTTGCCGTGCATTAAATACTTTAGATAAAAGGAGATAGTTATGGCGTCGAAACAAATTTCAAGCGAAGACGGCTTTGTCTCATTAAACGTTAGAGCTTCTGTACTTCAAAAAATGCTTAATGGTGAAGTGCTACACATGACAGATATTCACTGTACCTGTTCGCGAAGCAAGCAGGTTTTGAAGCAACTTTTATTGCAGGCTGCTAGCGGCCGCGAATAGAAACAGTAACAAAAAAGGCGCTTAAGCGCGCCCTTTCTTAATAACGTATTGATAAGGCATGGTCTCGGTTTGAGATGCGACTAGCGTGTGGTCCATAAAGCGGCAAAAGCTAGGAATATCTCTTGCCGTTGAGGGATCGTCAGCCGTGACCGATAAAGTTTCCCCATCGGCCAGCTTTCGAATATTCAAACGCACCATCATTACTGGCTCTGGGCAACGCAATCCTAGCGCATCTAAATGCTGACTAGCCGCGCTAAATGCGCTGTCAAAATCAGATGCCATAATTTTCACGATAGGTGTTAATGGCGCTGATTTCGCTATCAAACCCGCCTTTCTCGGTCAGATAAGCCACGACATCGGCAAGCGATACAATAGAGATAACCTGAGTGCCAAAGTCGCGCTCGACCTCTTGAATAGCTGACAGTTCGCCATTACCGCGCTCTTGTCTGTCTAGCGCAATCAGCACGCCAGACAAGCTAGCCTGCTGCTGCTCGATTAAGGTCATCGATTCGCGAATAGCCGTACCCGCAGTGATCACGTCATCCACCAGCATAACCTTACCTTCTAGTGGGCTGCCAACTAGATTGCCGCCTTCACCGTGGGTTTTCGCTTCTTTGCGGTTGAAGCAATAAGGCACATCAAGGTCGTGGCTATCTGCCAATGCAACAGCTGTTGTTGTCGCAATTGGAATGCCCTTATAGGCTGGACCAAAAAGTACATCGAACTCAACGCCTGCGTCCATTAACGCATCAGCGTAAAAACGCCCCAACTTAGCCAAATCGCCACCGCGATTAAACAAACCTGCATTGAAAAAGTACGGGCTTACGCGGCCTGACTTTAAAGTGAATTCGCCAAATTTCAGTACGCCACGCTCAATGGCAAACTCAATAAAATCTCGCTGAAACGCTTTCATGATGACCTCTTAATTTCTAATTTACGCGTTGGTTCTAACTACGTGCCGATGACTCGCTTACGCTAGCGCCGCTTTTTGAATGTCGAACAATTCACGTAAACCGTGCTTACCAATTTTCAGCATCTCGTCAAGCTCTTCAAACGAGAACGGTTCGCCCTCTGCAGTACCTTGAACTTCAATCAGCTTGCCGGTTTCGGTCATTACGATGTTCATATCTGTCTCTGCCTCAGAGTCTTCGGTGTACTCAAGGTCAGCGATTGGTGTACCTTCGTAAATACCCACTGAAAGGGCGGCTATCATATGTTTAAGCGGGTTAGTTTTGATAATGCCTTTTGCACGCATGTAAGTAAGTGCATCAACAAGAGCTACACACGCACCGGTGATTGACGCTGTGCGCGTACCGCCGTCGGCCTGAATAACGTCGCAGTCTAACGTAATGGTGTTTTCACCCAGAAGTTTTAAATCTACCGCTGCGCGTAGTGAACGCGCAATTAGACGCTGGATCTCTAACGTGCGCCCGCCTTGTTTACCGCGCGCCGCTTCACGGCCGCTTCGCGTATGGGTAGCACGTGGAAGCATGCTGTACTCAGCTGTAATCCAGCCTTTCCCTTGGCCCTTCATAAAGCGTGGCACACCTTCTTCTACCGTCGCATTACACAACACCTTAGTGTTACCAAACTCTACAAGAACAGAGCCTTCTGCGTGACAAGTGTATTGGCGAGTAATTGTAACAGGGCGAATTTGACTGGCGGTTCTGCCGCTTGGACGCATAGTGTTCTCCACAACGTAAGTGCTTAAAAAAGGGTAGCGTTTTACAGGTTTGATTGGCGATATGTGAATAGAAAGCCCCATTCGCGGTCAAAACCTATAAATTCGATGTAGCTACGAAATTGCGCCTAAGTATAACGCAATACCCGCGGCCGTTAAAAACGAACTTTACATGTTTGCTTATTGAATTACGTAAATGTGCGCTAATATACAAAATACAAGAAAACCTGCTGTAGATATTCACGTATACAACACGACGTTCGGGTTGTTTTTGCAGGCTTTTAGTTAAATTTAAAGGATATTTATGATTTACAGCATGACAGCGTTTGCGCGCGTAGAAACCAAAAAAGAGTGGGGCTCAGCCGTGTGGGAAATACGCTCGGTCAACCAACGCTTTTTAGAAACTTACTTTCGCCTGCCGGAACAGTTTCGCTCATTGGAGCCGGTTTTACGTGAGCGATTCCGTAAAAAGCTAGCTCGAGGTAAGGTGGAATGTGCGCTGCGTTTTACTGCCAACGATGCTGCTGTAACTAAGCTAAGCTTAAACGAAGAGTTGGCTAAGCAAGTGCTTCACGCCGCTGACTGGGTGCAATCCCATGGCCAATCCACAGGGGTTAACCCTCTAGACGTTTTGCGCTGGCCTGGGGTAATTGCAGCGGAAGAAGCCGATATGGACACCATCCACGCTGACGTAATGGCCGCGTTCGACCAAGCACTTAACGATTTTATTAGTGCCCGCGCTACCGAAGGGGAAGCCCTTAAAGGTATGATCACGCAGCGCCTAGATGCCATTGAAGTGGAAGCTGAAAAAGTGGCCGCACGTATGCCTGAAATCATGGTGTGGCAGCGAGAAAAAGTGCAAACCCGCTTTGAAGAAGCAAAGGTAGAGCTTGATGCAGGCCGTTTTGAACAAGAAATGATCATGCTTGCGCAAAAAGTAGATGTGGCGGAAGAGTTAGATCGTCTGAATGCTCACGTTAAAGAAACCCGCAATATCCTTCAAAAGGGTGGAGCAGTAGGCCGCCGTCTTGATTTCATGATGCAGGAGTTTAACCGCGAATCGAACACGTTAGGTTCAAAGTCTATCAGCACCGACATCACACAATCGGCGGTTGAACTTAAGGTACTGATTGAGCAGATGCGCGAACAGATCCAGAATATAGAATAATATCCGTTGGAGTCCAAAAGCCTCCGCTAAAGCCCAGACATACTGGGCTTTTTTATTTCTTATGAAACCCCATGGCTTGATGCACCTCAAAGATATTTTTATATATCGCGGCGAACTGATCGAACAGAAAGTTGAAAACCACCAGGCGCTAAAATTTTATTTAGTACCGATACGCGAGGATCGGTATTCCCTTTCTCGATATCGCGCAATGTTT
Organism: Alteromonas sp. CH_MED4-4; assembly: GCF_037029575.1. Taxonomy (NCBI): domain Bacteria; kingdom Pseudomonadati; phylum Pseudomonadota; class Gammaproteobacteria; order Alteromonadales; family Alteromonadaceae; genus Alteromonas; species Alteromonas sp. CH_MED4-4. The sequence goes on along the minus strand of NZ_JAYMEU010000003.1, from coordinate 97,113 downwards.
TATCAGACACTTTAATAAATTTCGCGTACTGTGTTTGGGTCATGCCATAAAGTTGGGTACGAACCTGCTTTACTAGTTCGCCTATGCCGATAATATTGTTTGCAAGATCATCTTCAAGCTGAGCTAAAATTTCTTTTCGTTGTTCGCCCGTCAACCTAACCATCATAGACTCCCATTGCAACTAACTTAGTTTTAGTGTTACTAAAACCAATCGCCGGAAAATTCAATATCTCATCTGGGCAACGCAATCTTTTCAACCTCTCAGGCAAGTCGATTAGTTTTTCTGCCAGTTGCCGCAAAAATAAAATTATTTCATTAGGCTCACAAAAATCTGAAAGCTGCTCTGCAATGATTAAAAAATTAACGTGCCCACCTACTTCGCAACTTCGCCCCCACTTAAATAAACGGGTTATCCCTTCTTCATCGGCTTTCATAGGAGCAAAATCATAGATGGGTGCAAAACAAATATCGCCGTCATATTTTAAAAATGAAATGTTGCGGCCGTGATTGTCTGAGTTACCGAAGACAATATTTAAAAAATCTCTAACAACATATTGCTTAGCAAATTCGTTTTTCGTCATCTGAGTTGCAGAATTTATTCTTCGCCACACCGTCTCCATCACATCAAAATGATCTTGATAGCTGCCAGGCTCGGCATTAATGATTGAATAAATACTTTCCAATCCAATACGACTAGCCACACCACTTTCTATGCGGACGTCAAAGCGAGGTAGCCATAAACTAGCTTGGCCACTTTGTTTATCTTCTAATATTTTTAGCTTTTCAACATTGATGGTGGAAACATTGGTATCCTTCAGAATCTCCGAAAGCGCCTTATAAAAAACGCCCTCAGCTTTTAAGATGTTGTTATCTCGAGCTGAGCGTCTATTTCTAGCAAACTTGGTTAAATAAGGTGTGGCGGTCAACGGCTTACCTGCAAAGTCCCCATCAATGAAAACATTATCATCTTCAAGCATGAGTAGCAGTTTTGGTGCAACACCACCAGCTCCTGTCGCCCCTCCTACTGCGGCGCCTTGTTCATTAGCATACTCTAAAAAGTCATATTGCAATGAAATCACGTTCTCAATTGGAAAACGGCGAGAGTCGATATTAGCTTCTGTCGGTACGGCTTCTTTTATTCTTAAGTTACCAACGGGCGACATACAAGCACTAGTCAACAGTGCGTAATTTTGCTGAAACTCGTCTGAGCGGCTGACATTAAGATAACTAAGCCACCAATCTCGAGACTTACCCACCGGCAAAATATCATCTAATAGAGCTGGCCAATGAGGGTAGTCTTTAGGAACAATGCTGATAGGTGCATTGACGGAGCATGCCCAGCAATCTTTGACCTCATAGCTTGCGACCTTAACAATATATTCATGCTCATAGTACAGCGAACAACTTGCATTGATCCGCTCATCAGAGAAACACAAAGTAGCAGCATCCCACCATTGACCTTGATTAAATAATTGCAGTGTGACTGTTTGCATCATTTATCCAGTAGTTTATTACCGTTAAGTACTAAATATTAGCAGAATTTCGGTACAATTCTACCGTTTAACTGCAAAGCAGCAATCATTTACAGTAACAAACTACCGTAAACTACAAAATGGATTATCTATTTCAGTACTTTGTATGCGTTTTTCCCAATTTAGATAACACTAAACCCAGACTTCTAGCTGGGTATGGTGCTGATGCAGTGTGTTTGGTAACTCTTTAGTTAGAATCTGCTTGGTTCATCGTTAACGCGCTACCTGCCGCCAACATCTAACGCTTCTAATAACTCATCTCAGATACTGTGTTAGGAAGGCCTCGTGAGAGGGGAGTTTAGCCACGTGATGATCCACTTGCTGCTTTAATCCTGCCATAAACTGCCTAAGTGACTGTTCACTCATTTCGTCGGCAACACGATGATACTGGCTAGGTGTCATGCCTTGGCCCATTAATACTTGGGTCCAGGAATCAACACGGAAAATATCTCCGTCATCTAAAAACACACGGCCAGACTCGGCAAATAAAGCCAATTTATGCTCAAGTGACGGCGGAATCTCCATGCGCTGGCATTGCTGCCAAAAGGGGCTGTCCTCGCGCTGTGTCACCTTGTAATGCATAACAATAAAATCGAGTATGGCCGACATTTCGCTATCAAACTTATTATTGTATTCGTCGATTGCGCTTTGGGTTATGCCATCAAAAGGGAATAGGCGCATTAAGCGTATAAGGCCAGTCATGATTAGATGGATGCTGGTCGACTCTAAAGGCTCAATAAAGCCACTGGATAGCCCTAGCGCCACGCAGTTTTTATTCCAACCACGCCTGCGTTTTCCAGGAGTAAAACGAATCACTCTCGGCTCATTAATGGGCGCGCCTGTCACCTGCGATTTAAGTGTATTGATGGCGTCTTCATCGCTCATAAATCGGCTACAAAATACCAATCCATTACCCATTCGTTCTTGAAGAGGTATTTGCCAGCGCCAACCGGCCTGATGTGCCACACTTTTGGTGTATGGCACAGGTGGGGCTGTAAGCTCAGTTTGCATAGCTACCGCACTATCGCAGAAAAGATAGTGTCGCCAATCGTCGTAACCGGTGTGAAGGGCTTGTTCAATAAGCAGCCCTTTAAAGCCTGTACAGTCTATGAAAAAGTCGCCATCTATGACTTCATCGCTTGCTAATCGAAGGGACTGGATGTTGCCTGATTGCGGGCATACTACGACCTTTTCTATATCTCCTTCCTTGTGAGTTACCCCAGCATCACACGCTAGAGACTTTAAAAATCGACCGTAGGCAACAGCATCAAAATGATAGGCAAAGTTAAGCGGCATGGCTTCTGATGTGGCGAACTTGCTCTGTTTAGCGGCAATAAGTTCCGGGCAATAATCACCAAATTCACCACCAAATCCGTATTCTTTAGCCCTCAGCCAAAAATGGTGAAACTCGCCAGCCCAACACTCTCTTCCGGTTATACCAAAAGAATGAATATAGCTGTGACCTTGTTCACGCCAATTTTCAAACTCAATACCCAGTTTGAACGTGGCTTGTGTGGCACGCATAAATGCTTTTTCGTCGATGCCAAGCAACTTGTGAAATGTTCTAATAGGCGGAATAGTCGCCTCGCCCACACCTACAATACCAATATCTTTCGACTCGACTAACGTAACGTTTATTGACTTACCCAAAAGCCGTGACAGCGCTGTGGCTGCCATCCATCCCGCAGTACCGCCACCCGCAATAACAACGTTCTTAACGGGCGTTTGATTTTTACTGCTATCTAAACCCGATACGGTCATTAGAGGTGTCCTTTTTATCTGAAGTATTTTTTATGTCATTACAACTCGAAGCTGAAGCGTGCTTGTTCTTTTCACGTTGAGCATGCGAGGGCACGTGTTGTTTTTCGTTGCTGTAGCGCTTTGCAATATCATTGAGCAAAACTCTGTTAGACGGCAATCCCTGCAGATAAGCGTTTTTAGTTTGTTGTAAGGTTTCGCGAATGTGAACTGCTTTACGCTTATGCTCTTCATTTAGCCGTAAAGGCGATGTAGAAGAAGAAAAGCCCATTCCATACAGTACATACTGATAGCTAGCAGAGGGGAAAATCTCTTCGTTCTCGATAAGATCTAAACGTGAAGGGCTTTGATACTTCCACAGTTCAAGCAATTCAGCGAGGGAATCGGGTATGGACGCCTTATCTCTTTGCGCTAACCAATACGGCTCTTCTCTATCGCTTAAAGCATAATGTAGTTTTAGAAAGTCGATAACGCGCTGCCAGCGATATGCAAAGCGCGAGTTGTAGCGCTTACTGACTATTTCCATGTGTGCTTTGTTTTGCGGAAAAGCCTCACAGAGCATACGTAAGCCAAGCTCGACCATGGCAATGGCTGATGCTTCAAGCGGTTCAACAAACCCCGAAGACATACCTAAGCTCAAACAGTTTTTTACCCAAAACTGTGATCTATAGCCAGGCTCAAAGGAGAGTGTACGAAAAGAAAGCTCTGCATCTTGTGCACTAGGGTAACGTTCACGAACATAGTCAATCAGCACTTGCTTTGCTTGATCTTCATCTGTGAATTGAGAAGAGTAAACTAGGCCTACACCTCGGCGGTGCTGCAACGCAATATCCCACGTCCACCCACAGGTTTGTGCAGTGGCCACTGTGGTACTTTTTATTTCAGCATCTTCGTTTGAATAAGGCACTTGAAGCGCAACGGCGCGATCGTTGAGCATTGTGCGCTTAACCGGTACCCAGGGAATAGTAAAGTGTTCCTTGATAAGCAAGCCCCTGCTGCCAGAGCAGTCGATAAATAGATCGCCAACTATTTTTTCCCCGTCCTTTGTTGATACGCTTTCAATATCCCCGTTTTGATGAGAGTGAACACTGTCAACATGACCAACGACATGAGCGACATTTAACTTGTCTACGCAATGATTTTTTAACAGCTCAGCAAGCTTTGTGGCGTCGAAATGGTAACCGTAATTGAGCACATGGGCGTAGTCCGGCGTAGCAATTTGCTTTGGCGCCTTGCCTGCGGCACACATGGCGGCTTGTAACGAAAACACATCTTCGTACGATGTGTTTGGTGCGATTGATTTCCAACATGTATAAATATCGAGCTCGTTGTAGCCTGTTGGAACGGTAAATGGATGATAATAGCAGTGCCCGCCTTTACGCCAATTAACAAAGCTGGAGCCTTGCTTGAAAGCGCCATGACACAGCGTTAAGAATTCCGTTTCACTAATACCAATATCAAGAAGGGTATCGCGCAGTGACGGCCAAGAGCCTTCGCCCACTCCTAAAGAAGGGATGTTGGGTGACTCTATCAAGGTAACGGTGTGATTCGCGCTTAGTTTTGCGGCAAGTATCCCTGCTGCAAGCCACCCAGCCGTACCACCACCGACAATGACGACCCGATGCATACTGCTATGACTTTCGTTATCACTCATACGTTAAGAACCACGATATGCCCCACTGCACTTCTACAAACATGTTCAGTCGTTTTTCTGGTTACTATTCAAACAGCACTATGACAAAAAAACCCGCTAAAGCGCAACCCTAAGCACTTTAGCGGGTAAACACACCCCAATCGTTAAAACTTGTAGCGAACTCCCAGTGCATAGCGAGCGCCAAGCTCATCTAATTTCCACAACATAGCACTTGTTCTGCCGTGTCTACGGATATTTTCATCTGTGATGTTTATCCCTTCAAATGACACCGTAAGATCTTCAGTGATGTCGTAAGAAACATTGAAGTCTATTTGTGAATAGTCTTCGGTATAGCCCGGCTCATTAATGTACTGAGAGGTTGTATCAAGGAACTTATCACGCCAGTTGTAGGCAATACGCGCTTGCAAAGCATCTTTCTCATACATCAAGATGAGGTTTGCTGTGTCACTTAGTCCCACAAGGGCAAACTGAGTTATCGATGGATTTGCGTCATTATCAAAACCAATATCACCTTGCACTGTGGTGTAGTTAGCCAGTACCCCGAAGCCGCTATCACCAAAGAAGTGCTGCGCAGCAAGTTCGAAACCGTAAATATTCGCCGCTTTATTGTTAACAGGTTTAGAGTTAATGAAGGTAATCAACGGATCTTCGCTATTGGGCAGCACATCGAATTGCTGCTCAAACTGTTCGTCAGTCAATGAGTCATACTCGATACCGTTTTCCATCGCAGCAACCATGTTAAACAATGACGTGTCATTAATTGGAATACCACGCGCCTCTAATTCAGCGCGAGCCGCCTCTGCACGCGGTCCATTGGTAACGTCTCTCAACCCAAAGATATTTTCTTCAACTTGTTCATTACCGATAAAGTTCTTAACACGCTTATCGTAAAAACCAACCGACACATAGCTTGTCTCATCGAAATAATATTCGAATGAAAGATCAAGGTTGTCTGATTCTAATGGTATCAGCGATGGGTTACCTGAACTCGCGGTGGCGGTAATGCTGTCAGTAAGAATTGTCGGCCCGCTTTGAGGCGATACTGTCGCAGCGGCGCTCAAGTTGTTGTACGTGGGTCGCGCTATTGTCTTACTGTAAGAGAATCGTGCAATCATGTTTTCAACAACTTCGATATCGAAATCTAATGCAGGAAGTACATGGTCGTAACTTGATTCAACTTCAACATCTTCCATATCGCTTCCAAAACGGACGTTGAAATCATTATTACCTTCCCACGCAATGCCGCTAGGTAAACTTATATTTGCAATTGAAGTTACATCGGTATTTTCGTAGCGTACACCTGCCAACAGGTTGTACTCCATGCCGTTTAACTCGCCAGATAAATCCAATTCGAAATAAACCGCAGTTATGTCTTCTTCAATAGTACGGTTAGTTGCAAACGGGTTGTTGGCAAGAAAATCAAAACCGTATTCTTGAGCAGCGAATGCACCAATTTGCGCAACACTACCGGTAAAGCCCTGAGAGAACATCCCCTCAGTATTGAAATCGCTAAACTCACTCGCCAAATCCAGCGGTGTTAACGAACCAGCAGGAAGCTCACCCGGGTTCTCAATTCCCCAGTTGCCCATGGTGTGGCGGGTTAGAGATTGGAGCGATGTGCTCTCCATTGAGCGTGACTCAATACCAAAGTTAATGCTTCCGGTATCCATAACGTAAGAGCCATCAAGACGAGCTTGAGTAATTTCGGTGTCTTGCGACGAGAAATTCATGTCCAATATCGATGTACCTACGTCATCTTGGTCAAGCACGCCATTACCGTTAAGATTATCACGAGCTTCATCGTCAAAATCGACGAACATAATAGGGAAGTCGCCTCTGAAATCGACACCTTGCCCTTTAACTACGTTTGCGCCTAAACCAAGATTTGTCCACGTTCCATAGGGCGCATCTGGGCGTCCTTCTGCCGTCGAATTATGAAGGTCGAAGACTAGAGTTAGCTCGTCATTTACGAAGTACTCAAGGTTTAAGCCGATCGACTTGTTTTCGTTGACTTGGTTTAGTTCTTGAAGCGCCAAGCCTAGATCACGAGGTAGCAAATCTCGGCGTTCTTGAGTTATCAATACTGGCGTTTTTACCGTTTCATCATCAAAGGTTAGTTCGGTGAAGTACCTATCATCCATCCATATCGATTGCTCGGCTCGAGCTTCGTATAAGTCTTGCTTTGAATAGGTGTAATCAAGCGTGGCCGTCATTTTTTCTGAAGGAGCAAACTGGAACGTTAGCTGTGCATTCGTTCTTTCACGCTCTCGGTCTGCCATGTAATAACGTAAATCTGAGGGAATGGCGAAAAGCTGTCCCATGGCTGGTGCGTTGTTCAGCACAATTGGGTCACCGCTATCTGGGTTCGCTGGATCAGGTGATTGGGGCACCGTGCCATCAAATGGATTTACGCGCCACTCGTTCACAAACGCACCTTGTGCAGCACTGTCACGCTGTTGGAATGAACCGGTAAACGTAACGCCAAAGGTATTGTCATCATTGAGGTAATTGATGAAGCCAGATACTTCAGGCGTAACATCATCACCTACACGGTTAGTCGTATCATGCAGTGCTTTTGCGCCTACACTTGCGGTAATGCCATTGTCAGATGCTTGAAAGGGACGTGCTGTTCGTATATTTACCGTAGCCCCAATCCCCCCAGTTGCAATACTCGCTCTACCTGTTTTGTACACTTCAACCGCTCTAACACTTTCAGAAGCAAGGTCAGAAAAATCGAAGGCGCGAGAATTTGCTGCTCCGCCACCACCAGGTAACGCAGAACCAGGCATCGTACGTCCATTCAGCGTTACCATATTAAAGTCAGGTCCAAAACCACGCGCTGTGACTTGGCTTCCTTCACCATTATTCCGACTAATTGAAATACCAGTAATACGCTGTAGTGACTCTGCTAAGTTAGTATCAGGAAATTTACCAATATCTTCTGCTGAGATGGCATCAACAACACCAGCAGAGTCACGCTTGATACCCATCGACTCTTGAACACTACTTCGTATACCTGATACCTGAATAACTTCTATGTCTTTTTCTGTTTCTTGCGCCGTCGCAGATGACATCACACCGCTACTCAAAGCGGTCCCGAGTATCAATGACAAACTTGCTGCGATCTTGCTTTTATTTGGTGTTGTTTGTGTCACGGTCTATCTCTCTTTAATAGTGGCTTTTATGTGAGTTGTGAACCTTATGCGCTACCAGAAAGGGCTTTCCCAAAGAGAAGCTAGAACACCCAGACGTAAGAAAGCGCTTTCCGAACATTAATTCAACAAAAGTTTAAGATCAACACATTTTTTACAATTAATTCACAGGCAACAACTGTATCGAGAACACCAAACTTCTCACAGGAAAACTAAAAACAATTTAATTCAGTACTTTACAATAAAACCAAAGCTCCATTAGATTCCGGTAATAGTCATTTAAATATTATCAGTCACTTAATTCCATTAACGTAAAAATGACATAAATATGAGAAAGCGCTTTCTAATTGTTTTTTATTTGTGATATAAACCGCTTTGTTATTTCAGATTCATTGTACTGCCAGCATCCGTTTAGAATTTGTGCAGTAAGAAAAAGGTTATCGACATATGAAAAACATTTCGCTTCCCGCAGGCAGTCCCTTACTCAAAAATTCGTTTCTTTATGGAACTGCCACGTCAAGTTTTCAGATAGAAGGGGATGTCGATAACCGTCTCGAATGTATTTGGGATAGATTTTGTGAACGGCCTTCAGCCATCGCTGATCACTCCAATGGCGATGTCGCCTGTGATCATATTGCTCGCTGGAGAGAAGATTTCGACATTTTGTTAGACTTAAATGTAGACGCTTACCGTTTCTCTATTTCTTGGCCGCGCGTTATCACTCAAGAAGGTGAGCTAAACCCAAAAGGCGTTGCCTTTTATAAAACGCTAGTTGATGCGTTAAATGAAAAAGGCATTAAGCCATTTGTTACCCTTTATCACTGGGATCTCCCTCAGCACCTGGAAGATAAGGGTGGGTGGCTTTACCGACAAACTGCTTTTGCATTTGAAGACTATGTTGACAAAATAACGCAGGCGTTAGGCGAGTCCGTTTTTTCCTATGCAACGTTCAATGAACCTTTTTGCAGTGCTTATTTAGGGTATGAAATAGGCGTACACGCCCCGGGCAGAACGGGTAGAAAATACGGAAGAACTGCGGCTCATCACATTTTGCTAGCACACGGCCTTGGGATGAAGGTGCTTAGAAAAAATGTCCCAAATAGCGAAGCCGGTATAGTATTGAATTTTACGCCATGCTACCCCGCTACACAAAAGAAAGAAGACCTCTTAGCCACCCGCAAAGCAGATGACTATATCAACCAATGGTATATGCAGCCTGTAATGGAGGGAAGCTACCCCGAAGTGTTATTTGATATAGACGAAGCGGATAGACCACCAGTTGAAGCTGGTGATATGGAGACAATCTGTCAGCCCATCGATTTCTTAGGGGTAAATTTCTACACGCGATTACACTATTCTGCGCCCAAAGAGAAAGGCGCATTGTATTTCGAGCATCCTCATCAAGGTCCATTGACCGATATTGGTTGGGAAATCTATCCAAAAGCGCTTTATGATTTACTTACTTCATTAAACGAACGATATACGCTCCCTCCCATTTTTATAACTGAAAATGGTGCTGCAATGGCAGACGAACTCAAAGATGGTCTTGTTAATGATGTGGATCGGGTTGATTACTACAATTCCCATTTAAACATGGTACACAACGCAGTGATTGATGGAGTAGAAGTGAGTGGTTACTTCGCATGGAGCCTCCTTGATAACTTCGAGTGGGCGGAAGGATATGAAAAGCGATTTGGGCTAGTTTATGTGGATTTTGAAACGCAAAAGCGTACGCTTAAACTTAGTGCCAATGCTTATAAAGCGCTCATAGCAAGTCGAACATAACAACAGTGGAAATAGCAATGAACCATAAGCTGACATTAAAAGAAAAAGTGGGTTATGGCATGGGCGACGCTGCGGCCAATTTAGTTTGGCGGGGCGCACTAGCATATTTGGCGGTATTTTATACCGATACGTTCGGTATTACAGCCGCTGCAGCTGCGATGCTATTTCTTGTCGTTCGTCTTTCTGACGGTGTGACCGATATTATCATGGGAATGATTGCTGACAGAACCCAGACTAAGATGGGAAAGTTTCGCCCTTGGATATTAGGCTCCACTCCTTTTCTTGGCCTTTTCATGGTCCTTTGCTTTACCACACCTGATCTCTCGTATTCAGGCAAACTCATTTACGCTTACCTGACCTACATCGGACTAACCTTAGCGTATACGGTTAATAATGTACCGTACTCAGCGCTAATGGGCGTGATGACCAGTGATGATAGAGAGCGTACAAGTTTGTCTGGCTTTCGTTTTGCTGGGGCATTCTTTGGTGGACTGCTTGTTATGGGATGTTTGCCTATGCTGGTGGACTTGCTAGGCCAAGGGAACACTGCTGTAGGGTACCAATATACCATGTGGTTGTTTGCCACGTTGCTTGTCATACTAATGTGTGTAACAGTTTTTACCACGAAAGAGCGCGTTACGTTGCAGCAGGTTTCGAAGCCTCAAGTCACTAAACTGGACTCTCCAAAAACAGAGACAGGTACCCAAGTAGCGCCCGCTCCTCGTTCACTAACATCTGAACTCATCGACTTGGGAAAGCAACTACCGTTAATTCTAGTTCCTCTTTCAGCAATAACTGCCTTCTTTTATTATCGAGACGTTTTAACTGGGGCAATCTTCATTACTGTTATAGCGCTTACTACTATTGCAATTAAACGGTTAACTCGCCGACCGGAAGCCGAGAACACCCGTTCTCAGCAGGATATTATCGACCTGCTTTCCAACAAACCCTGGCTAATTTTGTTAGGAATGGGTTTTCTAACCATGATGTTTAATGGCATCAAATATGGCGTTATTGCCTACTATTTCAAATATTACATGGGCAATGAGCTACTCACAGGCTACTTTTTCATTTCACTGCTGGTGGTGTCGATTTTCGGCGCATTAGCAACGTCCAAATTAGCCGCTATGTTTGGTCGCAAGAAGCTCTTTATTATCGCGCTGTTAGCAAGTAGCGTATTGACCTCTGGCATTTATTTTGTTCCTCAGAAAAGCGTGAGCGCCATATTCATTCTAGGTTGCAGTGCAGAGTTTTTTGCAGCCATATTGCCTACCTTATTTTTCTCTATGCTAGGAGACTCGGCAGACTACAGCGAATATAAGACAGGTCGAAGAGCCACCGGACTCGTCTACTCTGCAGGCTCTTTTGTTCAAAAAACAGGGGGAGGCTTCGCAGGGGCGCTCGTCTTGTTGGTATTAGGAAGCTATGGCTATAACGGTCTTGATATCAATACAATTAATCAAACGCTTCCAGGAATGAAGTCTTTAATGAGTTGGATACCGGCGCTATTTGGCTTTGCTGGCGCGGCGTTAATCTGTCTGTACCCATTAAATGACGAAAAACAAAAAGAAGTTACACAAGCTTTACTCTCTCGACGTAGCGAACAATCGCCGATATCGGCATAATACAGTCAGTTAGAGTGATTGTTTTAGAGAACGAGGTCTTATCACGTGCCCACCATTTATCAAGTTGCCGAGCGTGCAGGTGTTTCTTTATCTACGGTATCCCGCGTATTAAATGGTAAGGCTTCAGTAAACAAAGTACTGAAAGAACGCGTAGAGAAAGCGGTTAAAGAGCTAAATTACCGCCCAAATTCTGTCGCTCGTTCATTGGCAAATAACCGCACTGACAGCGTCGGGGTACTCGTACCTGAACTCAACGCCCCGTTTTTTGGCGATCTGATGCAGGCAGTAGAGTCAACGCTGCGCGCCGCAGATAAACATGTCATTATTTCGGTAGGACGAAATTGCCTAGAAACAGAGAAAGATGCGGTAGAGTTTCTTATTAGCCGTAACTGCGATGCACTCATCATGCATGCAGAAGCATTATCCGATGAGTATTTATTGGAGTTAAACCAGTCGAAACTTCCCGTTGCTTTGGTTAACAGACAGGTAGAAGGGCTACCTGAGGCATGCACTAGCCTCGATAATGAAAAGGGTGGATATCTGGCTACCCGCCACTTACTCGAGCTAGGCCATAAAGACATTGCATATATTTCTGGACCGACTGACAAGTGTGACGCGAGCTTGCGCTTGGAAGGACATAAACGCGCCTTGTCGGAAGCAGGGTTGCCCATAAACCCACAGTTGATATTTAACGGCGACTATTCTGAAGAAGACGGGAAGATTGGCTTGTTAGAGCTCATGGCGCGCGATATGCCTTTCACGGCTTTAGTGTGCGCCAACGATTGGATGGCATCGGGTGCGATAAGCTGCGCGAGAGATTTAGGCATGAGCCTTCCCCACGACTTGTCTGTGGTTGGTTTCGATGACGTGGTATTTGCCCACCATGTTTTTCCTCGTCTTACCACGGTGAGTAACCCAATTGCGGAAATGGCTGAAATGTCAGCCAAGTACATACTTAATAAAGTATATGGTCAGGCTAATAACGTTCAGCTGTACTTCGAACCTTCCTTGGTTGTTCGGGAGTCTACGGTAAAACATGAAGGATGAAGCCAAGCTGGTAAGTCGAAAACCGACTTTCATCTAAACTCTCAATTAAAACTTTCAATTAAGTGTCTTTCGCTTCCAATAGCGCACTTTGCTACCCACCTTAATGATGATACGACCCACAATAGACGCGAAGGCCTGTCTTACAAGTATTTGAGCCAAGGGGCGTGGTGCTTTGATTTATAGGCGCTAAACCATTTAACAGGGAAATAAAGCACTAAACTAAGGCCAGCAGCTATTAACCATATTTGCCAAATATGGTCTACGCCCACGTATTTTCCTTTATTCGCCCCCCAAATAAAGAATGCAATACCGTACATCACCAGCAATACGTACAAATGCAGGATGTAGAAAAACATCGGGACCGAGCCAAAGGTGTCAAGAAACGCAAACTGCGTATCCTTAACGCGCTCGAAAGCAAACAACAATAGAAACATGCCGGCCAGTGTAAAGAGCAAAAATGCTAAAGACGGGGGGTACTTAGTCAAATTAAGTAATGACATCAACGTAGTGATGGCACTTTGTTGTAGCTCCCAAGGCAAGGTCTCACCATAAATATTTAAACCGCGAAGTAGGAAAAATAGGCTGAGCGACACTGCAAATAAACCAAGCAACCACCGACCGCGTCGCGCTTTATCAAGCTGTTGACTGTAAAGAGGCCCACATGCATAACCGAGCAGTATTACCCCTATCCAAGGAAGCACGGGATAACTCACTTTAATGTTTAGGGCGGCTGACTGAAGTATATATCCTCTATCGTGCAGCATTGTCCAAAGCGTATAGCCTGTTTCATGTGGAACATAGCTAATTGGCGTTAGTGCATTATGTCCAAAGACAATTAAGAGGCCTAAAATGAGCAACAGAGTTCTTGGAAGATAACTCAATACAGCCAGAGCAATCATGCTGATACCTATGGCCCACATCACCTGAAGATAAAGCGTTTGGAAACTCGCCCCCCAGCTAAACGTAATAAATGTGACCTCTAAGAACAAAATAAACAATCCACGCTTAATTAAGAACTCTCTGACATTGCGTGTCGGCTTAGCCTTATTCGCTGAGTCCATTGGATTGGCATAGAGCCATGCAGACAGCCCCGTTAAAAACACGAATGTGGGTGCGCAGTAATGGGCGGCTAACCGTGTGAAAAATAGAGAAGGTGACGTAGTATCGATATCCATAGGATTAGATACCTGCAAATGCAGAAAAAAGCGCTCTCGCACGTGATCGATAAGCATAATGAGCATGACCAAGCCACGCATCATATCGATGCTTCGAATACGGTTTCGTTGAATACTAGAAGACATTTTAGCCATTACATCAAGGAGGAAATATTTGCTATCAACACAACTTCGTTCAGAATTTAGCGGTAGTTTTAGCCACTCACAGCATCGATAGTTAAACGATTAACCCAATGCTATAACATTGCAGTAAACAGTGGCAATTATTTGCTTCGAATATACTAATGATGCGTTCAACAGCATAATAAGAAATACTAGAAGAAAAACGGAGTCACTATGAAATATCTATTGTTAGGTCTGCTCATGCTTGCTGTTGCGACGACGTCCGTTGCGAACAACGACCGCGACGCAGTGAATCAGACACTTAATGCTCTACATCACAATGCGTCTATTGCAGACTTTGAGCAGTATTTTGGTTTGTATCACGACAGCGCGATCTTTATTGGCACCGACGCATCTGAGGTATGGACCAAAGAAGCGTTTAAGGCGTATGCCAAACCTCACTTTGACAAGGGCAAAGGATGGACATACCACCCGCGAGACAGGCATATCTATTTTTCCCCTAATCACGATGTAGCCTGGTTCGATGAACTGCTCGATAATGAAAGCCTGGGAGAAACACGAGGCACGGGTGTCTTAATAAAAGAGGGAGCGAAGTGGAAAGTAACCCAATACCATTTAACGATCCCTATCCCCAACGCGCTTGCAGATAGCGTTGCTAATCAAATTAAAACCATGCAATAAAAAAAGCCCCGACGTAACGGGGCCTTTGTTTCTCTTTAGGTCTTAACTACCTTTAGGTATTAGACTGTGTGAGTGGTTGAATTTCCATCTCTACTCGACGGTTCATCGAGCGGTTTGCTGCACTATTGTTAGGTACTTTAGGTGCGTATTCGCCCATACCTACCGTCGTGATACGCGTCGGGTTAACAGAATAGTTAATTAGTAAATTCTTAACCGCTCCTGCACGACGCTCAGATAAAGACTGGTTGTACTGCTCAGAGCCAGTGTCATCCGTATGGCCTTTGATCATAAGAACAGTTTTTTCGTAGTTGTTTACAACTTTGGCAACGTCTTGAAGAACCGGATTGAAGTTAGGGCTGATGCTAGAACTGTCAGTAGCAAAGGTAATGTCGCCCGGCATGATCAATCGCAGATTATCGCCTTCTCGCACAACTTGAACGCCAGTATCAGAAAGCTCATTTCGAAGCTCTTCTTCCTGTTTGTCCATGTAGTTACCTATCGCACCACCTGCGATTGCACCTACCGCAGCGCCCCACGCATAACGACTTTTGTCGTTATCACCTGTCGCTTTACCCAGCAATGCGCCTACTACCGCACCAATAGCGGCACCTTTTTGCGTATTATTCGGATCAGTTGCGCAACCTGCTACCGTTAGTGACGCAGCAATCAAACTTACAGCAAGAGTCTTTTTCATAACTTCCTCTTATTTCAATTAAAAGCTTAATATTGATGAGTTGCATTTATCCATTGCCACTCTCAATAAGCTCAGTGTTAGTTTTGCATTAAACAACTACAGTGATAGCAATTAGCGTTCCACTGGCAAATATTCTGTATGTAAGCAACAACGAGTATCTGAGCGCCACGAGTTCGTTTCCTGCTTAACTTTTCCTTAAGATCAGCACTCAAAGGCACTACAGCACTTCTTGTTTAGAGGAGTGTAGGACATCAAACCTGAACGTTAGCTAAATGAACGTTGGAATAAAGAAGAAAAAATGCGTTGGTACACAGTGTAAATACTACACTGTGTTGCTAAAAAGTAACGTTGTAGCCTATTGAAACTGAGCGCTCAAAAAATGCGTTCACATCAATCTTATAGTCAGACGCTATGACGGCTTTGTTGATACTGACTGTTTTATCCGATGATAGGTCAACATCTTTCGGCGTTAGATAGTGGTTACTGCGAACCGAATAAAAAACCTTTACGAGTGGCGTAAGTGGGGAGTCTCTATGTTCAAGCACCATCGCTAATTTATCATTTGATAATAGAACTAGGCTCCCTACGGGGTATACGCCCAGACACTTTATAAACTGTTGAACGAGCGACTGGTCAAGACGCGTTGGCGCATCACTCATCAAAATAGAGAATGCCTTTTGGCTAGACATACCGGCCTTATACACCCGGTCCGCGGTGAGTGCATCGTACATATCGGCAATGGCAAGCATTCGGCCTGCTTGACTAATATCCTCACCTTTGGTCCCAGCAGGGTAGCCTAACCCGTCCAATCGCTCATGATGCTCACTAATCGCTTGAATCAGTGGCTGCGCAATTTCCGTACTTTTTAAATAGTCGACCCCGTGCTTTACATGACCTTTCATGATCTCCATTTCGCTGTCCGTAAGGCGGCCTGGCTTATGAAGAATTTCATCTGGAATTTTGATTTTGCCCAAGTCGTGTAGAAAGCCAGCATAGGAAAGGTCTTGCACCTCTTCTTCAGACATCCCTAAATACTTGCCAAAATTGGCGAGTAAAATAGCAACGTTCAGAGAATGCTCTAGTAAATAGTCGTCTTTTTCTCGAATTTTAGTCAGACAAAGCAACGCATCGGGGTTTCTATCTACCGACTCTACCAACTTGTTTGAAAATGCTTTGGGAATACTCGCATCAAAAGGCGTCTCTTTTTGTACATTGGCAAGTAACAACTTTTGAATTGCCTTTCCTTGCTCGTGAAGCTTTGCGGCTCTTACCAGCTCATTTTCTAGTGATACTTTTTTTGATTTTACCGGCTGATCAGAAGGCGAGTTTTGGTGCTTTTCCACAGTGGCCGATGAGCTAGGTTGCTCAACGTTAAACGCCTTATCTGTATCAATGGCGAGGGTTTTCACACCTCGCTTTCTAAGTGTTTTAACCACGTCATCAGACGTAACGCGGCCTTGGCTCGTAACCCTCAACGCACCTTTTTGCTCTAAAATTTGATGAACAAACATGCCTGGCACTAACTGATCAATAGTAATCTTTTTTATCATCTTATATGCACTGCACTATATTAATCGCCATATATTTGCTAACTGCTTTCATATAAAAAGTGAAAGCTCAGTACTCTAACTCTACTAGTATAGTGTGTAAATCTGGCTTCCAACCAAACTTCGTCATATTCACTCGGTAGTTTTTAACGACCACACCTTCCTCTGCTAATCGCTCTCGCTGCTCATCCGCTTTATCAGAGCCAGCAGGAAAAGCAATTTTACCGTCAGCACGTAGTACGCGATGCCAGTGGCAGTCAGCATTTATCTCTCTTAAACACTTTCCCATCATTCTAGCTCTGCCGGGTAATCCACACAGGTCAGCGAGCAAGGCGTAACTTATTACCTGTCCCTCAGGCACTAAAGAAAGCGTTTTCTCTACTCTAGATTGTACTGCTTCATTCGGCATGTTGTATATTATCCTATCTATTAAGTTACTTAGTTAATAAGTGCGATAAACGTTCAAAAGAGAATAAAGAAATTCAGTTATGCGCCTTTATTGTGAACACTGTGGATATCCTCAAAAAACCTGTATTTGCTCTCACATTAACACAGTAGATACATCGTTAGAGATTGTGATAATTCAACACGAAAAAGAAGCACTTCACGCCAAGAATACGGCGCGCTTAGTTTCATTGTGTATTCCTTCGACGCGAATCATACTTGCTAATGATGTCGTCGCTATGCAATCCCTATCCGAACACTGCTCACGTCGACATTCAGTGCTTGTTTACCCAAGTGAATGCAGTACACCGATAGAAAATGTCGATGCCGTTGCACGTTCTGAGATCACAACGCTAATTCTAATAGATGGAAGTTGGAAACAAGCATTTGGTCTAGTTAAACAGAACCCATGGTTAACAAAGTTACCAGCGTTTCACTTCATTTCTGCACCCACTTCTAACTATGCTATTCGTCATACGACATTAAGCAATGCACTTTCCACGCTAGAAGCAACAGCTTATGCGCTACAGTGCTTAGATCAAATCGACGTTTCTGGGCTTTACAGAGCACAGAGAGCCTTACAAGATAAGTGGCAAGGCCCTATGTCACATAGAAGGCATTTCTAGCGTAGAACTTCGTTTAGCGCACATTACGCGTTCATGGGAACGAAGCCCTTTTGATCTTTGACTAAACTTATCCAATTTCGAATGGCAGGATAGGCGGAAAGGTCAAACCCGCCCTCGTGGGCAACGTGGGTATACGCAAACAATGAAATATCCGCAAGAGTTAACGTGTCACCTAGCAAAAACGGCGTAATTTTAAGTTGATGCTCCATGACAGCTAGTGCGCGATATCCACCCGCTTGTTTAGATTCGTACTCCGCTTTCCTGTCCTCGGGTAGCCCTAAATAAACATTGATGTAACGAGCAACGGCGATATAAGGCTCGTGACTGTATTGTTCGAAAAACTGCCACTGTAAAAGTTGCGAAAAACTATAGGGAGAAGAGGGGATTAAAGGAGTGTTAGATGCCAGGTAGTGCATGATGGCATTGGATTCTGACAACACCCTGCCGTCGTCTAGTTCAAGCAACGGAATTTTCCCATTAGGGGTCTTTTCTAGGAAAGAAGGAGCGCGTGTTTCTCCTTTCATAATGTCCACATCAATCCATTCGCAGGTTTTACCTAACAAAGAAAGAAGCAGTTGGAGCTTGTAACAGTTTCCTGAACGCGTGTCGCCGTATATTCGCACAATGATATCTCTATGACCTAAGAAGATTTACCATACCAACGCAATGTGAATACGACAATTATTAATAGCTGTTAGGGTGCGAGAAGGGATTAAGCGAGCCTTGTCTAGATACCACATAGACCGCTGCGAAAAGATAAGGCAAAGAACAACAGACCCGAATAGACTAATGATAGCGAGGGAGTTGAATTAACCATTCAACAATGAACAATAGAACCCAAGAAATCGGTATTAACGCAATACACGCAGCCACTCTAGCCTTATCTCTTGGGGCAAAAACCCTCGCCCCCATTTTTAAGACTCGTTCTTTTTCGCTTTCTAGTTGCTCAATTGACGCAGCTGTAGAGAATTCTTCGTGCTTTGCACATCGTTTAATACCGTCTTCTATGTTTTCCTCAAGGTGCAGAACAGCAGCTTTCTGCTCTTTCTCAAGCATACTTTTAAGCTTTATTACCGGCCAAAATAGATAAACGCTCACTATCCCCGTGAAGAACGTCACTACTAGTACATCAATGGAAGGAATGTCTTTTTTCAACCAAAAGATAGGAAAAATGGCCAGTGCTCCCATCGCAAATATGCTGTTAGTTGTTCCTAATTTTAAAATCGTCATGATGGACTTAAGTCGGTCAATATTTCCACCGGCTTGGGGCAAAACTTTAGAAGTTAGGTACTTAATGTTGGAGGAGATCTGAAACAAAAATAAAATGGCCAAGAACCAAAAGGGGACGGCTGTGGCCGTTAAGAATAAAACGTGTATTTCTTGTTTTACCGTGATCAATCCTTCGAATATGCAGTAAACAATCGTGATCATAATAGAAATGATGATTGCATTGAAAATATGGTGTCTAAATTCAATGGCGAGTTCTCGCCTATGCGCCGAAAACTGACTAAGCTGATTGGTTTTTACAAGCAAAGAAATAAGGGTGCTAGCCACGTTTTGATGCATTAAACGAAGCGCAAACCAAAAGTATCCTGTAATAAGCGACATACCAATAGCAGAGTTGAAGTCGCGCTGTGCACGTACATTTCCCACTTCAGGCCAATCTAACGCACCCGTAAAATAATGCACTGAAAGTAAAATCAGTGTTGTTAGCAGAGGAAAAAATCCAATAGAGGCACCTTTGTGCATGTTGGAATACGGGTTAAGCTTCATTTCTATAATTCGTTACAGGCAAAGGTGGCACTAGAATTAGCGCCGATTACGTTTTAATTTAAATCGGTTAAAACGCTCTAACGATAAGCTTTGTGTAGTGCGATAGCAATAAAAATAAACGTAAGAGAATGTGAACGACCACTTTTCGTTCGGCAATAAAAAACCCGCCATTTGGCGGGTTTTTTCAAAGCTGTGCTTTTTACTTGCGTAACTTCTGAATAAGACGAAGTTGAGCAATAGCTTCTGCAAGCTCGTGAGCTGCTTCAGCGTAGTTAAAGTCAGCGCCTGGGTTGGCGATGTGCTCTTCTGCACGTCGTTTGGCTTCTTCTGCTGCCTGCTCGTCAAGATCTTCAGCTCGAACCGCGGTATCAGCCAGTACGGTAACATTGCCAGGTTGTACTTCTAGTACACCACCTGCAACATAGATTACTTCTTCTTCACCGTGCTGTTTAACCAAACGCACCATACCAGGTTTAATAGCAGAGATAAGTGGCGCGTGCCCTGGGTGAATACCCAGCTCACCTTCGCTACCTGTCACCTGAATCGCTTCAACGCGACCTGAGAAAATCGCTTTCTCCGCGCTTACTACGTCCAAATGTACTGTCATTGCCATGTGAACCTCCTGATTAGGTACGTTAGCATGATGCTAGGCTAGCAACTGCTAGCCCTGTCATTATGCTTTCTTGGCTTTCTCTAGCGCTTCTTCGATAGAACCAACCATGTAGAAGGCCTGCTCTGGAAGGTGATCGTATTCACCGTCTAGAATGCCTTTAAAGCCACTGATTGTGTCTTTTAGCGATACATATTTACCAGGTGCACCAGTAAATACTTCTGCTACGAAGAACGGCTGAGATAGGAAACGCTGAATTTTACGAGCACGTGATACCACTTGCTTGTCTTCTTCAGATAGTTCGTCCATACCTAGGATCGCGATGATGTCTTTCAGCTCTTTATAGCGCTGAAGAACAGTCTGTACGCCACGTGCTACGTCATAGTGCTCTTGACCAATTACTAGCGGGTCTAGCTGACGAGACGTTGAATCTAGTGGGTCTACCGCAGGGTAGATACCTAGAGACGCGATATCACGAGAAAGTACTACCGTTGCATCCAAGTGAGCAAAGGTTGTCGCTGGAGATGGATCAGTCAAGTCATCCGCAGGTACGTATACCGCTTGGATTGAAGTGATTGAACCTGTCTTCGTTGACGTAATACGTTCCTGAAGTACACCCATCTCTTCTGCAAGAGTAGGCTGGTAACCTACCGCAGATGGCATACGACCTAGAAGTGCTGATACCTCAGTACCTGCTAGGGTATAACGATAGATGTTATCTACGAAGAATAGAACGTCACGGCCTTCGTCACGGAACTTCTCAGCCATTGTTAGACCGGTAAGTGCAACACGTAGACGGTTACCCGGTGGCTCGTTCATCTGACCGTATACAAGCGATACTTTATCAAGTACGTTTGATTCGTTCATTTCGTGATAGAAGTCGTTACCCTCACGTGTACGCTCACCAACACCAGCGAATACTGAGAAACCGCTGTGCTCGATTGCGATGTTACGGATAAGCTCCATCATGTTTACGGTTTTACCTACACCCGCACCACCGAATAGACCAACTTTACCACCCTTAGCGAATGGACAAACCAAGTCGATTACTTTGATACCAGTTTCTAGTAGTTCTACCGAGCTAGACTGATCTTCGTAGCTAGGCGCTTCACGGTGAATAGACATACGCTCTTCTTCACCAATTGGACCTGCTTCGTCGATTGGGTTACCCAATACGTCCATGATACGACCAAGTGTCTTCGTACCAACTGGAACCATGATTGGGTTACCGGTATTTTCTACTGCAAGACCACGTTTTAGTCCATCAGTAGTACCTAGTGCGATGCCACGAACAACACCACCACCTAATTGCTGTTGCACTTCCAGGGTTAGACCTGACAAGTCACCTTCGGTAACTTGTAGTGCGTCATAAACTCTTGGTACCGCATCTTGTGGAAATTCAATATCCACAACGGCGCCAATGATTTGGACGACCTTACCTTGACTCATAATTTGTCCTCGTTATCTCTTTTAAACCTTTGCCTACACCGCTGCGGCACCGCTCACAATCTCACTGATTTCTTGTGTGATTGCAGCCTGACGCGCTTTGTTATATACCAGTTGTAACTCATCAATGAGGTTACCGGCGTTGTCGGTTGCTGCCTTCATGGCAACCATTCGCGCAGCTTGTTCTGACGCCGCGTTTTCTACAACACCCTGATACACCTGAGACTCAATGTAACGAACCATTAGTGCTTCCAAAATCTCTTTTGGATCTGGCTCGTAGATGTAGTCCCAACGATGTTGATATTCTTCGTCTTCTGACTTTGGCAAAGGCAATAACTGATTGATCACAGGTTTCTGTGTCATGGTGTTAACGAAGTCATTGAATACCAAGAATACTCGGTCAATTTGTCCTTCGTCGTACGCTTTAAGCATAACGCGTACAACACCCACTACATCGCTCACAGACGGCTTGTCACCTAAACCAGATTCAGCAGCAAGCAACTTGCCACCAAAGCGGTTGAAGAAACTGCACGCCTTAGAACCTAATGCAGCGAAATCCACTTCTACACCCTGTTCACGCCATTTTTTGACGTCTTGAGTGACGAGCTTAAATTCATTGGTGTTCAAGCCACCACATAAGCCTCGGTCAGTGGAAATCACAATGTAACCGACGCGCTTGACTTCACGCTCTTCCAAATAAGGATGGCGATATTCAAGGTTACCGTTTGCAATGTGACCAATCACTTTAAGCATATTTTGTGCATATGGACGGCCAGAAGCCATGCGTTCCTGCGCCTTTTTCATTTTAGACGCAGCAACCATTTCCATCGCACTGGTAATCTTCTGAGTATTTTTGATACTCCCAATCTTACCTTTTATTTCTTTACCGCTGGCCATGACTATCTCTCCGATTACTCAACGAATTGCGCTGGTGGTTAAACACCAGCACCATTGATTACCAAGTTTGTGTCGCTTTAAAGTTTGTTAAAGCGTCGTTCAACTTAGAGGCAATCTCGTCGTTGTAGTTACCTGATTCGTTGATAGTCTTCATAAGGTCAGCGTGTTCGCTGTTCATGTAAGAGTGAAGAGCGGCTTCAAAATCTAGGATTTTGTTAAGCTCGATACCCTTAAGGAAACCTTTTTCTACCGCGAACAGAGATACACCCATATCAGCAATTGAAAGTGGTGCGTACTGCTTCTGCTTCATTAGCTCAGTTACGCGCTCACCGTGCTCAAGTTGCTCACGAGTTGCGTCATCAAGGTCAGAAGCAAACTGCGAGAACGCCGCAAGTTCACGATACTGAGCTAGGGCTAGACGGATACCGCCACCCAACTTCTTGATGATTTTAGTCTGTGCAGCACCACCAACACGAGATACCGAGATACCAGCGTTAACCGCTGGACGGATACCTGCGTTAAACAAGTCAGTTTCTAGGAAGATCTGACCGTCGGTAATTGAGATTACGTTAGTTGGTACGAATGCAGATACGTCACCAGCTTGCGTTTCGATAATTGGAAGCGCAGTCAATGAACCTGTCTTACCTTTCACTTCGCCGTTTGTGTAACGCTCAACGTATTGTTCGTTTACACGTGCAGCACGTTCTAGTAGACGTGAGTGAAGGTAGAATACGTCACCTGGGTAAGCTTCACGGCCTGGTGGACGCTTAAGTAGTAGTGAGATTTGACGGTAAGCAACAGCTTGCTTAGACAAATCATCATATACGATTAGCGCGTCTTCACCGCGGTCACGGAAGAATTCACCCATAGTACAACCAGAGTAAGGCGCTAGGTATTGAAGCGCAGCAGACTCAGATGCAGATGCTGCAACCACGATAGTGTGGTCAAGTGCACCGTGCTCTTCTAGTTTACGTACTACGTTAGCGATAGTAGATGCTTTCTGACCAACCGCTACGTACACACATTTAATGCCTGTACCTTTTTGGTTGATGATAGCGTCAACAGCCATTGCTGTTTTACCACACTGACGGTCACCGATGATAAGCTCACGCTGACCACGACCTACTGGGATCATGGCATCAACTGACTTATAACCAGTCTGTACTGGCTGGTCTACCGATTGACGCTCGATTACGCCAGGTGCAATTTTTTCAACTGGCTCGAAACCAGCTGCGTCGATTGCGCCTTTACCATCGATAGGCTCACCTAGTGTGTTAACAACACGACCTAGTAGTGCATTACCTACTGGTACTTCAAGAATACGACCAGTAGATTGTACTTTATCGCCTTCTTTAAGGTCCGCATAAGGACCCATAACAACTGCACCTACAGAGTCTCGCTCAAGGTTTAGTGCAATTGCGTAACGGCTTCCAGGAAGCTCGATCATTTCACCTTGCATTACATCTGCAAGGCCGTGAATGCGGATAATACCGTCTGTTACTGCGACGATAGTACCTTCATTACGTGCTTCACTGCTTACATTGAACTGTTCAATTCTTTTCTTGATCAGTTCAGCAATTTCAGTGGAATTAAGTTGCATGCTCTTATCCCCGTTATGCTTGCAACGCGTCTGCTAGACGGTTCAATTTCGACTTTACGGAACCATCAATAACTGTATCGCCGGCATTAATTACCATTCCAGCGATCAGGGCAGGGTCCACGTTACAATTAAGCTTCACTTTACGTGCCAAACGTTTTTCCAAAGATGCAACCAACTCGTTTTGTTGTGCATCAGTCAGCGTAGATGCTGAGGTTACGTCCACTTCTATTTCTTTGTCGTAATCTGCTTTAAACGCATCAAACAAAGTAGAAATTTCAGGCAACGCGGCTAAACGTTTATTCTCAGCCAAAACCTTAACCAGGTTTTGGCCGTGTTCGTCGAGTTGCTCACCACAAACATTGTTAAAAATGTCGGCAAGCGTGTCAGCGGCAACCGCACCAGACAAAAGCTGGTGCATGTCATCGTTCGCTGCTACAGCGCCTGCAAAGGCGAGCATTTCTTGCCATTTTGCAACGGCATCTTTCTCGACAGCAAAATCGAAAGCAGCTTTAGCATAAGGACGAGCAACGGTTGTCAATTCAGACATGGCTCATCTCCCTATTAAAGCTCAGCGACAAGTTTTTCAACAATGTCGTTTTGTGCGTTTGCATCGATTTCACGTTGTAAGATTTGCTGTGCGCCAGCTACTGCAAGTGCAGAAACCTGCTTGCGCAAATCTTCTTTGGCACGATTGCGTTCAGCTTCAATCTCGGCATAACCAGAAGCGATAATCTTTTCGCGTTCCGCATGGCCTTTTTGCGTTTCTTCGTCAACCAATTGGTTGGCGCGCTTTTTGGCCTGCTCGATAATTTCAGCTGCTTGCGCTTTCGCATCTTTAAGCTGCTCTGTTGCTTTCGCTTGAGCTAGCTCTAGGTCTTTCTCTGCACGTTCAGAAGCTTCAAGCCCATCGGCAATTTTCTTCTGACGTTCTTCAATCGCTGCCATTAGTGGAGGCCATACATATTTCATGCAGAACACCACGAACACAGCGAAAGCGATTAATTGACCAATAAAAGTGGCGTTAATATTCACTATCGCCTCTCCTCATAAAAGTTCGCTAGAGTATGAATTAAAGTAGGTACTGAGGTGGAGCGAACAATAGGAATAGTGCGATACCAACACCGATCATCGCGATGGCGTCGATAAGACCCGCTACGATGAACATTTTAACTTGTAGTTGTGGTGCAAGTTCTGGTTGACGAGCAGCAGACTCTAGGAATTTACCACCTAGAAGACCGAAGCCGATAGCGGTACCAAGAGCACCCATACCAATTAGGATAGCAACTGCGATTGCAAGCATGTTTAAATCTCCGATTTAAAGTTTAGTTAAGGTTAATGTTTAAAATAAAACTCGGTTAAAAACGGTACCGGCAAACCTATTCCCGGTACCCGTTAATTCTTAGTGGTCTTCTGCCGCTAGGCTTAAGTACACGATGGTTAGCATCATGAAAATAAACGCCTGAAGCGGAAGTACCAGAATATGGAACACAGCCCACATGAAGTGCAGTGGAAGCTGGAAATAACCAATTGTAGCAATCAAAATGAAGATTAGCTCACTGGCATACAAGTTACCGAACAAACGCAGCGCTAGTGAAAGCGGACGCGCAAGCAAAGTAACGGTTTCAAGAATAAAGTTCACCGGAATGAAAAGCGGGTGACCGAAAGGCTGCATAGTAAGCTCTTTAGTAAAGCCACCAATGCCTTTCATCTTGATTGAATAGTAAAGAATTAGGATGAATACACCCGCCGCTAGTGCAAACGTAAGGTTAAGGTCAGTGGTTGGAACTGCCTTCATGTATACGTCGTGTGGATCCATACCAAACGCTGAAGAACCAATTAGGCCTGCGATAGTAGGCAGCACGTCAACAGGGATAAGGTCCATAAGGTTCATTAGCAATACCCATACAAAGATAGTCAGTGCTAATGGCGCAATAAGTGCGCTCTTACCGTGGAAAGTGCTCTTCACGTTATCATCGACAAACTCAACGATTAGCTCAACGAATGCCTGCATTTTGCCAGGCACGCCGGTTGTCGCTTTTGAAGCAACGCTTCTAAAGATGATTAGGAAAAGAAGACCAAGACCGATAGACCATGCCAGTGTATCAACATGCCATGCCCAAAAACCAGCATCAGAACACGCTTTATTAAAAGCTATTCCGTTGTCAGTTGAGCACATGGTGGCATTGGTCAAGTGGTGCTTGATGTATTCTGAGGTAGTGTATTCAGATGCCATTGTTTAACCCAAGTTGTAAAGTGTAAAAATTTGGTGACTGGTTCTTTTGTCTCAATCGGTCGATTACGTTGTTTTCGTTATCGCAACGCCATGCGTTGTCTTTATTCTTTCGTACCGTAGTGAAACATGGCTAGCGCATGGCTAGCGGTTGTAATCACGAACGCTGCAAAAATCTCAAGCGGCGTAGCATTTAAGCCTTTAAACGCAATTACAAATAAAATGATTGTCAGTGCCAGCTTCATTTTTGAGCCTTGGCTAAAACTTCGTGCAACAAGGTCGTTTTTACTGGCGCCTGCATAGCGAAATGCAAAGCCAGCAAACACTATTGAAGGCAGTATACTTATTAAGGCACCTGCCGCTGCCGACATGGCGGAATGACTTCCTCCTGCGGCGCCTGCGAAAGCGGTAACGACTAGGGCTGTAATAGCCTGAAAAAGTAGCCCTTTCTTGGCGAGGTCTAACCCGCGTTTTGCTAACTTGTTCGTCACTTTTACTCGCAGCTTGTTCACGTCTTACAAAAAGCGTCAGAAGTATACTGTTTTACCGACAATTTTCAACAGTACAACGCTTTTTGAAAGTTATTCTGAAAATTTTCTATTGCTATAACCGGAAAGGAGAGTGTCCGGTGTTAGCACCGAACAGCGTATCAATTGCGGGTTGGCAAAGGGCGCTTCTCTACTAATTTTATTTTAAACTATTGAATTTTAGAGATAATTCCATCTAATTGTTCAAGATCGCTAAAGCTAATCGTCAGCTTACCTTTACCTTTCGCATTGTGGTCAATGCTCACAGGTGTGCCTAAATTTTCTGAAAGTCGTGTCATAAGGTTTTGCACGTCGGGATCAACTTTCTTCTCAGGCTTAGGTTTAGCTGGCTCCAAAAGCTTTTTAACAAGCTTTTCTGTATCGCGCACGGTAAGACCTTTGCCCGATACTACTTGCGCAGTTTCCGACTGGGTATCACCTTCTAGCGCTAACAGCGCTCTAGCATGACCCATTTCAATATCGCCATGCTCGACTAACAGTTTCACGTCGTCGTTCAAATTATTCAGACGAAGTAAATTTGTCACTGTGGTGCGTGATTTGCCCACCGCTTCAGCAACTTCTTGATGGGTAAGCGCGAACTCATTCATTAAACGGTCGAGGGCTTGCGCCTCTTCCATGGCATTTAAATCTTCACGCTGAATATTTTCGATAAGCGCAATGGCCACTGCCGCTTCATCAGGCACGTTCTTAACCAAACAAGGTACTTCGTCTAGCTGTGCCAGTTGTGAAGCTCGCCAGCGACGTTCACCGGCAATGATTTCATAGCGGTGCTCGTCGACTTTTCTCACTACGATAGGCTGAATAATACCTTGCGCACGAATGGACGATGCCAATTCTTCTAATGCCTCAGGAGACATGTCTTTACGAGGCTGATACTTGCCCGGCACTAAGTATTCAATAGGGAGTTTACTCAACTCACCGTTGGTTGAATTTACCTCGGCGGCATCTTGTTCTTTTTGAGCAGATGATTGGCTGGTTGCGAGTAGCGCATCTAAACCGCGGCCAAGGCCTCTTTTACGTGCTGACATAGTGTCCTCTATGGCATGTGCTGATAGTGTTCAGCTTATTGTCGTTTAACTTGCTTTTGCCTGTGCAGGCGTTGTTTTGTCCCTACGACGCAGTATTTCACCCGCCAGTGCCAAGTAGGCTTTAGCGCCTGTCGATGACTTATCATAGTACATCGCTGGCGTACCGAAGCTTGGTGCTTCAGCTAGACGAACATTGCGCGGAATAACCGTACGATAAACCTGTTCACCAAAATGGCGCTTCAACTGTTCTGAAACGTCGTTAGCAAGGCGATTGCGCGGGTCGTACATAGTACGCAATACGCCTTCAATCTTCAATTCTGGATTCACTACGGATGCCAATTTTTGAATGGTATCCATAAGGGCAGTAAGGCCTTCTAGTGCGTAATATTCGCACTGCATAGGCACCATTACCGAATCGGCAGCCGCCAAGGCGTTTACAGTTAACTGGTTGAGTGAAGGCGGGCAGTCGATAAAGACAAAATCGTAGTAATCCATAACGGGCTTCAGCGCGTTGCGAAGCCTTACTTCACGGGCAAACATTTCCATCAGCTTAATTTCTGCTGCGGTTACGTCACCGTTCGCTGCGATGAGGTCATACTTGCCGCTTGTCGCTTTAACGATAACATCGTTGATGGGTTTATCTTCAATCAACAATTCAAATGCCGTAGATTCAACGTCGTATTTATCAACGCCGCTTCCCATGGTCGCATTACCTTGTGGATCGAGATCAATGAGCAACACCTTACGTTTGGTTGCTGCCATTGACGCTGCCACGTTAACTGCAGTGGTTGTCTTTCCAACACCACCTTTTTGATTCGCGATCGCGATTACCTTAGCCACGTTAGATCCTGTTCTCGTCTATTTCTATTTTTCGGCTATTTCTTTTTTAGCCAAACCAGATGTCGTTCGCCTACCAAATTTGGCACAGTGAGGTTTTCCGTTTTGCTCACATGGAAGTGATCACTCACTTCGTCTATCTCATCTTGTGGAAACTGACCTTTAAGCGCCAAAAATTGACCTTCTGAATCTACCAGATGCTGACACCAGTGCAACATATCTTTTAGCGAAGCGAAAGCTCGGCTTAGCACAATATCGTAAGGCGTATCGCCATTGTGCTCTTCAACGCGGCTTTGCACAGGAGTTACGTTAGTTAATCCAAGCGTGTGCACACATTGGGTCATAAACCGTACACGCTTGCCCAATGAGTCAAGCAATGTGAATGATTTATCTGGAAATGCGATTGCCAACGGCATACCTGGAAGGCCAGGGCCCGTTCCAACATCAATGATATTGTTACCATCAAGAAAGGGCACAATCGCCAGCGAATCTAGAATGTGTTTTACCATCATTTGCTTAGGATCGCGCACAGAAGTCAGGTTGTACGCCTTATTCCATTTGTCCATAAGCAGCACATAGTCAACTAACTGCTGCTGTTGCTTATCACTTAAATCTAGTGAAAGGGCATCGAGTCCAGACACCAAAATGGTGTGCAATTCTTGCTGTATCGTCATCGAAAAATCTGTCTGTTCGCGTTAATGTTTTTTGCTCTACACAGTCCATACCATAAACCCCCGTGGCGAATCGTTATTTGCCGCTCATTTACAGCCGTTTCTTAATGCAGCTCTTCATGCTCGATACAAGTGCACTTGAAGAAGGCACATAAATTAATCAAAGCCGCACAACGAATGTAAATTGGTGCAATGGGACAGTGTGAAAAGCGCCGAGTTTTTCTAGTTTTCGCATAGTTTAGGCAATTATGATTATCATAATACGCGAATAAATAGGAAAAACTAAGCGCTGCGAGTAATGTGTTGAGTTAAGCGCGTGTTTTACGCACTGATTTTCTCTTGCTTGCGCAACATGCCGTGTTTTTTAAGGTAAACCAGCAGTAAAGAGATGGCCGCCGGGGTAATGCCCGAAATACGCGATGCTTTACCGATAGTTTCCGGTCTGGCTTCGGTTAACTTGGCTACAACCTCGTTCGACAAGCCGGAAATCTTGCTGAAGTCCATATCAACCGGCAACAGGGTGTTTTCGTGTCGCTGCGTTTTCGCGATTTCATCCATTTGACGGGCAATGTAGCCGGCGTACTTAATTTGAATTTCCACTTGCTCTGCAGCAATCGGATCTTCAAGACCTGGGCCAACACTTTCAATTTCCATTAACTGACCGTAAGTCATTTCAGGTCGACGGATTAGCTCTTCAAGAGAATGTTCACGACTCACCGGATTTTTCAGCATGGTATTAAGTTCCGGCGTTGCCGCGTGATCAGGGTGGATCCACTGACCGCGTAAACGCTGTAGCTCACTTTCTACCGCTTCCATCTTGTCGTTAAATTTCGCCCAGCGCGCATCATCAACAAGACCAATCTCTCGGCCCATCGCGGTTAAACGGCTATCGGCATTGTCTTCACGAAGCAGTAGTCTGTATTCAGCACGGCTAGTGAACATGCGGTACGGCTCTTTCGTACCCATGGTAGCCAAGTCGTCGATAAGTACGCCCATGTATGCTTGGTCGCGGCGTAAAATCATCGGGTCTTTTTCTTGAACTTGTAGCGCTGCGTTTGCGCCTGCTACTAACCCTTGCGCACCCGCTTCTTCATAGCCAGTAGTACCGTTAATTTGGCCAGCAAAGAACAAACCTCGAATAAACTTCGTTTCCAGTGTTTGTTTCAGATCGCGTGGATCAAAGAAATCGTATTCAATTGCATAACCCGGACGAACAATGTGCGCATTTTCAAAACCTTTGATCGAGCGGACAAGGTTCATCTGTACGTCAAATGGCAAACTGGTTGAAATACCATTTGGATAAACTTCAATGCTGTTTAAACCTTCTGGCTCAACAAAAATTTGATGCGATGTCTTATCTGCAAAACGGGTGATCTTATCTTCGATACTTGGGCAATAGCGCGGTCCGATACCTTCGATAACCCCTGTAAACATGGGTGAGCGATCTAATCCCCCGCGAATGATATCGTGGGTTTTTTCGTTAGTGTGGGTGATATAGCACGGGATCTGTGTAGGGTGCATAGTTCTATCACCCATGAACGAAAATACCGGCGTAGGATTGTCACCAGGTTGAGGCTGCATTACAGAAAAATCTAACGAGCGAGCATCAAGTCTTGCTGGTGTCCCAGTTTTTAAACGGTCAACACGAAACGGAAGGGCACGTAGTCTATCTGCAAGTGCGATAGACGGTGGATCGCCGGCACGACCGCCGCGATAGTTTTCAAGGCCAATGTGAATGGTTCCGCCAAGGAAAGTACCCACTGTCAGTACCACTGACTTGGCTTTAAACTTCAAGCCCATTTGCGTAACAACACCGCATACCTGATCGTTTTCAACAATCAGATCGTCAACGCTCTGTTGGAACAGGGTTAGGTTTTCTTGATTTTCAACAATGTCGCGAATGGCGTTTTTGTAAAGCGTACGGTCAGCTTGCGCACGCGTTGCACGAACAGCTGGGCCTTTAGAAGAATTCAATGTTCTAAACTGAATACCGCCTTTGTCGATAGCCAGTGCCATTGCACCGCCTAACGCATCGATCTCTTTTACAAGATGACCTTTACCGATCCCACCAATTGCAGGGTTACACGACATCTGGCCTATCGTCTCAATATTGTGAGTGAGCAACAGCGTATTTGCACCCATGCGAGCAGCTGCAAGTGCCGCTTCTGTACCTGCATGTCCACCACCTACAACGATGACATCAAATGCTTCAGCATAAAACATGGTTAAACCTCACTATTAACTTACGATAAGCCGATTAAAAACTAATTTTTCTCACGCAGAGACTGCTGAAAAAAGGGCGCGTATTTTATCTGACTTATTGGATAAAGAAAATGATTAAATTTTCCTCAAAACCTGTTTTTGAAAAGGTGTGATCGAATTATAAGATCTTAAGATCTCTTTTAGATCTGTTTATTTTTACTTTTATTAGGATCATCAAGATCTGTGGGTAACCGATCAAAGCACATAAAGATCATCAAGTTACGCGATCAATAACATTGGGAAACCCCGATCCATAACCCTATCTCAAACTTGTGTATAAATGGACTTTTTATCCACACCCCGAATCGTTTGAAAAGTTATTCTTTTTTCGATCAAAGCTTATGCACAGTGGTTTGTAGGATCCTATCCACAGGGGTGATCAAAATGTGATCCAACTGGGGATAAAATGTTTGCTATTTATGTATCGCGATCAAAAGATCGTGTAGATACGTGCGTTATAGCGTGATCACATTGTGGAGGAGATCTTTTCCAAAAGCTGTGATTAGATCGCCCGATCGCATTTATCAACACCTTCAAAAAAACTGCACGTTTTTATGAACGACAAGATTATTTTTTCAAAACAGCCCATTTTTCAGGAGAAAAACATAGGAGCTGACCAAAATTCAGTCACTTTTATAAGGTAGAAGTGGGTCTGAAAGAATGGTTATTTGTTTAACTGAAGGAGATCGTTGAGTGTATCTATGAATTAAAACCGTATTGTTTTGGTAAAAGCGTGATCAATAGGCTAAGTGATTCGCTATTACCTGGCACAACAGGAACATGCAATAAGGTTTAATGAAGGAAAAGACCTAGCAGAGTAAGGGCTAGGTTTCGAGAGAGGGGAAACCAGGTGCTATTAGCGCACCTGGTTGGGTTGATAGCGTGGCTGTGAAACAGAGCCTTGCATGTCTTCTTGTTCAATGGTTAAGCCTTCACGGCGGCTTGGACCTTGGAACCTAACTTTGTAAGTGTCGTACTCTTTAATCGACTCAAAACAATAGGGGCCAAGGGCATTTTCAAGTTCGGCTAAATTGTGATTGGTGATCAAAATACAGTTTTTCTTGTTTACCAAGCGTTGTCTTAGCAGATTACCAAACCAACTCTGCGCATTTTTCTTTAACACGCTTTCGTTTACACACACCTCATCAAGAATAAGCAGATCAACGTCTAGCAGTTCCTGATTGATCTCCCTGAAGCGCTGCCCCGCGTTGTCCGAAGCCCCAAAATCAAACGAGAAATTGCGCATTTCAAGCAGTGTAGACAGTTGACGATAAAGCACTGAAATTTCGTACTGCTCTATAAGTTGATGGGCAATGGCACCGGCAATATGTGATTTACCACGACCGTAATCGCCGTAAAACAGCATCATATGCGAGCCGCTTTGACGCCATGCAGGGTCGTCATGGGCAGCAATAAAAGACTGAGCTATCGATACGGCTTCAATCACATCGTCACTGTCTTCAACTAAGTTGGCGAAGGTCCATTTAGGATTCAGATCAGAACGGCCATGAATAGCCTCTACACGCGCTTTTTTACTACGCTGCTGTAGTTGTGATACTTCTTCGTTCGCTTTCGCCTCGTACTGCTTACGCAGCGTTTTATAGTCGATGTATTCACGATTGGGATCGACGTCTTTGTTGAGCGCTCTCGCTAAATTAGCAATTTTGTCGGTTATACGATCCATAACGAATTAACTCTTCTTAGTTGCGGCATACTTTTCCACCAGCTTTCTAGCATTATCATCTGCTTCTATGCCGGCTGCAACTTTCACTTGTTGCGTTCCCACCACCTTTGTTGGGGCGTAGCCTGAAGCGAGACGCTTGCGCTTGATATTGTTGGCAAACTTTTGTGTCCATTGGAATTCGCTAAACACTGAACTTGGTCTTCCTAACCAATAGGCAATGAATTCACCCACCTCGTTGTCATCAAATGTTTTATCGATAATACCCAGTAGCGAGGCCATTTCTTCAAACAACGCCTTGTTGGGCGTCCAGTTAGGGGTCATGGCGCTATGACGGGCATGTAGTTGGTCGAAGTCTGACTGCGGCTCGCTTAGAAGCGGAAGAAGTAGGGTTTTCCCGTTGATTGTATGCTCAAGATCAAGTTCAAGGGGCAGGGCAACCAAACCCACTTGTTCAAGCTGCTTCACCAAGCTATTGATTTGACGACCGCGTTGGTAAGGCTCGTCTTTGCTGTCGCCGTTTAGCAAATTCAATAATTGCTTATAATCAATAGGTGCCGACGATGTCGTTGCCGAATTTGCACCTGTTCGAAGCCCAAGTAAATACAGTACCCGGCAATCGTTAGAAAGGGGAGATTGCAACGCCGCTAGTTCAGCTTGGGTAAGGTTGCTGTTCATCGCATTGGTTCCACGTAAAAACGCTTGTTAAGCATTGGCCAGCTTTTCGTCAAACCATTCTACGGCGGCATCTTCAGGGATAGGGTGTTCTAGCACATCGATGTATAGCGCGTCGGTAATTAACGTGCCACCTGCGTTTTTAATATGCTTTTCCATTTCTTTTGCGCCGAAACAAAAGGTGTCGTAACTGGTGTCACCTAGCCCAATAACGTAGGCATTTACTGCGCTTAAATCCGCGCCCTCTAGCTGTTTTGCGAACGGCTGGATGTTGTCAGGTAATTCGCCAGCACCGTGGGTTGATGTACACACGATCCACGTTGATTCTGTTTTAATCTCATCTAAATTTGGTTCTGCGTGAATAGTGTGGGTGTGCCCGCTCGCATCAAGTTTTTCCGCAATGGCATCAGCCACATATTCTGCGGCACCTAACATGGTGCCGACGATGATTTCAAAATGCTTGCTCATTATTGGGTTGCTTCTCTATTTACGATTGTCGTCTTAACGTAAGTGCGGCTTATCCCGTAGGTTATTCACCTTCTTACTTTTATGGTCACGCTATTTGCCGATACAGAACGATGAAAAAATCTTACCAAGTAGGTCGTCTGACGTGAATTCACCGGTTATCTCACATAGTGCCTGGTGAGCCAAGCGCAATTCTTCAGCAAGCAACTCACCCGCCATAGCATCATGCAGTTGTTGTTCGCCAGTGCTTACATAACTGTAGGCTTGGTCGAGTGCATCTATGTGTCGTCTGCGCGCAATAAATTGACCTTCAGTTGTAGTATCGAAGCCCATGGTTTTGGCCAGATGTGCTTTTAGCGTGTCGACGCCGCTACCTTCTTTGGCTGATAGATTGATAACTGAGATATCACCTTGCTCGGTGGCAACTGTGCTTTGTCCAATATCTAAGGTACTAAGGTCGGCCTTGTTGCGAACTACGGTAACGGGGATGCCTTGTGGCAATCGGGCCATAAATTCTGGCCATATTTCATAAGGGTCGATAACAGCAGTTGCGGTAGAGTCTACAACGAATAATACGTGGTCAGCTTCATTGATAGCTTGCCACGCGCGCTCAATACCAATTTGTTCCACTTTATCTGGGCTTTCTCGAAGTCCTGCTGTGTCGATAATGTGCACCGGCATACCATCAATGTGAATATGCTCTTTAAGCACGTCTCGCGTGGTACCGGCTATATCGGTAACAATGGCGCTATCTCGTCCTGCCAGGGCGTTTAATAAGCTCGATTTACCGGCGTTAGGTCGCCCCGCAATCACCACCTGCATACCTTCGCGCAACAAGGTGCCTTGTTTAGCCTGTTCGCGCACTTTGGTTAAGCTTTGCATAATTGCGCTTAAGTCACCTGATACTTTCCCATCAGATAAGAAATCAATTTCTTCTTCAGGAAAATCGATGGCCGCCTCTACGTACATACGAAGATGCACGATTTGGTCAGATAGCGTTTGAATTTGTGTAGAAAACTCACCCTGTAGCGAGCGCAGC
Organism: Alteromonas sp. CH_MED4-4; assembly: GCF_037029575.1. Taxonomy (NCBI): domain Bacteria; kingdom Pseudomonadati; phylum Pseudomonadota; class Gammaproteobacteria; order Alteromonadales; family Alteromonadaceae; genus Alteromonas; species Alteromonas sp. CH_MED4-4. Next base: position 61,508 of record NZ_JAYMEU010000003.1, on the reverse strand, counting down.
GCACTTTTTGCTGCCTGTTTAGAACTTGCATCAATCAAGTCGGCAATCGCCTCTGCTTGCGCAAGGTCTAATTTATCATTTAAAAAGGCTTGTTCACTGAATTCACCTGGATTGGCAAGCCGGGCATCGCCCGTTGCAAGCACGGCATCAATCAGCATGTCCATGACAACTTGACCGCCATGGCCCTGCAGTTCAAGTACATCTTCACCGGTAAATGAGTTAGGCCCTTTAAAAAACAGTGCTATGCCCTGGTCTATTACGCTGTTGTTAGCATCAACAAACGGCGTATAGGTCGCAAGACGTGGTGTTAGTGCGCTTGGTACTAACGCCTCAGCGATGGCTTTAGCCTTAGGACCTGAAACACGTACTATACCTACGCCGCCACGACCGGGCGCTGTCGCTTGTGCGGTAATAGTGTCGGTAGAAAGGGTGAGTGATTCCATAATTAGTCGCGGAAGTTTTTAAATTGGAAAGGTTGGCCTAAGTTCGACTCTTTAACCAGTGAAATCACTTGCTGCAAATCATCACGCTTTTTACCTGTTACGCGAAGTTCTTCGCCTTGAATAGCCGTTTGCACTTTGATTTTGGCGTCTTTCACCAGCTTCACAATCTTCTTCGCCATCGGCTGCTCAATACCTTCTTTAAAGGTAATGGTCTGACGGTAAGTTCTACCGTGTGCATCGTAGGGTTTAACATCCATAGATGAAGTGTCTACGTTACGTTTAGACATCGCCGTTCTAAACATGCTTTCCATTTGCTGAAGTTGGAATTCAGCTTCAGCTTTCATGACCACGGTTTTATCTTTGTACTCAAAGCTCGCGTCAATACCGCGAAAGTCGAAACGCGTTGATAGCTCACGGCTTGCGTTTTCAGTGGCGTTGCGTACTTCTTCCATGTTGATTTCAGAAACAATATCAAATGATGGCACAGGTTATTCCTCTTAAGACAAAACAGCCCGCATAGGCGGGCTGTATAATTCATTGATCAGCGTGTTATTTACTGCTGATGCCCCGCTTCTCCATTGAAGCATAAATCATTTTGGCTTGAACCAAGGTAATCACGTTACTGACTAGCCAGTATAGTACCAGACCTGCAGGGAACCACAGGAAGAATACACTCATTGCTACCGGCATCCATTGCATGATTTTCTGCTGCATTGGATCAGTAATGGTGGTTGGCTGAAGTTTTTGCAATAGGTACATACTTGCGCCAGTTAGAATTGGCAGCACAAAGTATGGGTCTTTTGTAGAAAGGTCAGTGATCCAAAGCACAAAGTCTGCATGGCGTAGTTCAACACTTTCCATCAGTACCCAGTAAAGCGCAAGGAAGATAGGCATTTGCAGAAGAAGAGGTAAGCAACCGCCCATTGGGTTTACTTTCTCTTTGCGGTAAAGCTCCATCATAGCTTGAGACATTTTTTGTCTGTCGTCGCCAAAACGGTCTTTTAGCTGCTGCATCTTAGGTGCTAAGTTGCGCATACGTGCCATTGACTCGTATTGCTTCTTAGTTAGCCAGTACATCGCGCCTTTCACTACAATAGTGATAAGGATAATTGCCACACCCCAGTTATTAACTAGGCTATGAAGGAATGTAAGAAGGGCGAACAGCGGCTGTGAAATCCAGAAAAGAATACCGTAATCAACGGTTAGGTCTAATCCGCGCGCAATTTTCGCTAGGCTTTCTTGATCTTTAGGACCCATGTAAAGGGTAGACGCAAGGGTTTTGGTTTCACCAGGCGCTACGCTCTCAGACGGAGACAATACACCAATTACCGCATACTGATTTTTCAGGTTACGAGAATAAAGCGTGTTAGTTTGCTCTTGTGAAGGTACCCATGCTGATACAAAGTAATGTTCAAGCATGCCAACCCAACCCGCTTTCGTGGTTTCGCGTAGGTTGTCATCTTCAATCTCGTCGAACGAGTACTTCTGGTAGCGGTCATCTTCCGTTGAAAATGCAGCACCACGGTACGTTGGCATAAACATGTTACCGTCGTCTTCAAACTCCATCACTTGTTTAAGCTGTGCATACGGCTGAACCGTTGCTGCGCTGCCAGTACCATTTTCAACGCTATAGCTCACGTTTACGTCGTACTGACCTTTAGTGAAAGTGAAGGTTTTGGTAACTGACAAGCCTTGGTTGTTTTTCCATGTAAGAGGAATAACAAGGGTGTCGCCAGTCATTTCATAATAGTCACTTTGTGCATTATACACAGGGCGGCCACTGCTGCTTGCATCAGGCCCTTGAGCACCTATTAGGCCACTTTGCGCTACATAAAGACCGTTGCCAGAGCGAAGTAGGCTGTAAGGAATATCCGAACCTTGCTCTACCGGAAACTTAAGTAAGTCTGCTGATACTACATCGCCGCCTAGCAAATCGATGCGTAAATCAAGCGTATCGGTTTTTACTTCAATAATGCGGTTTGAGCTTTGCGCCGCTGCGATAGGTTGTGCAGCAGGAACGCTATCACTACTAGGTACATCTTCGCTGCCATTTTCATTAAATGACGGTACGCCTTGTGATGTCTCTTGCGTTTGTTGTTGCTCAACAGGCACAACTGGCTGTGGCCCATAATCTTTTTGCCATGATTGCCAAAGCAAAAAGCTAACTAGCGCAAGGCCAATTATCAGAAAACTACGTTGCGATTCCATAGAGGTCTCTTTATTTTGAGTGTTTATCTTGTTGTTTTTCCGGCACTGGATCATATCCGCCGGCATGCAAAGGGTGGCATTTTAATATGCGTTTAATAGATAACCAACCGCCTTTTACTAATCCGTGCGTTTTTAATGCGTCTATAGCATACCAAGAACAAGAAGGATGGAAACGACATCGTTGCCCTAACATAGGGGAAATGAACCATTGATAAAATTTTATCAATGCCAAAGGCACTGCAATTAAGAGTTGCCGCAACGCTTGTTTAATTTTTTCCATAGCTTGTCCAATGTAGCGAAAACTTCTTGGTTGCTAAGGTTGTCAGCGCCAGACTTGCCAATAACGATAATATCGACATTGGGTAAGTTGTGCTGTTTATGCCTAAAACTTTCTCTGACTAATCGCTTCAAACGATTTCTATCGTGAGCTTTACGGATACGTTTTTTCGCGAGCGTAATGCCTAAACGAGGAGTTGAAAGTGTATTTTTTCTGGCTAGAACAGTAAAAGAGGGAGATACAGCTGGGGTTGCGTTATCAAACACATAGGTAAAGTGGGTGGGAGTTAACAGACGTAACTCCCTAGAAAAATTATTCTCGCCCACTTTGGCGTCTTTCAATTAAGCTGAAAGACGAGCGCGGCCTTTTGCACGGCGAGCTGCTAGTACTTTACGACCATTTTTAGTCGCCATACGAGCACGAAAACCGTGAGAACGCTTGCGCTTTAGATTGCTCGGTTGAAATGTTCTTTTCATGACCAAAGTCTCACTTATATTTAGTTAAACATAGGCGTTTTTGGTAACACATTATGCTGTTGCCAGAACAATGTGGTGTTTTCACCAGAAAAGCCCATCGAAAAAGGACGCTGAATTCTAGAGATCTCGGGGCGTGCTGTCAATGCATATTCTCGCTTTTCGGATGAATAAGTGAACAATTTTTGCATTTTCTAATCGATAGCTTAATCGATAACGCAGTTTTCGTACAAATCGTCTGTGAATAACGCGTAAAATTTGGTTAGGTTATCCACAGTGCGTTGTGAAAAACACAGAGATAGATATAAAAAGCAAGGTGATCTAACGGTTTTTTAGCACAAATTTAGAATGAATTTTTCTCGTTATAGTTTGATTTGATCTAAAAGAAAAAAGCTTGCTAATCAGTTGCTTGTTGTTTTGATCGAAAAGATCGATCGGGATCGCCATTTACATTGTGTTGATAAAGTAAGATAATCCACAGCGATTAAAACGATAACTTAATTTCTCGCTGCTACCCAACACTTCCAACGCTATTTTCTTCTAATGGCGCTTTTTAGTGCCTGCTTTCTTTATGCTTGGCTTTTCAGGAGTTGGTTTTTCTAGCGAGTTACGGGAGCTAACTACGTACCATGTCCTTGTGGAACCAATGCCTTGAAAGATTGCGTCAAGAATTACCAACGCAGCAGTTTAGTATGTGGATACGACCGCTTGTTTGTGAAGAACAACAAGGCGTGGTTGCACTCTATGCTCCCAATCGTTTTGTACTTGATTGGGTAAGAGACAAGTACCTGAATAATATTACCGCACTACTAAAAGAGTTTGCCGGAAGTGACGCACCACAATTGCGTTTAGAAGTGATGAATCGTCACAGCGTAAGCCGAAGTCAGCCTGTAAGTACCAGCGGATCTTCACCTGCTCCAAATACGCCTAATAATCAACCAAGTAAGCCTAGTGCACCTGCGGGCGGTCAAGGGTATCAGAACTATAATACTAGTAATCAGCCTGTTCACAGCGGCAGTAATGGGCAGCACACATCGTCTTATTCACCAATGTCGAATAGCGGTATGCCATCATCGGCAAGCCAAGCGGGTGATCAAGGACAAAACAATGCGTTTTCAAAATCACCTTCATACACACAGGGTATGGATCTAAATGATCGCGGTGCGCAAAACCACGACCGTAATGGATATAATGCATACGCAGATCAAGCGCCAAGATCGTCTACACCGCCGAAAGTGATCCCGATCCCTGAGGCGATGAAGCATAAAAGTAATATTAATCCGACCTATCAATTCGACAACTTTGTCGAAGGTAAATCTAACCAGCTAGCACGTGCGGCTGCAACTCAAGTTGCAAATAACCCAGGCGGTTCTTACAACCCACTGTTTATTTACGGTGGTACGGGCTTAGGTAAAACTCACTTATTACATGCAGTGGGTAATGGCATCGTAGCTAATAACGGTGACGCTAAAATTGTGTATATGCATTCAGAGCGTTTCGTGCAGGATATGGTTAAGGCACTACAAAATAACGCGATAGAGGACTTTAAGCGCTTCTATCGCAGCGTTGATGCGTTACTTATCGATGATATTCAATTCTTTGCTAATAAAGAGCGTTCACAAGAAGAGTTCTTCCACACGTTCAATGCGCTTCTTGAAGGTAACCAACAAATCATCCTTACTTCTGATAGATATCCTAAAGAGATTGATGGGGTAGAGGATCGATTGAAATCGCGCTTCGGTTGGGGTTTAACTATTGCTATAGAGCCACCAGAGCTCGAAACCCGAGTGGCTATTTTGATGCGCAAAGCGGCAGAGAACCGGATTCACTTACCTAATGAAGTGGCGTTCTTTATAGCTAAGCGATTGCGTTCAAACGTACGTGAGCTCGAGGGTGCACTTAACCGTGTTATTGCTAACGCAAACTTTACCGGTCGCCCTATCACTATTGATTTCGTTCGCGAAGCGCTTCGAGACCTTTTGGCGCTTCAAGAAAAATTGGTAACCGTTGATAATATTCAGAAAACCGTCGCAGATTATTATAAGATAAAAGTAGCTGATATTTTGTCTAAACGACGTAGTCGTAGTGTGGCGCGTCCTCGCCAAGTCGCGATGGCGCTGGCCAAAGAACTTACCAACCACAGTTTACCTGAACTAGGAAACGCGTTTGGTGGACGAGACCACACTACGGTTTTACACGCTTGTAGAAAAATAGAGCAGCTAAGAGAAGAAAGTCATGATATAAAAGAGGACTATAAGAACCTCATTAGGACTTTGTCTTCCTAACACCACGACCTTAGAGGCGAGATAGCACTGCGATGAAATTTACTATAAGCCGCGAACAATTTTTACAACCCCTACAGTTGGTATCTGGTGCTGTAGAGCGTAGACACACACTGCCAATTCTTTCCAATGTTCTCATCAAAGTAAGTGAGGACGCACTTTGGCTTACTGGTACAGATTTAGAGGTAGAACTAATTTCTAGTGTGAAATTAGAAGGTGAATTCACGGAAGGTGAAATTACTGTTCCTGCTAAAAAGCTGTTTGATATTATTCGCGGTATTTCTGAAGGAACAGATATTCATTTCTCGTTAGACGGCAGCAAAGCACTTATTCGTGCCGGTCGAGGTCGTTATACGCTTTCTACTTTATCTGCCAACGACTACCCAAATCTAGAAGACTGGGAAGGCGAAGTTGAGTTTGAATTATCGTGCAGTGATCTAAAACGTCTTATCGATGCAACGAGCTTCTCAATGGCTCAACAAGACGTACGTTATTACTTAAATGGTATGTCCCTTGAAACGGAAGAGAATATCATTCGTACCGTTGCAACAGACGGTCACCGCCTTGCACTTTGTCGCCTAAACTATGAGACCGCTTTGCCATCTCGTCAGGTAATTATTCCACGTAAAGGCGTGTTAGAAATTTCTCGTCTTATTAGCGAAGATGACAAATCTCTTAAGGTGCAAATAGGCGCAAACCATCTTCGAATTTTCTCAAACGATTTCATTTTCACTTCGAAATTAGTTGATGGCAGATTTCCTGATTATCGCCGTGTTTTACCTCAAAATGGCGACAAGGAAATTATTGCGAGTAAAGCTGTATTAAAAGAAGCTTTTTCACGTGCGGCCATTCTATCTAACGAAAAGTTTAGAGGCGTACGATTAAACTTGTCTTCTGGTGAGCTTAAGATAACGGCTAATAACCCAGAGCAAGAAGAAGCGGAAGAAATCGTTGATGTTCAATATCAAGGTGACGATTTAGAAATTGGCTTTAACGTTGCCTATCTAATTGACGTATTGAATGCGCTTGGATCTGATGGCGTTAAAGTGAGCCTATCAGACTCAAACGCGAGTGCGCTAATCGAAGATGATGCTGATGACGCCGCGTTATACGTTATTATGCCAATGCGACTGTAGTCACTACTACATTAAGTGTTTGCAGCGTTTCGCATATTCCACGTTATTTTGTCATTTAAATTATCAATTCAAGAAGCGATGAGTGTTGATACTCCTCGCTTCTTTTCTTTCATCAGTGTGACCTCATGAAACTGGACCGCGTCCAGATTACACAGTTTCGTAATCTTACTTCCGTATCACTTTCTCCTTCACCAGCGTTGACTATCATTAAAGGCGTTAATGGGAGTGGGAAATCCTCGTTAATCGAAGCACTTTATTACCTAGGCTTTGGACGTTCTTTTAGAACAAATAAACACAGTTCGGTTATTCAAAATGAGAAGGACAGCTTCAGTGTTTTCGCGTCATGCAAAACTGAAGAAGGGGATGAATTAAAGCTAGGTTTTCAACGAAGTAGAAATGAGACATTCACTTGTAGTATTAACGGTGAACATTCAAATAAATTATCAGATTTAGTTAGCTTGGTACCACTTCAACTTTTTACTCCGCAGAGTACTGACCTTATAATTGGTTCGCCTTCCGAGCGTCGACGTTTTTGTGATTGGGGATTGTTTCACGTGGAACATCAGTTTCAATCACTTGCTAATCAGTATGGTAAATTTTTAAAACATAGAAATGCCTTACTGAAACAGCAGGCAAATTTAAGCGCACCACAAAATCAATATTGGGAGTCTCAGTTCTCAGAACTGGGTGAGTCTCTATCGGCTACGCGTCAGAAATATGTGGATACCCTTACGCCTATTTTTAAGCAATATGCGCAAGAATTTCTTCCTAACTTCGATGTGGAATTAAGTTACTATAAAGGGTGGGAAAAAGATGTCGGTTTATCAGAAAGCCTAGTTAAAAAACGTGAGTATGATGGTAAAATAGGACACACCTCTTCTGGGCCCCATAAAGCCGATTTAAGGCTTAAAATGAATGGAGTAAACGCCCAGGAGCTTTTATCGAGAGGGCAGCTTAGAATGGCTGTGGCAGCGCTTCAAATGTCACAGACTAAGCTATTTAATAAGGCAACGCAGCGTAAAAGTATCTTTTTACTTGATGATGTAGGTGCCGAACTAGATGCCGATAAAAGAGAACAATTTATTGATGGGTTGCTCAAAATGGATACGCAGGTTTTCGTTACTGCAATAGAATCCACGCAGCTCGCTTTTATACAAAAATACAACGAAAAGAAAATGTTTCACGTGGAACATGGAAGCGTGAAAGAGGAGTAAAAGCTAGTATGTCAGCAGAGAACAACTACGACTCGTCCAGTATTAAAGTACTTAAAGGATTAGATGCCGTAAGAAAGCGTCCTGGTATGTATATCGGTGATACTGATGATGGTACCGGATTACACCACATGGTTTTCGAGGTGGTCGATAACTCTATCGATGAAGCACTTGCTGGACATTGTTCTGAGATTACTGTGCTCATTCACAGCGATGGCTCAGTATCTGTGTCTGACGATGGACGTGGTATACCAACTGAATTGCACCCAGAAGAGGGTGTGTCTGCAGCTGAAGTTATTATGACGGTTCTTCACGCCGGCGGTAAGTTCGACGATAACTCTTATAAAGTATCGGGCGGTTTGCACGGTGTAGGTGTATCAGTAGTAAACGCACTTTCAAGCCGACTGAAGCTTCGTATTCGTCGCGGTGGTAAAGCGCATGAACAAGAATATCATCATGGTGTTCCACAGGCGCCACTAGCCGTAACAGGCGATACTGACAAAACGGGAACTATGATCCGTTTCTGGCCAAGTTCAGACACCTTCACAGATACGCTTTACCACTACGATATTCTTGCTAAACGTCTTCGTGAACTATCATTCCTGAACTCTGGTGTGTCTATTCGCTTAAAAGACGAACGCGATGGAAAAGAAGACCACTTCATGTACGAAGGTGGTATCAAAGCGTTCGTTGAGTACCTAAATGAAAAGAAAACACCTGTTCACCAGAAAGTGTTTCATTTCAGCAGTGAACAAGAAGACGGTATTGCAGTAGAAGTAGCGATGCAATGGAACGATAGCTTCCAAGAAAACGTGTTCTGTTTCACCAACAATATTCCTCAGCGCGACGGCGGTACTCACTTGGCGGGCTTCCGTGGAGCGTTGACGCGTACATTGAATAACTACATGGAAAAGGAAGGCCTGAACAAAAAGGCTAAAACGAATGCCAGTGGTGACGACGCGCGTGAAGGTCTAACCGCGGTTATTTCCGTTAAAGTACCAGATCCAAAATTCAGCTCACAGACTAAAGACAAGCTTGTATCTTCTGAAGTTCGTCCAGCTGTTGAATCGGCAATGAATGAAAAGCTAGCAGAGTTCTTATTAGAAAACCCAGCAGAAAGTAAAATCATTGCAGGTAAGATTATTGATGCTGCTCGTGCTCGTGAAGCTGCACGAAAGGCCCGTGAAATGACACGCCGTAAAGGTGCGCTCGACTTGGCTGGTCTGCCGGGTAAGCTAGCTGACTGTCAGGAAAAAGATCCTGCACTTAGTGAATTATACATAGTGGAGGGTGACTCTGCGGGCGGTTCAGCTAAGCAGGGGCGTAACCGTAAAAATCAAGCTATTCTGCCGCTTAAAGGTAAAATCTTAAACGTTGAGAAAGCGCGTTTTGATAAGATGCTTTCTTCTCAGGAAGTTGCGACGCTTATCACGGCACTAGGTTGTGGTATCGGTCGTGACGAGTATGACCCTGAAAAATTACGCTATCACAGCATCATTATCATGACCGATGCTGACGTAGATGGTTCTCACATTCGTACGCTTCTACTCACATTTTTCTATCGTCAAATGCCTGAAATCATTGAGCGTGGATATGTATATATTGCACAGCCACCGCTATACAAAGTGAAGAAGGGTAAACAAGAGCAGTATCTTAAAGATGACGATGCGCTAACTAACTACCTAACATCAATCGCAATTGACGGTGCGTCTTTGCACACCAGCGATGAAGACCCAGGTATTAGTGGTGTAGGCCTTGAAAACCTTGTTAAGCAGTACCAATCGGTAGAGAAGATGATTGCACGTATGAAACGTCTTATGCCTGCATCTATCCTCTACAGAATGCTTTACACGCCTACGCTAAACCTTGAAGACCTTAAAGATCAATCTGCACTAGAGCATGTGGCGAAACACTTCGTAGAGCAGCTTACAGAGCGCGAAAACGATGGTGCTACATACCGTTATGAAATTCGCACTGATGCTGAGCTTAGCGAGTACTACATTACAATCATTATGCGTATGCACGGTATCGATTATGAGTACGTTATCGATCATGAGTTTATCGAGTCGTCTGAATACCAGCGTCTTAAAGAGCTTAACCTTGCCATTAACGACATGATGGGCAAAGACGCCTATATTCAGCGTGGCGAGCGTAGACAGCCAGTTGAGTCTTTCAAAGAAGCACTAGAGTGGCTAATGAACGAAGCGAAACGCGGCCAATACATTCAGCGCTATAAAGGGCTAGGTGAGATGAACCCTGAGCAACTATGGGAAACCACCATGGACCCAGAAAGCCGCCGTATGCTTCAAGTTACCATTGAGGATGCCATTGGTTGTGACCAGCTGTTCACTACATTGATGGGTGACCAAGTTGAGCCTCGTCGAGAGTTTATCGAAGCTAACGCGCTTAAAGTGGAAAACTTAGACGTGTAGATTATTTATGTGGGATCTCATAATTGTTTCCAATTTGTCTCACATCGTTTCCATGAGTTCTCATAATTAATGCAAAAGGGCGCCTCATTGCGATGCGCCTTTTTTTATAAACAAGGAAAAGACAAATAGATATATAGTTACGAGGCTAAGTAATCTAAGCAATTATATAACTGGGCGGTAGTTTTTTTCTTGAAGCGCAGAAACGAGATAATTTTCATCGCGCTGATTACTAAAATTGGAATGGCCGCTGGTGTAGATTTACAAAAAAGTATCATACTTTAACGACTGTAACTTATTGATTTTATTTAATCGCTACTTTTAGCAAATAATAAAAATATCATACCTTTGAAGTAACTGCTTAATGATAGTCCTGATTCAATCGTGCAGCAGCCTCCACGATGGCTAGTTTTAGCTCTTCTGAATACTCATCTTCATAAATCAGAGAGCTAATGATTTGATGAAGCAGAGCTTTACTCACAACATTGTCAGCGACCCATACGACGATGTTTTCCATTTCTTTGGCAAAGCGTTTTACCACATAATCAAAACCGTTTAATTCAAGAAAATAAGCGCCTAACACCAACGATGATCTTTTATTGCCATCATTAAAAGCATGGTTTTTATTAATGGAAAATACCAAGTGGGTCAGCTTGTCCTCCATTTCTGGATAATACCAGTCATTTTGTATGTGCTCTATAGGACTTGCTAACTGACCAATATCCTTGGTACCAGCTAGCCCACCAGAATGCTCTATAATCCAATCGTGAACGCTAATCGCATGCGCCACATCGAAATAGAAGAACTGTAAGCCTGATTCTGTAGAGTCGCTCATAGCTACATTCCTTTGCTTATCGATCTTTCAAGCGTTTGAGTACAGCTAATGTTTCCGGATCACTCAATTGCTCTTCCAAAGAACGGCTCTTCTCACCCAAGAAACGATCAAAGTCAGCTTCGGGTACAGATTGAATATAAGCTTCCAGCTTTTCGTGCAAGGCATCACGGAAGCACAAATCGCGGCTGGCCATTTTAGTTCTGGCATCCAAAATCAGCGGTTTGAACAGAGGGTGACTTTCAAAACTCGCAAACAGGCTCTCCGCCTCTTTCTGCGAAAGTTTACGGCCTAAATTATTGCTGGCTTGCTCTAGTTCATGAGCAATACCTGATTCGTAACTGGCAATCAGATTAAGTACTTCTGAATACAGCGTCTCACGGATGTTGGTTTTCGTTGCTAGGTTTAACACCTTTTTATATTCAGTCGCGTCTTCATGGAAAATGCTTTGGTATATCAAGTTCGTAAAGCGTGCATAAGTCCATTTATTGACCTCTACATACTTATCCAAAGCATCAGTGAACTGGCGGCGGTGGTTTTCTTCTTGCAGAGCAGAGACAAGATAGTTCTCATCACGCTGATTAATAAACTTGGTGTGACCCCCAGCACGCTCAGCCATTACATCCAAGACAATATCCAGCAGGCGCGAGCGTAGTATGCGAGCCGGTTCACTTTCGGTTAGGAGCATGCCGATATTAAGCACTGCACGAAAACTGAACACACCCAATACACTCGTTTTGGTACCATAATTAATTACGGTACCATCAAGTGACTCTTTGAATTCTTTAAGCTTTTTCCCTCGAAGCAAGGTGTAACCATTAACTTTTAACTCGTCAGCATGGCTAACAAGGTACTTCTCAATGGTACTCTCGCTTACATCATACAAGGCAACCACCTGTGCTTTGGTGAATACGGTCTCACCTTCAAAGTTCACACCACCCAAACCCAAGTGCTGCTCGGCTTGTTGCAGGGCGTAGCGGTTGTTAAGGATATTTTGGCGGTCATGGGATGATGCGGTTAGGTCCTTAGCCATTTACAGCTCCTTTTGCCCATTTCGTTAAAGCCTCTCGAAATAACAACAAATCAGTCCACTGTTCAAAATGCCGCAATAATCCATAGATGGCATAGCTACTATAGGTTTTACCCATATTATTAAGGCCGCAGATTACTGTTAAATCACCCAGCTCAACGGTGCCGTTATCAATACCGCCTAAGTGTGCAAAGTTAAATTTCATGTTGCCTCCTGATTAAGCGGTGTGGTGTTATTTTAAACATTTAGCTCGCCTCTCCAACGGTGACTTGGCCGTTCATTAGCATGGGGAGAAGCCAGTCACGGAGCGACTCCAACCTAACATTTTCTTTAAGCAGAGTTTGCTTCTGTTGTTCAAGTGAAGCCACGAAATCAAAAAATTGCTTAGCTAAACCCAGCGGAGGAATAGGTACTTGGTGCTTAGTTACAAATGAGTCAAATAATAAGTTTTTAATTCCGCTTGTTTTCCCTTCCCATCCAAACAATACACCATTGTCATATAGGTCGTTCCAAAGGTAAGCAAAACAATAGAATAAGTCTTTATTACGCAGGGATATTGCTTTACAAAAATTTGAGCAAATTAATGGATGGGTAAACCGATCCAACACATCATCAGTTATATAAGCTATTCGCCCTGTAGACTGAGTCGGACTACCGCCAGATATTTCGATTACATAATCGAATGGAGCTAGGAGCTTATGGTCATTTTTTTGAAGAATGTATCGATTCGGCGCGTTAATTTTGCCGTTACCATTCAAACCATTGATATCCGCCCCTCTTATACAATCAACTTGAAGAGTATAGTTTCCTTCTGGTTCTTCCTTCCCCCAATCTCCAGTTTTGTCTGACTTTATCAAGCTTGCTAAAGTATCAACTTCCCACCCCAGCGGTATTTCCCGCTTTAGGGTTGGGTTGTAGACCATTTTTCCACCGGCGGTTTTGTAGGGTTTGCCCTGACCTTGTGGAGAGTCGTCGGGGAAGTCGAACTGTACAAACCAGTAGTCGTACAGGGTTTTGGCCATGGTTTCCAGTTCGGCGTTGATACGGTTGTTGAGTTCGATTTTATTGTCTAAGTGACTTAGTAATCTACCAATCTGTATCTGATAATCTTTTTCAGGCAACTCAAATTCAAGTGCTTTTATCACACTTAAAGGGGGAAAGTTGGGGATAGTAGAATCGCCCTTTTTTCCAACAATCATGTTTACGATAAGCGCTTTAAATAAATAATAGAAATAGTTATCGTCAACTTTTTCTGAATCTAATCTTATCCTGAGAAGAGCTTGGTTAATCACCCCTTTTTCTATGTTCTCGCTAAGTTGATGAATAGCACCGTAATTAACTCCCGAACAAGAAACTAAAAAATCTTTTGGCTTTACTTCAAATCTATACATTTTCTTTTTAAAGTAATCATTCGAGATGTAGTATCTACCAATACTTTCATCGTTGTTAAGCACAACACCTTGCTCATATACTTTATATGTATCACACGACTTCTCGACAAAAATATCCTTTTTTAGATCACCCCCAAAAGGCCCTCGTAGAAAACCATCTTTCTGTTTTACAATATCTTGGAATCGAACTTTACTCATACTTCAACCCCGCCAACTGCTTTTTAATCTCCGCTCCTAATTCACGCGATTGGTTAAACAAGCTATCTAAATTACTGGTAAAGACCTGCATCTTTTCCGCAAACTGCTCTGGGGTAATATCCACATACTCGATTTTGACGTCGAAGTACTGGCCCGCACTTAATGAGTAATTTTTGGCTTCGATGTCGCTATAACTCACGGCAACGGAGAAGTCCTCCACCGTTTCCTTAGCGTTAAATACATCAATAATTTGTTGCTCTTCTGCTGGCGTTAGTACAGTTTTTTGGTTTTTGCCGTCTTTGACTTTCTCGCCCAAGTTTGAGGCGTCCACCAGTACCACATCGCCATCGTTGCTGGCGTCGATAAACAGAATAGATACGTTAGTACCTGTGGTGGCGAAGATATTTGATGGCATGGAAACTACGCCCGCCAGCATTTTGTTTTTGACCAAATGCTCACGGATCTTTTTGTCGATACCGGATTGTGCGGTGATAAAACCTGTGGGCACAACGACTGCGGCTTTACCGCCCGGTTTAAGTGAAGCAATAATGTGCTGCAAGAACAATTGGTAGATTTCCATCTTGTCCTTAGCTTTGGCTTTGATTTTGGGAATACCGGCAAAAAAGCGTTCTTTATTTTCTTTGCTGTCCAGCTCATCTCTAAAGTCACTGAAGTCGAGCTTAAACGGCGGGTTAGAAACAATGTAATCAAAGCGTTTTAACTCTTTGCCGTCTTTATGGTAAGGGTGTTGCACGGTATTGCCTTGGATCACATTCGGAATTGAGTGCACCAAATTATTTAAGATCAGGTTTAATCGCAGTAGATTGGATGACTTTTGTGAAATGTCCTGGGTGTAAATGCTACAGCGGTTTTCACCAATGGCGTGCGCCACGTTCATTAACAAGGTACCTGAACCTGCCGATGGATCGTAACAGGCCACGTTACGTACTATACCACGTTGCTCTTTCGGCACTAAAATTTCCGCCATAATGCGTGCTACCGCATGAGGGGTAAAATACTCGGCGTATTTGCCGCCGGAGTTGCTGTTGTAGTCTTTGATCAGGTATTCAAAAATGGTGGCGTAGAAGTCGAATTTTTGCGTGAAAATTCGCTCAAAGCTGAACTCCACCAGTTTGTTGATAATGGCGCGACAAAAAGCATCGCGTTTGGAATCGTCAGCGATGTATTGGCTAACGCGGTCGAACAGCACCACTTTTGCTCCGCCATCGGTTTTTACAGCGAATACATCGTTATTAGTGATGGCAATGTCGATTAAGGTGTCATCAAATAGTTTGGCAAAATCCGGCGCGTTTTGTTGGCTAAACAGGTAACTGATAAAGTGCTGTGGTTTTAGCCGTGCGGTATCCCCGCCCATTTGCAGTTGCAGCATGTCGAGGTCGTCTTCACCCATGGCTGCCAGCGCTTCTTCCCACTTGTCCGCCTTGGAGATGTTGTCATCGAGCTTTTTAGCTTCAAAGGCAAA
This sequence comes from Alteromonas sp. CH_MED4-4, assembly GCF_037029575.1. Taxonomy (NCBI): domain Bacteria; kingdom Pseudomonadati; phylum Pseudomonadota; class Gammaproteobacteria; order Alteromonadales; family Alteromonadaceae; genus Alteromonas; species Alteromonas sp. CH_MED4-4. Next base: position 46,115 of record NZ_JAYMEU010000003.1, on the reverse strand, counting down.
TTTGTCGTTTAAAAACTTATACAAAAACGTTTGGGTAATGATTTTAAATTCGTTACCGTCGTTACCTAAACCATAGTTGGCACAGATGCTTTTTAAGCTATCAATCAGGGTTTTGGTTTTTTGCTGAAATTCTAATTCAACCATTTGGTTATTACTTCCTAATCAGTTTTACTCGCATTACCACGCTTGGCTGCCAGTATTAAATTCTTTTAAATATTCGGCGACGATAAGGTGATTAATGTATCGTGAGGCGTCGGCGTTGAGTTTGATGTTTTGTTCTTTCATAAAGCGGCCAATCACCAGCGGCATCATTTGCCGTTCAAAGTAGCTTTCGTTATCCAATACTTGGTTGTTGTTGAGCACTTGCTCGTCGGCGTCTTGTTTTACGCCTGCCAATGCTTCGAATATTTTCCGTTCAGATTCGCTGATGTCGTTTTGGCTTTGTTGGCGCTCTTGCAGGCGTTTGTGAATACGTGTGTATTTGGCATCGCCTAAGTATTTTTGCCGCAGTTGGTTGTTTTGGCGGTTGAGCTCTTTCACGCGGTCATGAATTTTATTCAGCGCGTCTATGTTGGCCACCATTTCATCTTGAGTTACTTCGCTTAAGTTTTTCTTCTTAAACAGCCGCTCTAGCTCTTCTTTTAAGCTAATAAACAGCGGGTCTTGCTGATCAAAATTGCTGGCCAAGGCTTCACGAGTTTGGCGCAGGGTGTTTTTCAGTTTGTCGGCCAGTACCAGTTCTTCTTCGCCGATTTTTAAAAACTTGAATATCACCTCTTCTAATGCGCGGTTGAGCAGGTTACTGGTGTCTTCACCGCTTTCTAAGTCGTTTTTAAGATTGAGTAAGTCCAAGTGATTACTGGTTTCACGGTAAAGCACGTTGAGCTTGGCAAAATCCAACTCATCAAGAAAGTCATACTCGCCTTGCAACCGGACCAAGTTATACAAGCTGCGAGCATCGGCTAGGGCTTTCTTTAGCGCCAGTACGGTGTCGCGATCTTGTATTTGGCTAATTTGGTTGCAGAACTCTTCCATGTTGTCGGTATCAAAACGGAACAGTACGTCTTTGATATGCTCGATTTCTTGTTTGATCTCTTCCTGAGATTTAAACAGGTGTGAGTAGTGCTCCATCTCATCGCCAAGCTCCGCCTGTAATTCATCGAAATAGGCTTTGTTTGTGGCATCGAACTCTTTACGAATATCAGCAAAATCGACCACATAACCGTAGCGGAAGTCTTTGTAAGTACGGTTCACTCGAGTCAGTGCTTGTAGCAAGTTGTGTTTGCGGATCACCCGACCAAGGTAGAGCTTTTTCAGGCGCTTGGCGTCAAAGCCAGTGAGCAGCATGTTGTAAACAAATAAAAAGTCGATTTTGCCTGCTTTAAAATCTTCTACCCAGTTTTTGCGTTCTTCTTTGGTGCCGATGTCGTGCAGAATCAAGGCGGCGCTTTTTACTTTTTTTGCTTGTTTAACAGATTCCGAATAAGCCGTTGGCATTGGTTCGGAAGCTTCTAGAACTTCGGATTTTGAGCTAGTTGTTTTCGGCAGAATAGGCGTATCCGCATAAACACCACTGAAAATTTCAAACATATGCTTGGCTTGGTCTGAGCTGTCACAAATAACCATGCCACCAATCGTTGCATCGTTTAATGCGCCACGGCTTTTTTCAAAATCACTGACAATGTAAGCCAGCATTGGCTCAACAAAGCTTGGGTGGGCGTAAATCAGCTTGCGATCCACATCGCCCATTTTCACTTCGGCTTCTTCGAGGGCTTTTTGCAGTTCAATCTTGTATTGTGTGCTGATCTCCTCACGAATGAGCCGCAAGGTGTAGCCGTCGGCAATGGACGCGTTGTAATAGTACTTGTGAATGTAATCACCAAACAAGGCGCGTGAGTTGTAGTCATCCCCCAATAGCGGCGTACCGGTTAAGCCTATTTTTATGGCGTTGCTGTCTGACTGGCTCAAGTTGGCCAAAAAACTGCCCTTGGGGTTATAGCTGCGGTGTACTTCGTCTAAAAAGTACACGCGCTGTATAGTTACGTCATAGTCTTTGGTGCTAACTACATCAGGGTCATCTTTAAACTTTTGAATATTCACCACAGTGATTTCTGGCTTGCCAGAATGGTTATGGATCACCTGTGTGGCTTTGATGTCACGGGTAAAGGCATCCCGTGAGTTGATGGTGTGTACGGTTAAAGCACGGGCGGTAAATTCGCGTTGCGCTTGTTGCAATAGGTCTAGGCGGTCAACAATAAAGTAAAACTTTGGAATGACCTGTTGCTTTTGGAAGTAGTCGGTTAAAAAGCGTACGTTGTAAAACGTTAGGGCGGTTTTTCCACTGCCTTGGGTGTGCCAAATTATGCCTTTTTTAACGCCGTCGCTGAGCTTGCGCTCAATGGCTTTGGTGGCAAACAACTGAGGGTAACGCATGATGTGTTTTTGTAGCCCGTCTGACTCGGACACATACGCTAATGCGTAACGCAAAATAAAGGCTAAGCGTTCACGACTGAGTAAAGAGGTACAAATGCGGTTAGTTGGGCGCTCGGGTTGCTTGTTGGTTTGGAACTCTGGATTACTGTGGATCACTTCCAGATTATTGTCTTTTAAGACTTTTAGCTCGTCATCATCCGATACGGGCTTCAGCAAGGCGGTTAAGTTTAAGATTTCTTCTTCGCGGAAATAATTAAATACCGGCTTATGGTAGGAACTGCTGGCATAGAATGCACCTTGTACAGGTTCTGGATCGCCGTCGTCGTACTCCATGTTATTGGAGAAAATCATAAACTGGGTGATGTTGGCAAAACGTTTGAATTTAGAGTTTTGAAAGCGTTTATTGATGCGGTCACGCTCAGCCAAAATACCTTCGCGGTTATTGGGCTTTTTCACCTCAATAAACACCAGCGGCATGCCATTGATAAGCAGCGTGATGTCTGGGCGGAATTCTTCATCGCCGTTTTGACACGTTAGCTCGGTAACAACATGGAAGTTGTTGTTATTGAAGTTTTCAAAGTCGATCAGCTTGGTATTTGAACGCTCTGACAAGCGCTCAAAGAAGGCTTTGCCTAGGTCTTCGTTATCAAGTAATAGTTTGACATCTTCAAGCAAACGACCGGCTTCAGCATCTTCAATACCAGGGTTAATTTTTCCGATAGCGGTTTTGAATACGTCAGGGAAGATATTAGTGTCGAGGTCCCAGCTTTGCCCCTTGAGTGATAGATATTGGTAGCCGAGGCGCATTAAATGCAAAATAGCTGGAATTTTTACGCGAGAATCTTCATTAAATTTCATAACATTCCTTGTTTATTGTGGTGTCATCTCAAGTAAGTCACCAACCTGGCATTCAAACAGCTGACAAAGTTTTTCGATCGCACCCAAATCTACTTTCTGGGCAGTTTCTTTGTACAGTAACGTGACTGTTGCGCGGCTTAACCCTGTTTCTCTGGCTACATCGGCAATACGCATCTTGTGCTCGCCCATCATTCGGGCGAGGTGACAGCGGATCATGGCTCTGCCTCTGTTGTGTTGGTTGTACATTACCAAAGAGCATATCACGATTTTAATATTTAATTAGCATCTTGTGAGTTGAAGTTACATTATGCACGGTTGGCTATCAGAATAGCCTCGATGTTTCATAACAAACATATCATCATCTTGAAAAAATTAGTGTGTATATTTTTTTGCTAACGAAATGTCTTTTTTAGCTTAACCGGTAACGTGTTTTAAAAATCGATACTGTTGTCGTTTTATCTCGCTTGCGAATGAATTGCAGTAGCGGAGCGGTCTGTAGTCAACATTGTATTAACTGCGACAACTCCTATGTTCCTTTCAGATACCATTCATATTATTCCTAAGTTTGAATCTTAACGAGTGAATTTGGGTGTGTATGTTAATATACACATTATGCTTATAATTCAGTAGTTTATAAAAATACTAATTGCGGTGACGATCATTACCAATATAATAAGTGCAAATTAAACTACGCCATCAGTTGAAGTCGCACACTTGACCCCTTTTTCCAAAACACTTGAAACACTCCGACGCAATAGAGACTTGAGTCAAACAGATTTGGCTTCTATGGTGGGTGTTCGTGCAAACTATATAAGCACGCTAGAAAATAGCCGCAAGTTACCTTCCGAAGCGCTCCTGGAAAAAATTATTGATTGTCTTCGTTTAAATCAAAACGACACTGAACGACTGAAAAACGACCTTGAACTTAGCCGTTTTAGCCTAAGAGCGCCTAATAATGCATCAAGGGAAGAGTTTGAACTGTTGTATATGATGAAAGACTACGTTGGTAATCTTACATCAAGCCAAATACAGCTAATGAAAATGGCATTGAAAATAGAAGACGAAATAAAATCAGAGAGAGGTATCTTATGAGGAACTAGCAGGACCGACTGGAAGCCGGCCCGACTAGAGATAGCAAGTACATAATACTTACCCTCGCAAGCAAGATTATGTACCGCCTATCTCTCGTCGTCAAATCCCTGTTTCCAGCATCACAATAATCAGAAATTAATTATTGCCATTATTGGTAAGGGATAATCATGCGAAAAATTAATGATTTTGCTGTGACGGCAACGTTACAGCTTGCGTCAAGACAAAACGCAGTTAAACCGCACATAAGAAGCAGAGAGCCTGTCAGCCGATCGAAAGGTCGGGTTGTTGGTTACTATGCGTCTTGGAAAAACAAGAGGCCTGTTGCCTGGGAGTCACAGCTAGAGAGAGATGCGTGTGCACTGTTTGAATTTTCAAAAGGAGTAGTTGCCTATTTCGAACAACCAGAAAAATTCGAGTTAAAAGAGGAAGGTAAATCAGTCAGCTATACACCCGACTTCAAGCTTAGCTTTAGATGCGGAGGGGTGGCATACGTTGAAATCAAACCGGAAAGCTATCTAAAAGACGGTTGTCTGAAAAGTAAATTAGCGAAGTTTTCAGAGATAATTCGGCTAGAGAAAAAAGCGGATTTCTTTGTTCTCACTGAAAGAGAGATACGTGTAACTAACTTCCAAACTAATCTCACCATACTGAAACACTACAGCAAATTAACAATCAGTAATATCGAAGTAAGCGGGATGAAGGCGTGGTTACAAGAAAAGCGTAAAGCGCCTATTTTTGCACTTTCGAAGATGCTTGGTTCATCGCCTAAAGCTTTTGCATTCATTGCTCATGGACATGCTCAAGTCGACCTTAGTCAACCCCTGTCTGAAACGTCAATGACATTTACCAATGAGGATAACAGCGATGAAAGTATCATCTTTTCATGCCGGTTCGCACCTGACTTTGAATAGCAAAAGCTTCAAAATTGTTCGCAAGGTTCAAAACAAGGTGTACTTGGAGAATATTGAAAACTTGAACGTTATTGTCAAACACGTTGAAGAATTATTGCAACTTCACACTAAGGGAGAATTGAGCTTGATAGGTGTCAATGCTAGTTCCACTCCGAGCGCAAGATTTAGTAAAGACTTGCAATCTTTGGATCCGGAGCACAGAGACATCGTTTTTTATCGACTCAAGTTTATAAAAAAAGCTATACAACTACTTGGGAAACAGCCTACGACTGTTGGCTTACAGAGCGTGATAGCTGAGACAGGCCAAACTTTCGGCTTAAAAAAAATTCCATCGATGGATTCGGTTTATAAATGGTGGAAAAGATATCACTGCTCCGGTGGCGATATCATGTCACTACGAAAAAGGAGGCCAGGAAAAGCGGGTACACGCCGCTTCGGTTCAATAATCATAGATGAAATTAAAGCGATTATTGAAGAGGAGTATCTTTCTAATAATAAACCCACACCGTCGCATGTTTATCGGCTGCTCGAACATAAAGTAGAGCTTCTCAACAGGCTGAGACCGACGCCACTCAAATTCCCTTCAAAAGCTCAGTTTTACAGAATAATAAACGGACTTGACCAATACCAAACGATGTTACATCGGCAAGGTAAAAAAGTCGCAGACAAGCATTTTCGTTCGACGGGAGCAGGACCATCGACAAGTATGATTTTAGAGCGAGTAGAAGTTGATCATTCGCCTGTTGACGTTTGTTTAGTTGATGAGGGTGCAGGAGTTGTTCTAGGCCGGGCTACCATCACATTGCTAATTGATGTGTATTCTCGAATGATACTTGGGTTTTACATAGGGTTTGAGCCTCCCTCGTTAGTTGCTGTGATGAGGGCTTTACGCCATGCAATTTTGCCCAAAGAAAGCAATGCACCCTATCTAAATGATGTTACAGGCGAATGGACTGCGTATGGTATTCCAGTGAATCTCATCTGCGATAATGGTTCAGAATTCCACGCAGAAACATTTAAACGACTATGCGCAGAACTGAGTATCAATCTTCAATTTTGTCCTAAAGGTGAGGCTAGATACAAAGGCACTGTGGAAAGAATGGTGGGAACTATTAATAGAGAAGTTTGCCATCATTTACCAGGAACGACATTTGGCTCAATACAGCAAAGAGGAGACTATAAATCTGAAGATTATGCATGTGTGACAGAAAAAGAACTCAAAAGCTTTGTATCCCGCTGGATTGTTGATATCTACCACAACCGAGTCCACACAAAGACAAAAAGGACTCCTCTTGCAATGTGGAACGAAGGGCTTGAGTCTGTGTCCCCGATTTTACCCGAAAGTGAAGCGGCACTGGCGTTTTGCATGACACATGAGGAAACAAGACGTTTGACTCACAAAGGCATTGAGATTTTCAGTATGTTTTACAACTCGGCAGACTTGCGAGCCTTAAGATGCAGAAGACATGATAACTATGACGTTATTGTGCGTGCCGATCCTGAAGATTTAGGTCGAATATGGGTCTTGGATGATAAAAATGGAGACTATATTTGTGTTCCAAGTATTACACCTGAGTACGCAACTGGATTATCCCTCAGACAACACAAGCATATAAGAAAAAATCTCATCGACAAGGGGCTGGGTGAACAGAATAAAAAGGCAGTCTTGGAGCACGTTTACAGGCTTAACGAAGATATCAAATCGCTTAAATCGAATAGATTACAAAAGAAACGAAGAAAGGCGGCACAACTCACGCAACCTAATCAAAATAGCTCTTCCCAAGAGCGCCTACAACCAGCACCGCTCGAAGACACTGTGTTTGACAGTTTTGAGTCATTTGATGTCGTCCAATTCGCTTCAGCTACCTTGGATGAGGCGCTATGATGATTAGCGAAGAGAACATTTTTAAGCATATCGCCAAAACCAAAAACACTATCGTCGTTCATCCATCTTATCAAAAAGCCTCTGAACAAATTGAAAAAGCGTTGAGGGCGAAAATTGCTGCGAACGTGAGTAAAAATATATTATGCCTTGGAGATCCTGGTACAGGTAAAACAACACTCAAAAATCACCTGAAGGTCAAATATCCACCAATGAATGATTCTGTGTGTATAGCACAGCCACTTGTGTGTGTAGAGACGCCGTCCAAGCCCACTGTAAAAAGCATGGCCGAAACGATTTTAGTAGAGCTCGATGACCCTAATTTCTATCGCGGTACTGCAACGCAAAAAACCAATAGGATAAAGGACCTGTTTAGAGAAAAGAAAGTGATGATGCTGATTGTGGATGAGCTTCAGCATTTTGTTGACCACTGCGGACCGTCTACAGCAAAAGAAGTCTCGGATTGGCTGAAATCACTTATGGAGGACTCGAAAGTTTGTTTCGTTTTGATGGGGCTGAAAAGAAGTATTACCCTCCTTTCGATAAACACTCAACTGCAAAGACGGTTTAGCCAAAAAGTGTACCTGCCGCCTTTCTCTATCACTGATCCAGAAAGCACCAAAATCTTTGGTGGTGTCATTTTACAATTAGAACAAAGCTTGGCGACTAAGAGTCCTCTTGCGCTAACTGAGGACTTAGTAAAAAGATTCTATTTTGCGACGATGGGGATTATTGATTACGTCACAAAGATATTGATCACAGCCTATGAAATCGCAATGGACATGGGGCATGAGGGGATAACTAGTGAAACACTTGAATTAGCCTTCAACGAAGCGATTTGGCAGGAATGCAAAAGGTCTAAAAATCCATTTAGTAATACATTCACTTGGGAATTTTTGGATAAGCCGAACATGCCGTTCCACGATGCAGTAGAACGGGATTCCATGCGACAAACCAAGGGGGGCTTCAAATGACGTTGAAAAAGCCTCCTATACACCCGCCGATAGAGGCTGGCGAATCCCCATTGTTTTATCTAAAACGGCTTGCTTTGTTAAACCACTATGATTCACATACTTGGCTGTACAAAAATGCTGAAGATAGGGTTTCAAGAAATTTGAGTCAGCTCGTCGACTACCTTACCGAAGAGGATTGGACAAAACAGGCTGAGCAAGATGAAGCAGCACTTCGCATCTTCCAGTTAGAGAATTTCCACTTAGTTAAAAAAGCTAGGTTTTGTCCTATTTGTATCAGCGAGGATAAAATATGGAGAGCTACTTGGCACCTTAAAACCTCGGTAACATGCGTAAAACATGAGGTTAATTTGGTGGATGTTTGCACAACATGTTGTGCAGACACAGACCTCTTCAAAGCTAAACTTCACGAGTGTGTTTGTGGTGCACCGTACGGTGAGCAAAGTACTGTTAGAGCATCTAAACAGCTACTAGAACTTCAGCGGTTTATTGAGGACGGTGCTGTACCTGAACAAAACAGAGAGCAGCTTATGCCGGCTGACCATGAGTTAACTCTTGAGGAGCGAGTATCGCTAGTCAGCTTGTTCTCGCGGCTTACACCAAACCACGATGTTAAAAAAACAGGTACCAGTACAAAATTAAATAGTATGCAACAAGCACTCGATGCCCTCCAGGATGTCGCTCGCGGTTTGCTTGGGGGCAAGGCGATGTTTATTGCTTTGCTTGGTGTTTTGCAAAAGATGGGCGGCAAAGGTCACAAAGTTGACCAACTCACTATCTTTTACCGATCTTTTTATAAGGAAGCAAAAAAAGCGTGCTTTCAACGGTACAAAGATGTTTTAGAAGCAGAAATTACGAAACGTAGTGTCTATGCGACAAAAAGAAATAGCTTGTTCAGTGAGGAGACAATCAATGGGAACGTTTGGCTCCCATTGAAGGTAGCATCTAAAGAGTATTCAGTTGCAGTATCCAAACTCAGGCTTGCGACAAAAGAGGGATTAATCGCTTGCGATAGACAGAAAAAAGGCGGGAGAACCTTTTCACTGATATACCGTCCCCATTTAGAAACGCGTCTTAGCTTTTTGCTGGAGCAACTCAATGCTACAGAAGCTGCTATTTTACTTGGGGTTACGAAGTCTCAAATGCAGCTAATGTGTAACAGCGGAGTGTTCTTATCCGCTGTTCCGCCAGAGCCTGGACGATGTTCACATTGGAGGATTGCAAAAAGTGAGATAGTCGAATATTTGAAAAGTCTTACGCCAAAGAAAGTTAAGTTGATGCCCAAGTCGATTCTTTTACCTGTTGCCATGAAAAAATACGGTGGTGATATACCCAACTTATTTTTAACTATTCTGCAAGAATGCAGAGTCGGCAACTTATTGTCTTACTTAGACGATGAGGCATTAGGTATAAGAGGCCTGGTACTTTGTCATCGTGATTTAATCAGTCTCATTAAAAGGATCACTCCAGACCACCACATTTCAGCAACAAGAATGGCGGGCAAATTGCAATTACATCCTGAATTCATGTCGCAGTTAGTAAAGCATAAGCTCATCAAGAGCTACGAGACTGACAACAACTCTGACGAGAGAGTGATTCCGTTAGAGTTTGCCCACAAGTTTAAGACGCGATTTGTTATAGGGGCGAAACTGGCCAATGTCCTTGAGATGAGCCCCAGGGATTTATATCGACATCTAGCTGAACTCGGTATTATGCCCTTTGACCATGATAAAAACTATAAGCTCAGGAGTAAGTTGTATCAGAGGTATCAGTTTGTGGATGCACCGATGATTTATGCCTATGTCCGTAATCTTTTAGATTGGAATGATGTAAGTTTTTAACCGAACTTTTCGTGGTCAGCATGCGATGGGGTTCTGTTAATTAACCCTGAAAAAGAAAAGGACCAGTAATGTCGGGTTCAGCACTGTCTCATTAATGGGGAAGTGGACACAACCCCTTAAATGTTTTACTAAAGCCTGATTTGTTATCATATTATGAAACGTTTCGGTACGTCTATTTTTTCGAATTTTTGTTAAAATAGATGATAGGGGATTATATTCATGGCTAGTAAAGCCGACTACGAACGATTGCCTGCAACAGAAGTTTAGTATCAAATGAGTCGATATCAATGTTGTTAGAATAGCAACGATAGTGTGGCTAATAACACTTCATAAATTTCTGTGTTTTGAAGTAAGAAATAATGCCGATATTTCAATACAGTCAAGATATTTACTTCTAGCACCGAGTAACCAAAACGACTAGCTGCCCCAGTGCTTGCTAAAAAGAAACAAGGTTTGAAACGAATTCAATCAAAATTATGTATTTTTTAAATCCATTACTTTCAAAAGAGTAGTTGCATACCCATTCTCCTGAACAAAAGTTTCTTCTAAGATTGTCTTTCCGATACAAGATTCTTGTTTAACAGAAAACCAAGTGCTCAATCTCACTTCATTACTATGGAATTTTTCAGAGCTGTTAAGGTTGATTTTTGCTAGCTGGCTATCGGCTGGAACGCTTGAGCTTTTGTTCGCAACTAACCAAAAAGGGTTCGAATCGCAGTTTAACCCATACAAGATGGTGCGATTATATGTGTAGACGACAGCCAAGTGATCCTGATGCAAATTTATGTAGTTGTTTGCACAAGCCTGAAGACTAACGTCAAAAGTACTTTTAAGGTCGACTATATTTTGAATATTAGAACTTGCAGAAATAAGTTGCCGCTCATTAATCAATTTGGGCGGCATCAAGAGTAGTGAGGCAAAAAGGTTTGCTTCGGCTTCCATATCGACGTATTCGTTATGAGCGTCTCTCTTAGCCATATCCTTTACAGTGCATTGCATTCTATGACCATGTCTTGGTATTAAGAAATGCCCCAATTCGTGGGCAAGGGTAAAACGGCGCTTTGTAGGGATAATGTTTTCACTAATCGCAATTATCCCTTCAGATTTAACATCATTAGCAATTAAAGCCCCCTCTATTCCCTCTAAAGGAAGGTACTGAATATCAGAAATCCCAACTTGAGAGGCGATGTGCTCAAGATTAATAGGAAATTTTACATTAGGATTTTGATTGAAAATCTCTTCGGTAATATCTTGTGCGGTTTCGTAATCTGCCAATTCCAATAAATTTAGATTAATTTGCATCTCGATTTTTTTTGTCCAGTTCCTTGGCTAAGTTATCCAATATTAACAAATCTGAATCAGATAAGTTCTTTTCTGCAATACTACGAGCAAATGCCTGTACTCTGTCGTTTTCACTAGTATCGTCTGTAAGAAAGTCTATGGTAACACTATAGTATTTTGCTAGATTTTTTAGAAGCTCGAGAGAAGGGTTCTTAGATGTACCTCTTTCGAGTTCCCATATGTGAGGCTTAGAAGCGCCAACACTGTTAGCAACCTCTTGTAGAGATTTTCTTTTACTTAGACGTAAGTCTTTTAATTTTGAACCCAATGACATTCTTATAAAATTCCATTCTTTCACACGGTAAGATAAATCTAACATAGGTGTAATATTTTGTCTTTACTTTTTCTTGTCGTTAGATTAATCTAACGATGGTGTATTTGTTTATCTTCTTTATTAGGTGTGTATATGAATGGTAAAAATCAACACGTAGTGCCCCATGTTAACGGTTGGGCTGTAAAAGGCGCTGGCAACCAGCGCGCGACAGAAGTTTTCTCGACTCAGACTGACGCTATTCGTAGTGCAAGACAAATAGCGCAAAATCAGGGTTCTGAAATGCTAGTTCATGGAAAAAATGGACAGATTAGAGAAAAGAGTAGTTATGGAAGCGACCCATTTCCTCCAAAAGGATAACGCTCAATCAAATGAGCGCTCCTTAGAAGAAATATAACAATCTCAGACGATAAAGATTGTTATTAACGCATAGAACAATTGCTCATTAGCGATGGTGTAGGAGCCTAAAGTTTGAGTGCTTGTTCTGATCATGTCAATAATATTTAAATTTAGGGAGCCGAATTATGGCTGAAAGATATGAAATATTCTTAGGTTCAAATCGACAATACTATTTTAGATTGGTCGCACCAAACAACGAAATAGTCCTTCAAAGTGAAGGTTATACATCCTATCAAAGTGCAGAAAATGGTGTTCATTCTTGCCGCTTGCACAGTCCATATGACAACAATTATCGACGCTTAATAAGCTCCGCCAGCCATCCGTATTTTACGCTAGTAGCATCTAATGGCAAAACAATAGGGGTTAGTGAGACTTACTCTAGCAACCAAGCAAGAGAAAATGGAATTAGTTCTGTAAAGCGTTATGGACCAAGAGCGAACGTGATAAGAAAAGCGAGTTAACTTGTAGGTTGGCCATGCACTAAAAGTTCATGGCTTACTTATTTTTCTCTCGTATCACAATTAAAATTCTTTGAAGGAAGTTAATTATGAAAAAGAACGATTATCGACCAGGAGAAGTTATTGTTACTGATTTCCTTGGATATCAGCACTGGTCCATTGTGAGTGACCGAAAGTGTGATGACAACCAATACAAGCTAATTTCGGCGACCAGACGAAATGGCACCGTGAAAGAAGAGAAATTTGATACGGTGACCCAAGGCCGTCATTCCTATAAAGTCGGCGATATAGGTAAACCAGAAGATTTTCTTTTTTTAATTGATCGAGCTCGAGGATGGATCGGTCAGTGGGATTACTCAATACTCAGTGCCAATTGCGAACATTTTGTAAACCTTATTCGCTTAGATAAAGCGAAATCTCGACAACTAGAAAATACTCTTTTGTGTAGTGCTATAACTCTGTTGTTAGTCTCCGCTTCGTCTAAGAAAATAAGTGTAAGCTCTATGCTATGTTTATTGGTTATATCCGGAGGTATAGCTGTTTATGCCTCTCGCGGCCAACCTGCTGCAAGTAATTCTTTAAATCATAATGAAGGCAATATTGGATGATGAGGAGACTTACATGAGAAATATGAATTCCATAGTAAATGAGTATTATGAAGTTTTCGTATCGACGCGTGGTTTGTTTGCTAAATCTCCGATTTTTTTCGCAATGTTTGCAATAGCATCTATGTTTGCATTATTCACTACTTTTGCAATGGTCGGTCTGCTTGAAGTCGAGTGGTATGTGTCGTCAAAAAGTTCTAGGTTTGCATTTTTCGTAGTGAGTTTTCTACTTGCAGTGGCTATAAGCATTAAGCTTTCACTTGAAAAAGAAGAGTTAAACGTTGAGCGCGCGAAGAAGTTTTTAAGTTCTAGAGAAGACAAAATATATCAGCTAAAAACTAAATGGTTTGAAACATGTGTTGCGCCTAAAAGCACAGACTATTTGAAACTCGCGGAATCGCTTGATAAGGCTTCTCTTTTAAGAGAAAAGTACAGAGGGTTTAGTGACCTATCAGTAAAAGACTTTGTGAATGTGGTCTTTGCAGAGGATTCAAAGCCGCGAGTGTTGGCAATGTTTCTCATGCTTTCTGCAATGGTAGCTACATTGAGTGTTAAAGAAGACGTAACATTAACATCGGTATTGGAGTTTTACGGTCAAGCATCGCCAGAACAACTAGTATGGATATTTTTCTATTTTCCCACAGTGATTTTTATTGGTTACTTAGAAGTAAAGTATTTTCTAATTGCTATCGCAAGAGCGACGGAGAGGTTTTTCGAAAGATTTAACGGGGAAAATGTTTATAGCAAAAGGAGAACTCGAATTTTTATTAATGAGTTAATACGGCAATGTTCTCTAGAAAAACCGCGTATAAAGCATGATGGAGAGTTGTATAAATTGTCAAACCGTGAGACTGAAGCTGCATGATTTCTATTAGCCGAGAGTATCAAAAACTCCGCAAAAGTGATTTTTCAGTAAGCATGGAAGAGGTAAAACAACCACTTTCGGTCTTTCTCTACTGGTGTATTCCAGCGATATTGTCGGTCTACTTTGTAAAGTGGCTAGACGGAAAGGGGCCTGCCAATTATTTGCAAACAGCAATAGAACAAGGAGTTGGTCCGATACTCTGGAATACGCTAGCTTGCTTTGGTTTGATTTTGATGAGCTTTTCTTTCGCGTTTCCAAGGAATCAACTGCTTTCCGATGCTGCCAGTACGTTATTGAAAAATGTGTATGCAATTGGTTGTTTAAGCTTTGGCTTGTTGCTTGGGCAGTTTTTAACTTTAATACCGGAGATCCACGGACAAATAGAAGTATGGCGATTTTGGATATTGGTGCCCCTATCTGGTTATTTGCTCTTCGTCATTTTTGTACTGAACTTTGTTGTTTGGTATTTGAGTTACCTTGTTGGCTGGGGAAGCAGATATAACTTGAAACTGAGGCAGTTAAATTGGGTGGTTCGCTCTTTTGTCAGTTTTTCTTTTGCCGGAATAGTTTTCTTATTGCTGTGGATTGAGCAAGACTCACAATTAGTGCCTTAAAGCATTCTCAATGTTCTTTGAAGCTTTTTTTAGCCTGATTTTTTTAATTAGTGCTTAGTTTGTTACTGAAACGTCAATTCTAAATTTGATTGTCTGCAACCATTATCTATGAGTTTAGGCATTACTAATGCGATAAAGGCAACGTTAAACAAACTCGTTATGAGAAACAAGGAGTTTATGAATCAGTTATCATGAAAAATGTTTTAAAGGGTGTCGGTGACGAATTATTCAGAATTTGGTGTAATGACATTGAGTTCATTGAGCGGAATATAAACATTGGTGATGAGCCGGTGTTGTTGAAATTTCCGCCGACGCATAACGGTAAATTACGAGAGTGGCAGGCGGCAGAGATACTTATTTGTAATGGGAGTGCTCGGATAAAAGCACTCTGAGCTTGTACATCCGAGTATGTTGTCCCTCTGATTGTTCTGACAACACCTTTGGCGACATGTATATGGTAAGGGATTTAGAAGCAATTATGAGAATCTTTGCGGAATTTAGAAGAGATTATGAGAATTTCAGATTCTGAAAAATTCTCATAGTTAGCGCAACGCTTTTAAAAACAGGTGTTCTTTTTTGCAAGGATTATGAGATCCCACAATTTATTTAATGATGCATATTTTAAAAACGACCCAGGTAGGGTCGTTTTTTTTGTGTACGAAAATGTATCTTAACGAAATATTGAAGAGCCTTACAAAAGAGTAAAAGTTGTTCTAGTATAAATTTATGTAACAAGCTGATAAGTAGTCTTATCAACTAAAACAGGGACATATAAATGACAGGACGTTTGTGTATTATTTCCATCTTCGTTGCGTTTTTAATAATAGGCTGTTCTCATTGAAAAAGCGAACATCATTCTTGATACCAAAGTTAAAGGTATTTTTCTAGAAGATTTAAACCACATTTCTTATGCGAGTGAAATAGCACTTCGTGCTAAGCAAGTATTTATTGATGCCAAAATTAACCTTAAGAGCGAAAGCTTAGCAGCCCTTGATAATCGAATTGGTTCTTATGTAAATAGTGCAGGCCTAACAGCAGTAAAGCTGCTGCACCAGTCAGTAGATATGACGGTAAGCTTCAAGAAAGACATAGAAGATATGCCACTACAGCCACTAACCAGTAATAGTACGTCGACAAGTGACGGCATGGTGAAATTTTTGGCTAAGCAATACAGCGTTGATATTAAATCATGTTGTATATCTGATTTGAAAGATATCGCCATATTTTTGAGTCAAGTAGACGAGCTGGAGCATTACCCGTTGAGAAAAATGATTGCGAATGTAGAGGTAAGATTATCAAGTGTCTTAAGGCACCCTGAAACCGCGAAGAAATACAAAAATGAAATAAATGCGATAGGTGAGCAATATAAAAATACTCAATAAGCAAATAAACGTTAAATAATGGACATAAAGGGATGGAAAATATTATGGAAAAAACAGTCATTGCATGCATGGGATTGCTAATGCTCCACACGGTACCAAGCGCATTAGCACAAACTAATTATAAGATTGTAGATAATGCCGATAAATCGGTAACAGTGACAAACGGAGCAGAAAAAGAAACCGTGCTAGTCATTGAAGACGAGGTAAAGTTTTCTATATCTCGAACACCAAGTATCAATAAATCCCAGCCACCGCTACAGAACAATAATATCTCCCTTAAAGGTGGTGTATTTGGCTTAACAATCAATGAAAGTGTAACAAGTATGCTGAGCGTACTCGGTACACCTACGTCAACGTATAGCGTTAACAAAGACACCGTGCTGTATTCTTATGGGAGAAACCTTTGGGTGGTGACCCACAAAGGAATAGTAAAAAAAGTAACTACAGAAAATCACTGGGTATCAACAACCCTTACTAATTCTATTGCCTTTGATAATCGGTTTAACAGCGATTGGCTTATAGAAGAGAAAGTCGGCTACGAGACTAAAAAGGCGGAATTATTAAAACAGTTGCCTGAAGGGAATCAAATTGAAAGAGGCAAATACCGATTTACTCTTAAAAAGAAAGCTGATGTAAATCTTGATGTAATAATAGATTTGAAAATTAT
The DNA here is from genome assembly GCF_037029575.1 of Alteromonas sp. CH_MED4-4. Lineage (NCBI taxonomy): Bacteria > Pseudomonadati > Pseudomonadota > Gammaproteobacteria > Alteromonadales > Alteromonadaceae > Alteromonas > Alteromonas sp. CH_MED4-4. The sequence goes on along the minus strand of NZ_JAYMEU010000003.1, from coordinate 29,525 downwards.
AAACGGTGAAAAGGAATGGCTAGTTAACGGCTTCGAGTATGGATATACGGATACTGCTTATATAAAAGATTCAAGCAATGAAACTGAGAAGGCACATCAATACAATGAAGTTATCGCCTTTGTTGACAGTAAGCGTAAACAGGGTGACACCATAACGATAGAGCAATTAGATGAGCAGGGCTTTCGTCCAATTTTTGATGCTTATGCGGATAACGGTGATGTTATTCAAGTATATGGCAATCATCTTGTACTGAACTTTAGTTATCAAGAACTAAGTAAGTTATCTGTTTACGAAAGTGTGTTTAGAAACAAACAGAATCTAGAAGATTGGAAGTTTGCAGAACACTATTTTGAACAACCTAGCACTGAGGTTAAGGCGCTTTACGGTGATGAAATAATGGGTAATGACGATTATTGGCAGGTATTTCTAGATGATGCAAAGTACGATCTATATTTCGTTGAAAACGATGATGGGACAATGATGCTAGCCGAACTTGAAATAGAATTCTTTTAAATACCTGCTGCGAAAAAGACTAAAAGCGATCTTTCTCGCAGAAGGTGAATAGTCAAGCCGAAGCTAACTACAATTTAGACACGACCAAGGCGACTTCCCCCGCACTTGCTGCTGTTGCTGTAAAGCGATAGGTGCCAGTTGAGGAGGGGGTAAATTGCAAGTTCTCTGAGCCCTGTTCACAGACTAAATAAACAGTGGAACCTAACATTACAGGCTGCCCTTTATATTTGCCGCCACAGCTTTGTGAGGGCGTCCATTTTGCATCTGACAACCTAAAATCATAAGGTTGTCCGTCGGCTATGAGTTCAACGTCCACTGTCCAGCCTGAATTTGATCGTTTGAACTTGTAACTAGGGTCAGCCTCCCACCAGTTAAATACACCTCTTAGGAACATGTTTTCGAATTGAATGCGAGGCACGTCCGGTGCTATTTCTGGAATTTTAAAACTTCCACTGCTTGAGCATGCTGAAAGTGCTATGCACATAGAAGCAATAGTTAGTAACTTTTTCACAGCGTCTCCATTTATAAAAAAGCCCAACGTTAAGGCTGGGCTCTTTGTTTTTCGCGGCATAAAACCGCATTAACTCTGACTAGCCTACGACTTCGCGAGAATAGATATATCTGCGGTAGTAAGGAAAAGTTGCCTTAAAAGCGACAGTAAAGCAAGTCGGTTATTTTTAACCGCTTCGTCATCAGCCATAACCATTACGTTATCGAAGAAGTTATCGATTACATTACGTAAGGTTGCAAGCGCAGTAAGAATACGCGTGTAGTCCTGTGAAGGAACAGCAATATCAACTTCTTTCTGTGCGGCTTTCAGCTCAACGTAAAGCGCTTTTTCAGCTTCTTCAGCTAACAGTGACTCATCAATATTCACTGTGTCTGTCACTTCAACGTTCTGCTTAGCAAGGATGTTTGCAACACGCTTGTTAGCGGCAGCTAGCGCTTCGGCTTCTTCCAGTGCTCTAAACTTATCTACCGCATGAACACGGGCTAAGTAGTCAGCTGGTTTAGTAGGGCGACGAGCAGCAACGGCCTGAATAACATCAATGGCGATAGCTTGATCTTGTAAAAGCGCAGTAAATCGACCTAATACAAAATCAACCACCTGAGATTGGGTTTCAGCATTCGTTAACTTATCGCCATATACATTGATAGCTTTGCTCACTAACGTTTCAAGATCTAGCGGCAGTGACAGCTCAGTAACAATACGTAAAACGCCTATCGCTGCACGACGAAGTGCAAACGGGTCTTTATCACCCTTAGGTAACTGGCCAATACCGAAAATACCCACTAGGGTATCTAGTTTGTCAGCAAGCGCGACCGATGCGCTAACGCCTGAACTAGGAAGTGCGTCACCAGCAAAACGCGGCATATACTGTTCATAAAGCGCTTCAGCAACAGGCGCATCTTCACCGTCGTTTAGTGCATAGTATTTACCCATAACACCTTGAACGTCTGGGAACTCCATAACCATGTTCGACATTAAATCGGTTTTAGCTAGAAGACCTGCTCGTGCAGCTTGTGTTTCATTCGCATCTATTTGCGAAGCGATAAACGCCGATAGGGCAGAAATACGCTCAGACTTTTCTTTTAGCGTACCAAGCTGCTTTTGGAACAATACGGTTTCTAAGCTTTCAAGGCGGCTTTCTAATGTTGTCTTTTTATCGCTGTTAAAGAAGAACTCGGCGTCTGCCAGGCGAGGGCGGATAACCTTTTCATTGCCAGAAATAACTTGAGACGCATCGCGACTTTCAATATTCGTTACGAATAAGAAAGTGTTTGAAAGTGCACCATCGCTATCTAGCAGCGGCACATATTTTTGGTCGTCTTTCATGGTATAGATAAGCGCTTCTTTCGGTACTGCTAAGAAAGCCTCATCAAACCCAGCTTGAAGTACAACCGGCCACTCTACAAGTGACGCGATTTCTTCTAGTAAGTCTTCATTATAGTCTGGCTTAAGCGACAAGCTTTGCGCTGCGTCTTCAAGCTGCTGACGCACTTTATCTTTACGCGCCTCAAAATCTGCCAGCACATATTGTTGCTCTAGGGCAGAGGCGTAATTGTCAGCATGATCCAGTTCAAAGCGACCTTCGCCGTGGAATCGGTGACCCTGAACTACGCGGCCGCTTGTTAGGCCCAATACAGAAACGTTAACCACCTCGCTTCCGTAAAGCACGCAAAGGGTGTGAACCGGGCGTATAAACTGAGTGTTGTAATTACCCCAACGCATTGGCTTTGGAATAGGTAGCTTGCTTACCGCTTGGTTTATCAGCCCTTCTAGAAGCTCTGCAACTGATTGCCCTGGAACGTGGGCTTTATGAAGTAACCACTCTCCTTTGTCAGTTACAAGGCGTTCTGCGTCAGCAACGTCAATGCCGTTACCGCGAGCCCAACCTTGTGCTGCTTTAGTGGGATTACCGTCGGCGTCAAACGCGGCTGATACTGCTGGGCCGCGTTTCTCTACTACTTTGTCAGCCTGACCTTCAGCAAGACCTGAAACATAAACGGCTAAGCGGCGAGGGGCTGCAAACCAGCTGACTGAATCAAAGCTTAAGTCAGCTTGCGTAAGCGCAGCTTCAAACTGCGTGGCGAAGGCTTCACCTAAAGACTTAAGCGCTTTTGGTGGGAGTTCTTCAGTACCTAATTCAACTAAACAATTTTCTGTACGCACGCTTATGCCTCCTTGTTACATAGTGGGAAGCCAAGTGCTTCACGTGCTTGGTAATAGCTTTCTGCACACGCTTTGGCTAGCGTTCGAACGCGAAGAATATAGCGCTGGCGTTCAGTCACTGAGATAGCATGACGAGCATCAAGCAAGTTAAATGCGTGTGACGCTTTCATAACCTGCTCATAGGCAGGAAGTGGGAGGTTGTTTTCGATAAGCTTTTTGCTTTCTGCTTCACATTCGTCGAAGGTTCTAAATAAGGCTTCAACGTTGGCGTGTTCGAAGTTATACGTCGATTGTTCTACTTCATTTTGATGGAACACATCGCCATAGGTCACTTTGCCCATAGGGCCGTCAGTCCAAACTAGGTCGTAGATACTATCTACACCTTGGACGTACATGGCGAGTCGCTCTAAGCCGTAGGTAATTTCGCCGGTAACAGGCTTACATTCAAGGCCGCCAACCTGCTGAAAGTAGGTAAACTGTGTTACTTCCATACCGTTTAGCCACACTTCCCAACCTAGACCCCACGCTCCCAGCGTGGGTGATTCCCAGTTGTCTTCTACGAAGCGAATGTCATGAACCAGAGGATCAAAACCTAACTCTTTCAAAGAGCCCAAATACAACTCCTGAATATTATCAGGTGAAGGCTTAAGCATTACTTGGAACTGATAGTAATGTTGTAAGCGGTTTGGGTTCTCACCGTAACGACCATCAGTTGGTCTACGGCACGGTTGAACATAGGCGCTACTCATTGGCTCTGGACCTAAAGAACGTAGGAACGTCATAGGGTGAAAAGTACCGGCACCCACTTCCATATCCAGAGGCTGAATAATAACGCAGCCCTGACGCGCCCAATAATCTTGAAGCGCAAGGATCAACCCTTGAAAGGTCTTAATATCGTATTTCTGCATACATCCGCTGCTTATTAGTTATCTGACTTAAAATAAAGGTGGGATAGTATACAATTTGTGAGGCATAGTATGTAGGTGTAAAGGGTGAAAAAACGTCACGAATAAAGCCAATATGCCACTTCACAACAAGGATTTAATCTAAAGCCATGCCCAATCAAACAAAAATAGAAAAAAATACGCCTTTGCATCGCTGTGGTTGGGTGAGCAGCGACCCTATTTATTTAGCGTATCATGATAACGAATGGGGTGTACCCGAGCTAGATAGTCGCGCGTTGTTTGCTAAGTTATGCCTCGATGGACAACAGGCTGGTTTATCTTGGCTGACCATTTTGAAAAAACAGCAGAATTTTGAACAGGCATTCTATCAGTTCGACCCTGAGAAAATTTCGAAGATGGGCCCCGCTGATGTCGACAGGCTGATGCAGGACAGCGGCATAATTAGAAACAAACTCAAGATAGAGTCGGTTATCAAAAATGCCAAGGGTTTTTTAGCTATCGAAGCGTCGCAGCCATTCAGTGATTTTATTTGGCAATTTACAGATGGACGTACGGTCATTAATGCGTGGGAAGACTTCAGGCAAGCACCCACATCAACTGATGCGTCTAAAGCAATGTCAAAAGCACTTAAAAAGCACGGATTTAATTTTGTAGGTGAAACGATTTGCTATGCTTTTATGCAAGCTGTGGGTATGGTCAATGACCACGAAGTAGGGTGTCATTGCTACGAACGTACCTGCGAGCTCGCGATAAAGTGACATAGGCAAAGGTAACCGGGTTAAAAAAATGGCCGACTACATACTGTACTCGGCCATTTTCGATATTGATTGCATTAGTTTTTATCTTTTAAATCAGCGTCGCGCTTACTCGTTATTTAGTGGCTACGAGTGTCTCACAATACGCCTTCAGCGGTGGTAATTCGTCCAGCACCTTAGATTCGTATTCCGATTCAATCTGCTCGCGAGCGATATCTTGCTTTCTTCGCTCATTCTTAGGTAGCTGTTGCCTTGCTTCTAAAATCGCAAAACCGCTTACCTCTGTGAATAGTGCATGAATGTTGGGATACTGCGCTTTAAAATCAGGCGGAGTACTTATTGGAAGCGCGTTAAGCAAGTTCACGATGCGAATTACGCCTTCTGACAAATCACATTGCTGCTGCTCCATCGCCTTAGCTATTACTATAATACTGTCGGTTATAGTGGCTACGCGCGACTGCCTTGCCGCTTCTTGTCGCTCTTTTTGTTGTTTTAACATAAACAGCAGTTTGCCTGCGTAAAAACCTAGCGCAAGAATAATTAGTAGCGCGATGCCTGAAAGTACTGCCCAAAGCATGACTCTTTCCCGTTTTTTATTAGTGCTTAAAGTCGTCGATATTAATAGCGTCTAAATCATTAAACGGATCCATATCGTCGTCTTCATCATCCTCTTCTACTATTCCTAGTAGGTCACAAAGAATGCGGTGGCGTGCCATCTTCTCGTCGACATAAGCTTGTTGCTCACGGGTGAGCGGTTTATCGTCGTCAAGTTTGTCGAGTAAATCTGACAAGCGTTGATCTGCTTCAAGCGCTGCCAGTTCTTGGGCTGGTGTGGCGTACTTTTTCTTTTGAGCAGGGGTGGGCGTCACTGCTTTTACAAGCTGAATAGGCTTTTTACTGCCGTGGCGCGGATCTTTATTCTCAGCACTCTTTTTGCCCGTCACTTTTTTCTGTTCAACATTGTGGCGATTACCAGCGGGCTTACCTTTATGCTTTTTAGGGCGAGGCGAGTCTGATTTACGGTTTTCGCTTGGTTTAAAGTCAGGATCTTTACGAACGCCGATTAGGCCGACTTTACGTGATTTCTTTGAACGTGCCATAATTTCCAAATAACAAAGAGAGTGAAAAAACAGCGCTATTATAGCGCGAATTAGTGTCTACGTATTGATCTTTGGGTATGCAGTGCAAAATCAATACGGGGAACATAAAGTATTACGGGAATTTGTTTCAGCGCTTTCTCAATAGAGCGACATCGCTGGCAGGAAAAGTGACATCATAGCCATCTCGTTGTGCCAAATATTGAAAGGTTGCTTCGCTGAAAAAGCTAACGTGGGTGACGTCGTTTTTATAGTGCCAATTTGCAAACCTGGCTTTATCAAGTACGCGCTTGGTCATGATGGCAAGAACGCCACCAGAAGCTACAAGTTTGTTAAATAGCGCCCATTCCACATGAGGGGCGTGAAAGTGTTCTATAGCCTCTGTACATGTCACTACGTCATAGCTTTGCTCAAGTACCGATAAGTTGTGTGCATAGAAGGGATCGTACATATTCATCCTAACGCCTTCTTCTTCCAGCATACTTGCTAAAACAGGCGCAGGGCCACAGCCAAAGTCTAGTCCTCGGAGTTCACCAAATTTCATGTCTTTTATAAAAGGTGTAAGTGGCGTTAAAACCTTTCCTAAAAACTTTCGATACCCTTCGTCTTCAAAGCTATTCTCGTGAAGGTCATATTCCTGCTTTTCTACTTCTTTAGATGGTAAGAATTCAGGAGAAACATAAACGAGTTTGCATTGATTACATTGAAGGTAATCGCGCTTTTTATCTGAGTGATAGTGAGATGGCGCGTTAGCGCTTTTGCATAAAGGACAGTACATAGGAAAGTGAACAATAATAAGGGGCTTAAAAAAGAAAAAGGTGATGGTTCTCACCATCACCTTACATTGTATGAGTGTCAGATGACACCTCTCCCGTTATACACTTCTATGTGTATCTTGCTTCCCTAGCCGTGCTCCCCTTATTTTTATTGTTAGCAGAGCTGTATTGTTGTTTTTGGCCCTCGTGGCTCTTTATCCCGTCTTCCATGCTGCATTTTTATTATTATTCTTGTTATTTAGCTTGTAGCTTTTCAAAGGCACCTACAAACTACGCCGTTAGATTACACGAATAATTTCAAAATACAACTTTTTCGGTAACAAATTTTTAACAACAATATGCAAAAACGGTAATGCTTAGTGTAAGCCCGCGATATAGTTAGATAAAATCTCAATATCTTCGTCGGTTAATTTCATCGCAATATCACGCATCATGCCATTCATGTCATTGTGACGTTGGCCTGAACGGAATGCTTTCAATTGAGCTGCAGTGTAAGTTGCATGTTGACCGCTGATATCAGGGAAACCTGCTAAGCCCATGCCGTTGCCCTTAGGACCGTGACACGCGATACATGCAGTTACGCCTCGAGACTCGTCGCCACCTTGGTACAATGCACGGCCAGCTTCAACGTATTGCTCTGGTGTTTCACCCGCCTTTGGCTCTTGGCTTGAGAAATAAGCGGCTAGGTCTTTCATGTCTTGCTCTGAAAGTGGGGCAGCCATGCCGTTCATCACAGCATTGTTACGACCTTCCTCGCCACCTGTTTGAGAGGCAAGTTTAAATTCGGTTAATTGCTTAACAATGTACTTCTCATGCTGGCCAGCAATCTTTGGGTTCATGTCAATCATGCTGTTGCCATCAGGGCCATGACAGGCTGCACATACTGCAGATTTCGCTTTACCTGCCTCGGCGTCGCCTTCTGCCATAGCAGTTGCGCTTAAACCTAAAGACATACATACCAACAAACACAGTTTTTTCATAATAAATCTCTTAAATGGATCCAACGGCTCGCGTGATATACGTGATATCATGCGTATTTTACACATTTAACGCGTCAGAAAAACCTATTCCATGATAAAACTATGGTTTTTAGTTGGTTTATTCATTAAAAAACTGTAAACCGAAGGTTGAGACGCATGTGGAGGTAAGTCTAGATGTCGTATTACACCAAAGCAAAATTCTTTACGAGCGCACCTGATATTCGTCATTTAAAGAATGATACCGGAATTGAAGTAGCGTTCGCGGGCCGCTCTAATGCGGGTAAATCGAGTGCACTTAACACGTTAACTCGTCAGAAGAACTTGGCAAGAACCAGTAAAACACCGGGTCGCACCCAATTGATCAACGTCTTTAAATTAGAAGAAGACTTACGCTTGGTTGATTTGCCAGGATATGGCTTTGCAAAAGTGCCAGTAGCCATGAAAAAGAAGTGGCAGGCGTCACTTGGTGAATATCTTCAAAAGCGCAAGTCCCTTAAAGGATTAGTCGTTTTAATGGATATTCGTCACCCCTTCAAAGATTTAGACCAAGATCTTATCCATTGGGCAGTAGCCTCAAATATTCCAGTACTGGCACTTCTCACTAAAGCCGACAAACTTAAAAGCGGTAAGCGAAAGGCACAGCTGTTAATGGCGCGTGAAGCTGCGATGGCATTTATGGGCGATGTTACCGTGCAAACCTTCTCGTCATTAAATAAGCACGGGTTACCCGAATTAGAGCGTATTTTGGATACGTGGTTTGGCTTAGATAAACAAGACGAAACAGAAGAGTCTGATAGCGAAGTACAGTAGCGCAATTCACCCTTACCGTTTGTGCTGATCTGACGTGCCCGATGGATAGGTATGATGGGGTGTTAGAAAAAAGAACGCCCCGCATAGAGCGAGGCGTAAACTGAGAGAAAACACATAAAAACCGTAGATATAGAGTCGTGATAAATAGAGAAGTTCAGAAAAACTAAAATAAAATTCGCTTTATTTTTTAAGTTATTGATATTTATGGATTATTTGTTTTCCGCAGATATAAAAAAACCCCGACAAAACTGTCGGGGTTAAAGCAAAGGTTTGAAAACAGCTTTCTCACCTCTGTACCCTACATGTGTAATATTACAACAAAGTACAGAAAAGGCAAGGGTGTTATGTAATTAAATTACCAAATTTAATGAATATAACGCGCCTTTTAATGTAAAAACTGTAATCTAATTACCAAACTAGTGCGCTTCATCCCAGTTTTCGCCCACACCTGCCTCAACAACCAGCGGAACATTTAGCGTAGCTGCGCTTTCCATAAGAGCAGTAATAGTAGAGACATAGGTTTCCACTTTGTCTTCTTTTATCTCAAAAACCAATTCATCGTGCACCTGCATCATCATTGTCACATCATCAGATGCATTTTTCCTAATCCAGTCATCAACTTTGATCATTGCCATCTTAATAATGTCTGCCGCTGTGCCTTGCATAGGCGCGTTTATCGCTGCGCGCTCTGCGCCTTTTCTACGTGCACCATTACTGGCTTTAATATCAGGCAAATAAAGTCTGCGACCAAATACGGTTTCTACATAACCTTTTTCTTTCGCGCTCTCACGTGTTGAATCCATGTACTCAAGCACGCCTGGGTAGCGCTCGAAGTAAAGATCCATATATTTTTGTGCTTCATTACGTGGAATATTAAGTTGCTTCGACAACCCAAAGGCACTCATACCGTAAATTAAACCAAAGTTAATCGCTTTTGCACTGCGACGCTGTTCAGTGGTTACTTCATCTAGTGGAACACCAAACACTTCAGACGCTGTAGCTTTATGAATATCTTTGCCATGTGCAAAGGCGTCTAATAGACCCTTATCACCCGAAAGGTGAGCCATTATTCGCAATTCAATTTGCGAGTAGTCGGCAGCGACGAACTTATTTCCTTCTCTTGGTACAAATGCCTGACGTACGCGGCGACCTTCCTCATTTCGGATAGGGATGTTCTGTAAGTTAGGATCGGTGGAAGAGAGTCGTCCCGTGGCGGTTACTGCTTGGTGATAAGAAGTATGCACTCGACCCGTACGATGATTGATCATCTTAGGAAGTTTATCCGTGTAGGTATTCTTTAGCTTGGTTAGGCCACGGTATTCCATGATCTTCTTCGGCAACGGGTACTCAAGCGCAAGTTCTTGCAGTACGTCCTCAGAAGTAGACGGCGCCCCTTTAGGCGTTTTCTTTATGATCGGTAGCGACATTTTTTCGAACAAGACATGTTGAAGCTGTTTAGTAGAACCTAAGTTGAATGGCTCGCCAGCTTCCTCATGTACTTCACTTTCAAGCTCGGCAATCCGGGTGGCAAGATCCTGGCTTTGCTGACGCAGCCTTTGGCTGTCTATCAATACACCTTCCTGTTCCATACGAGAAAGTACACAGGCTAGGGGAACCTCAACATCTATCAATAGATTTTTAAGCTCAGGAATTTCTTTCAACTTCGTCCAAATAGCGTTGTGTAAGCGAAGCGTGATATCAGCATCTTCTGCGGCATAAGGCCCAGCTTCTTCAAGGCTAATTTGATTAAACGTTAGCTGCTTTGCGCCTTTACCCGCAATCTCTTCGAAGTGAATAGTTTTATGACCAAGGTAGGCTAGGGCAAGTGAGTCCATATCATGGCGCTGCGCGGTACTGTTTAGTACATAGCTCTCAAGCATGGTGTCAAAGCCAATGCCGTTTAAGGTAATGTCATAGTTCGCTAATACGTTTTTGTCGTATTTTATGTGTTGACCTACTTTGATCACGGTGTCCGATTCTAAAATAGGTTTTAATGCGTCTAATACGAATTCTCGTGATAGCTGGGCGGGTGCATCTGGGTAATCGTGAGCAACAGGCACATAAGCTGCTTCACCTTCCTCTATACAAAATGAAACACCAACTAACTCCGCATCCATGTAGTTAAGGCTGGTTGTCTCGGTATCAAAAGCGATTAGCTCGGCTTTTTCTAGCTTCGCGACCCACGCATTAAAGCGTTCCTCATCAAGCACTGTCTCATACTTCGACTTATCTATCTCTACCGATTCACTTTGTTCGCTCTCTTCTGCGCTATCGCTTTTTTCTTCGTTGGTGTTTGCATTGGCACCAGAGGTATCTCCGCCGGCTATTAGCGCGCTTACTTCTGCATGCCAGCGTTTGAACTCGTATTCGGCAAACAGATCGCGAAGTTGTTCGTTATCGGCTTGGCAAGGCATAAGAGCTTCGACATCATAGTCAAGGTCAAGATCGATGCTGATAGTAGCTAGGGTATAAGAAAGCCGAGCTTGCTCTTCGTATTCCTGCATTTTAGCCGCCATCGACTTACTGCCTCTAAACGACAGATCTGCAATTTTATCCAGGTTCTTATATATGTCGTCGATACCGCCAATACCGTTTAACAAGGCTTGTGCACTTTTATCACCTACACCAGGTACACCTGGGATGTTATCGACTTTATCGCCTTTAAGCGCAAGGAAGTCGATCACAAGCTCAGGTGGAATACCAAACTTCGTATTTACACCTTCGACATCCATCAGTTGGTTTGTCATGGTGTTGATTAAGGTGACATGTTCATTTACTAGTTGCGCCATGTCTTTATCGCCGGTGCTGATAAGGGTATCAATACCTTTTTCTGTGGCGTGTTTGGCTAACGTGCCAATCACGTCATCAGCTTCTACACCCGATTCAACAATAACAGGTAAACCCATTGCCTTAATGATGGCGTGCAACGGTTCGATTTGGCTTCTTAGCTCATCCGGCATCGGAGGACGGTTCGCTTTGTACTCTTTATAGATGTCATCGCGAAAGGTCTTGCCTTTAGCATCAAAAATCACCGCCATATGCGTCGGGTTGTATTGTTTGATCAAGCTTTTAAGCATGTTCACAACACCATAAATAGCACCGGTGTCTTGGCCTTTTGAGTTGGTTAATGGTGGTAAACCGTGAAAGGCACGAAAAAGATATGACGATCCATCGACAAGAATAAATGGAGGCTTTTTAGAATCAGGCATAGATGGCGATTTTCCAATAGAGAATATGAGCGCAAGGATGCCACAGGCTAGGGCAGATCGCCATATCATGAAGGAACATTAAGGTCGATAGCGGATCGCATTTCGCCTGTGGATAACTTTGTGATCTAAAATTTTGGGCACAGTGATCCGGATGATCTTTGTCAAGTTAAAGATCACCTTTCAAATCAAGAAAAATAAGGGAATGAGACTTAGGTGTGAAAACAGCGTACCTGCTACTTACCATTCCATTTTATGTGGATAACTTGGTGTACGTTTATTTTTGGTTTAACCAAGTTGGTCAAGTAATGTAGCATAACCATTAACAATGTATACACGTATTATTAAGAACTTTTTTTGAACAGTTGTGTGTTTAATAGCCAAATTTTGAATAAGTAGATGGCATAGCGTCTAGGAGGACAATATGAAACAAGTAGCCGTTATTTTAAGTGGTAGTGGTGTGTTTGACGGGGCTGAGTTACACGAAGCGGTATTGACACTTTTAGCCATTGAGCAAGAAGGCGCGTCTTACCAATGTTTTGCTCCAGATGTAAACCAACTGCATGTAGTCAATCACTTAACCGGTGAGGTATCAGAAGGTGAAGCACGAAATGTGTTAGTAGAATCGGCCCGTATTGCCCGAGGTGATATAAAACCCGTGACTGAGTGCGACGTAACTGCTTTTGACACACTTATTTTACCTGGTGGCTTTGGCGCTGCGAAGAACCTGTGCACGTTTGCTGTAGACGGTGAAAATTGTACCTTTAACGAAGAGGTGCTGACAGTGTGCAAAGCCTTTGCACAAGCTAAAAAGCCCGCAGCGTACGCGTGTATTGCACCTGCGCTAGCAGCAAAAGTGTATGGCAACAAAACTAAACTGACCATTGGCAATGACGAAGCCACGGCTGGTGGGTTGAATGCCTTAGGAGCCACGCATGTAGAGTGCCCAGTTGATGAGGTGGTTGTTGATAATGACGCAAAGCTTGTTACTACACCTGCGTATATGCTGGCGCAAAGCATTAGTGAAGCCAATGGGAGTATTACTAAAATGGTTAAAACCGTGCTTGCTATGAAATAGGAAACTAAAAAATAAAAGTGGTTGGTTTTTTCCTAGTGAAAAGATCAGGTGCCTTTATGTGTAATTAGCCTAATGTAGTGGGGAGACAAAGGTTTCCCCTTGTTCATTATAGTCCTATAATCAAAACCCTATGCGTAACGTATAGGATTTCATCTACCTTGTTTCACGTAGATAGATTCGCTTTTTGAAACCATATCAAAAAGCACATTGTAACTAGGGCTCAGTAGTCCTTATGCGCACTATAAAAATAAAGGCATAACAAACAATGCACTACCGTGCCATCATACGAATACTTGGGTTATTAATTGCGCTTTTTAGCGTAACCATGATCCCACCCGCTATCGTGTCGTTGATTTATCAAGATGGCAGTGGCCTGCCTTTTATCCTCGCATTTATATTTTGTGTCATCGGCGGTATGGCATTGTGGTATCCCAACCGTCAGCAGAAAAATGACTTAAGAGCACGAGAAGGGTTTCTGATTGTTGCGCTGTTTTGGTCAGTACTAGCAAGCGTGGGGGCAATTCCACTTATCTTGCTAGAGCAACCAAGCATGACGGTAACCGATGCTTTCTTTGAGTCATTTTCTGGCCTGACTACCACTGGAGCTACGGTTATTGAGGGGATAGATTTTCTTCCTCACTCAGTACAGTTTTACCGTCAACAACTTCAGTGGTTAGGTGGCATGGGTATCATCGTACTCGCAGTTGCCATTTTACCTATCCTTGGAGTAGGGGGAATGCAGCTTTATCGGGCAGAAACTCCTGGCCCAGTTAAAGATAATAAAATGACTCCGCGTATTGCCGATACGGCAAAGCATTTGTGGTACATCTACCTATCCATAACCATTGCATGTGCCGGTGCATACTGGCTTGCGGGAATGAATGTTTTTGATGCGATTTGCCATTCTTTCTCAACGGTTGCTATTGGTGGCTTTTCGAACCACGACGCCAGCTTAGGCTATTTTAATAGTCCTATGGTAAACGTGGTGTGTACCGTGTTTTTGCTTATTGCTGCGTTAAACTTCTCATTACACTATGCGGCGGTGAGCTCTCGTTCGGTTAAAGGCTATTTTAACGATCCAGAGTTTAAGGCGTTTTTTATCATTCAAGCCTCACTCATCGGGATTTGTTTCCTAGTACTTACGCTATCAGGCTACTATAGCTCGGCAGAGCAGGCTTTAGACCAAGCTATGATCCAAGCGGTATCTATTAGTACCACTGCAGGGTTTGCAACCACTGATTTTTCAGTCTGGCCGGCATTCCTCCCTATTATGCTTATTTTTTCAAGCTTTATCGGCGGGTGCGCAAGTTCTACAGGTGGGGGCCTAAAAGTAGTACGCGTCTGCTTACTGTTTTTACAAGGCAAGCGTGAGGTTGATAGGCTAATTCACCCGAAAGCGGTATACAGCGTTAAGTTTGGCGACCGTGCCATGCCTGACAGAGTAGTAGAGGCCGTATGGGGGTTCTTTTCAGCTTATGCAGTGGTGTTTGTTATCATTATGATAGGCTTGATTGCCACGGGTTTAGATAACCTAAGCGCCTTTACCGCTACTGCGGCCATGCTGAATAACTTAGGTCCGGGATTGGGCAGCGTAGCGGCCAACTATGCTGATGTTACTGACGCAGGCAAATGGATACTGGTGATTGCCATGGTATTTGGGCGACTAGAAGTCTTCTCATTGCTGGTCTTGTTCTCACCTACGTTCTGGCGCAGTTAACAATTAAACCGGTAATTTTGATACGAGCTAAAAATAAAGGGCGATAAATATCGCCCTTTATTCTTATGTCTTCAACTTTTAATCTTGCGGCACCTATGACGCTTTGCAAAAGCGCTAGCCAAAGAAAAATGCGCTGGGTTGGAACAGCTTTTCCACGTCGTTGATGTACTTCTTATCAACCAAGAACAAAATTACATGGTCGTTTGCTTCAATCTTGGTATCGCTGTGAGCAATAATCACCTGATCGTCTCGAACAATAGCCCCAATCGTAGTACCTGGCGGTAGTTTAATATCGCCTATTTGTTTGCCAACCACCTTAGAGGTATTTTCATCACCGTGTGCTATCGCTTCAATAGCCTCGGCAGCACCTCGTCGTAATGAGTACACGTTTACAATGTCACCGCGACGTACGTGAGTCAGTAGCGCCGAAATAGTGGCTTGTTGAGGTGAAAACGCGATATCTATCTCACCGCCTTGCACCAAGTCCACATAAGCACTTCGCTGGATAAGCACCATGGCTTTTTGTGCACCCATACGCTTTGCCAGCATGGCTGACATGATATTCGCTTCATCGTCGTTGGTAACGGCTATGAAAGCGTCAACTTGCTCGATGTTTTCTTCACTTAGCAATTCAGGGTCAGACGCGTCACCGCTAAATACAATGGTTTTATCTAAGTTGGCAGATAAATATTTGGCCCTTTCTGGACTGTATTCAATAAGCTTAACGTTATGATTGTGCTCTAACTTTTTCGCTAGGCCTGCACCAATCAAGCCACCACCGGCTATCATAATTCGTTTGTAGCTTGATTCGAGCTTTTGAAGCTCACTCATTACCGCGCGAATGTGCTTGGTAGCGGCAATAAAGAACACTTCATCATCGGCCTCAATAACCGTGGTACCTAACGGGCGAATAGGGCGGCCGCGTCGGTAAATGGCAGCAACCCGAGTTTCAACGTTAGGCATGTGGTCTTTAAGCGCAGATAACGCGTGGCCTACCAATAAGCCACCGTAATAGGCTTTAACCGCAACAAGGCTGGCTTTGCCTTCAGCAAACTCAACCACCTGAAGTGCACCCGGGTAGTCGATAAGACGTTTGATGGCCTTAGTTACCAACTGCTCGGGAGCGATAATGTGGTCAACGGGAATGTCTTGCTGCTTATATAGCTGCTCTTGGTAAATGATGTACTGTTCAGAGCGTACGCGAGCGATTTTAGTGGGGGTTTTAAATAGGCTGTAGGCCACCTGACAGGCCAACATATTGCTTTCATCACTATTGGTTACGGCAATCAGCATATCTGCATCTTCCGCACCGGCCTTACGCAACACATCAGGGTGTGAGCCCACGCCTGTTACTACTTGTAAATCAAGACGGTCTTGAAGTGCGCGCAATATAGTGGGGTCAGAGTCAATAACTGTTATTTCGTTATTCTCACCCACTAAGTTTTCAGCAAGTGTTCCGCCTACTTGGCCGGCCCCTAAAATGATGATCTTCATCGTTATTATTTTGCCTTCATATTCGTGCAAGTCTTAACTGTGTGACGTTGCACAACTATTGAACTCAGTCTGCTGACTTTACCAGCCTCGCATAATAGAAACCATCCATTTGTTGCTCTCCTGGCGTTATCTGGCGCCCGGGTTTATCAACGGTTTCTGTTTTCACTATGGGCGATAACGAGGCATTTGGAGTGTCGGCGAGAAACTGCTGTATTTGCGCCATGTTCTCTTTTGGCAAAATAGAACATGTTGCATAAAGCAGCGTGCCGCCTGGCTTTAATAGACCCCACAATGTTTCTAATATGCGCCGTTGAAGCTGTGCTAAGTTGTCGATGTCATTGGATTTTCGAAGCCAGCGAATATCTGGGTGACGTCGAATCACGCCGGTAGCAGAGCAGGGGGCATCCAGTAATATTCTGTCGAAGGGTTTTCCGTCCCACCAGGTATCAGGATTAGCTGCATCACCTTGCTTAATATCGACAGTGTGCTTAAGGCGAGTCATATTTTCTTCTACCCGTTTTAGGCGGGTAGCATCAGCATCAAGCGCTAATACGTACTGTGTATCAGGTGCAGACTCAACAATGTGCCCTGTTTTTCCGCCTGGTGCGGCGCAACAGTCTAGAATGCGTTCGTTCGCTTGAGGCTTTAGGTAATGCGCAGCTAATTGCGCTGCCCCATCTTGTACCGCAAAGTGACCTTTTTCAAAACCAGGCAGGGCAGTAATGTCTTCTCGCTTAGTCAGAATTACGGCATCAGCATGGTTTGCGCTAAGGGAATATTCAACCCCTACTTTATCTAACGCCTGAGTAAATGCTGCCAAGGATGTTTGCAACTTATTTACGCGAAGCCAAATGGGGGCCATGGCATTCGTTTCAGTACGTACCTGCTCGGCGTCGTCACCATAGGCGTTCTCTATTGCCTTAAACAACCACTTTGGCAAGCCGCTGTTTATGATTGCGTCGTCTACAGGTTTGTCTGCAAGGTTCTCTCGCTGAAAATTACGCAGTACCGCATTAACTAACCCTTTTAACCCTGCGGCATTTAAATAAGATGCTGCGGCGACGGTTTCGCCAACGGCGGCGTGGTTGCTAACGCGGGAAAAATTAAGCTGGTACAAACCAAGAAGAATAAGATGTTCTATGACTTTCTTGTTGCCTTTTAGAGGCCTATCCAACAAAGAGCGCAGCCAGTGCTGTAAAAGGGGAAGGCGACGCATTACCCCTAGTGACATCTCTTGAATCCATGCGTTATCTTTGGCGTTGTGTCTGCGCTGAACGCGTTCTAAGCACTCACGCGATGACTTGCCTTGCTCTAAAATTTGATAGATGACCCACGCACAATCTGCGCGCAGGTTCTTTTGTTTGGGAAGGGGTAATGGTTTCACGTTTAGTCCGCTTGTGTCAGACAACGGCCCACTTCAAACCACGTTTGGCGAGCATTGATAACGTCTGACGCTGGAAGCGCCTTTTTGCCAGGAATTTGAAGAGATGTAATGCAAAGCGCATCGCGCCCCGTAGCGATAGTAATGCCCTCTTTATTGGCACTGATCACCGTACCTGGCGTGGCACCTTTATTTAAAGGAACAACGCTGGCAGACCATACTTTAACGTTCTGATCTTCGACCTGCATCCACGCTACAGGCCAAGGGTTGAAGGCGCGGATATTACGCTCTATTTGCTCAGCATCGTCTGCCCAATTAATCAGGGCTTCTTCTTTTGATAGCTTTTTCGCGTAGGTCGCTTGAGAGTCGTCTTGTTTGGTGGGCGTGTAACGATCAAATTCATTAACGACCTTAACCAACGCTTGTGGTCCTAGCTCTGCTAGCTTTTCATATAAGGTGGCGCTGGTATCTTCAGAGGTAATAGGCAATGTTGCTATGTGAAGCATGTCACCCGTATCTAAACCTTCGTCCATTTGCATTATGGTTACGCCGGTCTCAGCGTCACCCGCCCAGATTGAACGCTGTATTGGTGCCGCGCCTCGCCACTTGGGCAGAATAGAGCCGTGCACGTTAATGCACCCTAGCTTAGGTGCATTTAACACCGCGGTAGGCAGTATCAGTCCGTAAGCAACAACTACCATTAAATCGGCATTGAGCGAGGCTAATTCTTCCTGAGCGTCTTGAGCTTTAAGCGACTGAGGCTGGTAAACTGGAATGGCGTTTTCTTCTGCTAATACTTTAACCGGACTGGCGGTAAGCTTTTTACCTCGCCCTGCGGGTCTATCAGGCTGAGTGTAAACAGCAATGACTTCGTGCTCGCTCTCGAGTAACGCTGATAGATGTTTAGCTGCAAAATCCGGAGTACCGGCAAAAATCACTTTCAATGGAGTTGTCACGTTATTCCTTAGGCTTTTGCAGCAAGACGCGCTTCTTTCTCAAGCTTTTTACGAATACGTTGGCGCTTAAGCGGTGAAAGGTAATCAATAAACAATTTGCCTTTTAGATGATCCAGCTCGTGCTGAATACAAATCGCTAACAAACCTTCTGCATCCAACTCAAAGCTTTCGCCATTCTGATCTAGCGCTTTTACGGTAATTGATTCGGCGCGCTCAACTTTCGCGTAATTACCCGGCACTGATAAACAGCCTTCTTCGCTAATCGTGGAGCCATCTTTACGAATGATTTCAGGGTTAATAAATACGCGTGGCTCGTTTTGATCTTCCGATACGTCCATTACAACAACTTGAACGTGGCGGTTAACTTGCGTTGCAGCAAGGCCAATACCGTTCTCGTCTTTCATGGTTTCGAACATGTCCGATACCAATTGTTTAATTTCGTCGTTAACCTCTTCAACCGGCTTAGCTACCGTGCGAAGACGTTCATCAGGAAAACTTAATACGTCTAAAATTGCCATTTCTCGCTTACTTCACCTTTTCGCTGTATAAATTCATATACGATCTAATTGCCAGCACACTTTACAGTGCTTATTAAGTTACTATTCTAACGTATATCGGGCTGTTTCGTGCAGTTTTTTACCGAAACCCTATTAGAATACCTAGTTATGCCGATATAGTGCTATTGTCTGAAAAATCAACAATGAGTGACAGTGAATAATTTGCAGGTGGTTAATTTGAAAAAGCGATTGATTTACGCGCGTCGTGCAGCATTGTTTATCTTAGGTGTACTGCTTTCTTTGCCTACCTTTGCGCTGCAGCTAAAAGAGAGCGCGCCAGAAACCTACACAGTAAAGCGTGGGGACACGCTATGGGCAATCGCTAACGTTTTTCTCAATGAGCCTTGGCTCTGGCCTGAATTATGGCGAACCAACACCCAAATCGACAATCCACACCTTATTTACCCGGGCGATGTTATCGTCGTTGGGTATGTTGATGGGCAGCCTGTATTAAGTGTAAAGCGCGACAAGCCTTCCTATAAGCTTTCTCCGGCTACCGATAAGCGAGTAAAACCGAAGCCTGTTGATGTGTTGTCGTGGACAACTATCTCTCCATTCATTAGGCAACATATGCTGCTAGACGAGGAAAGCTATGCTTCGCTACCTAAATTGCTGGGTAATCAGGATGGAAACGTAAGGTTTGCGTCTGATGATTTTGTGTTAAGCCAGCAACAATTCAGTACCGACGATCAGTACAGAGTAGTAAGAAAGCACGCTACGATTAGAAATCTTGATGGGGAAATCCTTGGTATTCAAGTTACCCATGTTTCAACAGCTTCACTAGTGGAAAAAGATGAAGGTAGCAACACGATGTTGCTTTTCATCGACGATGCGAACCAAGAAGCTAAGCGCGGTGATAAGTTAATGGCGGGTGGATTTGAACATCCTGAAGGCTTTGAACTTGTTCCGGCTACTTCGCAGCGAGGCGCAATAGTTGGAGATTTGCATGATCACGATTTACTTGGCAAATACGACGTTGTCATTCTTGATTTAGGCAGTATGGAAGTAGCGCCAGGTACGGTCCTGGGGCTTTACTCACAAGGTCCAGCCATTATTGACGAAGAAAGTCCACGCTATGTAGATGAACCCGGCGCTAACACTGGTGGTGAGTGGTTTATCGATACAGTATCGCAACCCGCGCTTAAAGTAGGTGAAGTTGTTGTGTTTAAAACATTTGATGCGGCAAGTTACGGATTAATTACGCGAGCGAATAAGGGGATAAAGCGCGGCTTCATTGTCGCCAAGCCTTAAACGTTGCATGGTTCATTGTCGCTCGCATTAGGAGCGATAATGGCACCACAATCTTCTCAGTTAGACAGCGAAACATTAGCATGGATAGCGCTGGCTTCCGCTCAGCGTGTATCACCTAAACTTTGGCTAGAGGCTCTCGAAAAATATCAACTTTCTACTGTCGATTTAGGCAGCAACACGTCTTCGCTGCCTAACGAGGTTAAACAACTCACCAACAACATTTCACCGCCTCTTATTGATGCAGCAATAAACTGGCTGCAAGCGAGCGACAATAGACACATCGTGCCGTTGTCATCGCCTCACTATCCAGAATTACTTAAGCAATTGGATAGTCCGCCCCTCGCGCTATTTGCCACGGGAAACAAAGCGCTATTTCAAAAACCACAGATTGCTATAGTGGGAAGCAGAAGGGCCAGCCTTCAGGGTAAGCGTACCGCAACCGACATTGCTTATGGGTTATCTAGTAGCGGAGTTGTAGTGACGAGCGGCCTTGCCATGGGCATTGATAGCGCCGCACATCAAGGCGCCCTGTCTGGTAGCACCGGAACCATTGCGGTAATGGGTACGGGACCTGAAAAGGTATATCCGGCTAAAAATAGTAAGCTCTATGAAGCTATCAACAATGACGGAGGTGTCACCGTTACAGAGTTTTTTCCGGGGCAGGGACCTAAGCCTTGGCATTTTCCAAGGCGAAATCGAATTATCGCAGCGTTATCCCTTGGAACCTTAGTGGTAGAGGCAAAAATTAAGAGTGGCACCTTGATAACTGCAAATTTGGCCGCAGATATGGGGCGGGAAGTATTCGCTGTGCCGGGTAATATCGCTAACGCTTACGCTGAAGGTTGCCACTGGTTAATCCAACAGGGCGCCAAATTAGTAACAGATATAAGCGATATTCTAGATGAAGTTGGCGTTCAGCCTGTACAACTAGGCTTGAATGTTGACGAGCAAAACGAAAAAAGTACAGCGAATAGCTTGGCAACCGATAAATTATTAGCTAGTGTGGATTATGACATCACCGCTATTGATGTCATAGCCCAGCGCAATGCCATATCTGTATCGCAAGCAATGGCATCATTATTAGAATATGAGTTGCGCGGTTTAGTGGCCGCTGTCCCTGGTGGTTACGTTAAATTGAGGGGAAAATAATATGTTCGATATCCTCATGTATCTGTTTGAAAACTTCATTCACAGTGAAACGGAAATTCGTGTTGACCAAGACGAGTTAACGGAAGAGCTTGTGCGCGCAGGATTTCATCACGATGAGATTTATAAAGCCCTCGCATGGTTAGAAAAGTTAGCGGCACTGCAAGAGACGGACATCAAACCGTACTTTTGCAAAGGTATTAGCACTAGCTTAAGCCGTATTTACACGCATGAAGAACAAATGCGTTTAGATGTGGAATGTCGCGGTTTTCTTATGTTCTTAGAACAGGTTAATGTGTTGGATGCCTCCACACGCGAAATGGTTATAGATCGCGTTATGGAAATCGATTCCAATGAATTTTGCTTGGAAGACCTGAAGTGGGTTGTGCTAATGGTACTATTCAACGTACCTGGCAAAGAGAAAGCCTACGCACAAATGGAAGATCTTTTGTTCGAAGAGCCAGATGGTGTTCTGCATTAATGCAGTTGTAGTCACTGGTATTTGAATCTTTACTTAAAAATGCGCTGTGAAATTACAGCGCGTTTAAGGCCTTAACGTCCAATACATGTCTAAAATAGACCATTCACTCTTTTCAGCGCACGAGCATGCTCTCGATGATAATTTCGGAGATTGCCCCGAGTGCGGTAAACCTCTTCATATAAAGAACAGTAAATCCGGCCCTTTTATCGGGTGTACGGGCTATCCGGAATGTAGCTTTAGTAAGCCACTTCACGATAAACAAACCACCATACTGAAAACCTTAGACGGTGTAGCCTGCCCTGAATGCGCATCCGACTTAGCCATAAAGAAAGGGCGGTTTGGCATGTTTATCGGCTGTACCAATTTTCCTTCATGCCATCACATAGAGCCCATTAAAGAAAAAGAAGATACTTTGGTGGATTGTCCAAAGTGTAAGAAAGGGCATCTAATCTCGCGTACTAACAAATACGGCAAACAGTTTTTTGCGTGCAACCATTATCCACAATGTCGATATGTGCTAAATTTCACGCCGGTTAATGAAAGCTGCCCAGACTGCGGTTGGGGAGTATTGATAGACAAAAAGGGGCAGTTACAGTGTCCTCAGCCTAGTTGTGGCTTTAAAAAGTAATTATACGAACAACTATACGAAGAACTATACGTAGAGATTAAAACCATGTCTGATATCCAAAATGGGAACGTAAACACGTTTACCCCCGTTGAGGCTAACTCACCTGAAGTAGACCCTGTTGTTGCCGCATTCCAAGCTGGCAGTTTAATCGTTTATCCAACCGAAGCGGTGATGGGCATCGGATGTGACCCCGACAATGAAGCCGCTGTAAATGCGCTGTTAGAGATAAAACAGCGACCGGTAGAAAAGGGCGTGATCTTGATTGCTGCAAACTACAGTCAGCTACTGCCTTATGTTAACGATAACGCCATTCGCCCTGACAGACGCACCGATATTTTTTCGAGCTGGCCAGGCCCTAATACTTGGCTATTACCTAAGTCGTCATCTGCGCCAGTTTGGTTAACCGGCAAGCACAGTAAAATAGCGGTGCGCGTAACTAGTCACCCTGTAGTAGTGGAATTGTGCAACAAGTTAGGTAAACCGTTAGTTTCTACAAGCGCTAACCTGACCGGCCAACCGCCAGCCACCACCACTGAAGAAGCAAAAGCCGTATTCGCTGATTCCGTTTTCTATGTCGAAGGGGAAGTAGGCGGTGCAACTAAACCCAGTACCATTCGCGATGGTGACACAGCAGAGGTAATAAGAGCATGACATCAGCAGAATTACTGGACGGTAAAAATGCCGCTGAAGTAATAGAACAAGTAAAAAGCTATTTACTAGGGCTGCAAGACACCATTTGCCAAACCCTTGAACTTGCCGATGGTAAGGGCCAGTTTGTTGAAGACAGCTGGCAGCGAGAAGAAGGTGGCGGTGGCCGTTCTCGAGTACTAAAAAATGGCGCGGTGATTGAACAAGGCGGCGTTAACTTTTCTCATGTGTTTGGCAGTCAAATGCCGGCTTCAGCAACGGCTAATCGGCCTGAGCTTGCGGGAAGAAACTTTCAAGCAATGGGTGTATCACTCGTTATTCATCCACATAACCCTTATATCCCAACGTCACATGCTAATGTTCGCTTTTTCATTGCAGAAAAAGAGGGTGAAGCACCTATCTGGTGGTTTGGCGGCGGCTTCGACTTGACGCCATTTTATCCGTTTAAAGATGACGTTTTACACTGGCATGATACTGCTAAAAAATTATGTAAGCCGTTTGGCGATGATGTTTACCCTAAGTACAAAAAGTGGTGCGACGACTACTTTTACTTAAAGCATCGCAATGAAACTCGCGGAGTGGGCGGTTTATTCTTCGACGACCTGAATGAATGGGGCTTTGAACAGTCATTTGCATATATGCAGGCTGTTGGTAATGGCTTCATCGATGCTTACGTTCCTATTGTTGAACGTCGTAAGCAAACCGATTTCGGCGAAAGAGAGCGTGATTTCCAACTTTACCGCCGGGGCCGTTACGTTGAGTTTAACCTTGTATTCGACCGAGGCACTTTATTTGGACTGCAAACCGGCGGGCGTACTGAATCAATTCTAATGTCGATGCCGCCGCTCGCGCGCTGGGAGTATTGTTATACACCTGCACCGGGTAGCGCCGAAGCCAAGCTGACAGACTGGTTAAAACCTACTGATTGGTGATTAATTATTAAATAAGGCTGCGCTTAAATCCTTAAGCGGACCGCCGATAGCAGCTTTCATCTTTAACGACTAAAAAAACGCCGTATTAACGTTAATGCGGCGTTTTTTTTTGATCTATATCAAGGTCGAATATCTTCAGTGTTTCAGTGAGTTATCAAGCTTGCGCTGGATCAATGTTTCTCATAACTACAGGCGTAAAGTAGCCCTATCTTAGTTAACCACAAAAGAGACACATCATGCGCAAACACTTTTTATCTGCATCTGCACTTTGCCTTACTCTTGCTGCACTCTCACCTTTAGCTAGCGCTCACCAGCAGGGCGACTGGATTGTTCGTGGCGGTCTTACTACCGTTGCTCCTGACGAATCGACTTCTAACATCGTCGCGGGTGGAACTGATCTTGGCGTGACCCTTAATATCGATAACGATACTCAGCTAGGTTTAAATGTAGCGTACTTTATTACTGACAATATTAATATCGAGCTGCTTGCCGCAACGCCGTTTAAGCACGACGTTAATTTTTCTGTAGCTGATCCGTTAGGGACGGGTAATCAGCTTGGTGAAGTCACGCATCTTCCTCCTACGCTTACCGCAAACTACTATTTTAATGATGCCAGCTCTGCGTTTCAGCCATACATTGGTGCAGGTATCAACTATACCTTTATCTTTGATGAAGAGTTTACAGGTGCGAATGAAACAGCTGGCTTAAGCGACCTATCGCTTGATAATTCATTTGGCTTGTCAGCACAGGTGGGAATGGATTACCAAATTGATACCAAATGGCATGTTAATGCATCGGTTCGATTCATTGATATAGATACCGAAGCAACCTTCAAAGTGGGTGATGCTGCTGGAAAGGTAAGTGATATTGAAATAGATCCTTGGGTGTATACCTTATCGGTGGGTTACACATTCTAATTCTTAGTTTCACGCCTTATTAACTATTAAGCTTTCACAATTGCACTACTTTATGCGCCATAAAGAGCGTAGACAGTAACAGGGGAGTTGCGCGTTAAAAGGTTAATCCTTTCAACGCGCTTTTTTATTTTGTATTCACCATGTGATTGGCGAGTTGATCAAGTGCGTCTATCAACTGTTGAGCTAAGGCGATATCTTCAACCGTTTTAAACATGGCTTTTCGCATGCAGTACATCCACTGCGCTTTTAACTCCGGTGTTACGGTATAAGGTAGGTGGCGTGCACGCAGACGCGGGTGGCCATACTGCTGCTGATAATCATCAGGACCACCAAGCCATAAACTTAAATAGAGAAAGAACACGTGGCGAATTCTGTCTAATGGCTGGGGGTGAATAGCTAGCAATTCATTGGCGAGTGGATCGGTTTCCATAATGTCGTAAAACGTATTTGCTAATTCCCGTACTTTCTCCTCTCCACCTATACGTTCATATGGTGTACTCTGCGAAGCACGATTATCGCTTTTCTTCTTTATATTAAATAAGTCTCGTATTCCCATGAAAAAATTCGCTGTATTCGGAAATCCTATTGCACAGAGTTTATCACCAACTATCCATCAAATGTTTGCTGAACAAGTGGGAGAAAAGATTTCTTATGAAAAGATACTTGCGCCAGTAGACGGTTTTGTAGATGCCGCCAACGCGTTTTTAGCTCAGGAAGGCGCGGTAGGTTGTAACGTCACCATGCCTTTTAAGCTTGATGCATTCAACTTGGCAAAGGTAGACGACCAAGCAGCCAAAGATGCACAAGCTGTTAATACGCTAATGAATGGTGACAGCGGAGAAATATGGGGATACAACACTGATGGTGTAGGGCTGGTAAACGATCTGCTTAACAGCGGTGTGGAAATTAAGGGTAAGCGCGTGTTGCTTATTGGTGCCGGCGGCGCAGCCCGTGGCGTAATTTCCCCGTTATTAAAAGCAGGGGCCGCCTCTTTAACCATCACCAATAGAACCAAAGCGAAAGCTGAGGAAGTGGCAAGTGCCGCTTCAAACGCTAAAGTGCAGGTGGCTGCGCTTGAAGATATCGCAGATGTTGCGCCTCATATTATTATCAATTCAACAGCCGCCAGTTTAAGCAATGAATTGCCGTGCCGTTTAAATGATGGTGTTTTACAAAACTGTGAAGTGGTGTACGACATGGTTTATAAAAACTCACCCACGCGCTTTATGAGAGAGGCGGCCGAACTTGGTGTTAAAACACAAATAGATGGGTTAGGGATGCTGGTTGAGCAAGCGGCTGAAGCATTCTACATATGGACGAACAGACAACCACATACAAAAGTCGTTATTGAATATCTAAGAAAAATCGTTGTTGAATAGGTTTAGTTAAGGAAATGGTTGCTGCCCCCTTCGTAGTTTGATATTTTCACGATAGTTGGCGAAAGTGATTACTTGTATTTACTCGGTCGCCAATAGTCGCTAAGGACTTACAGTAAAAGTTATAAACAAGGAAAGTCATGAAATCAATTTCTTCTCTCTTATTCACCGCTGGCCTGCTCATCAGTGCAGGTTATTCACATGCTACGACAAAGGTTACTGTTTGTCAGAGTAACTCAGCCTGTTCTGATTCTTCATTGAAAAGCCATGTTATTTCTGTCGCTCAAGGCGAATCAGCTGATGTAATTGTGTTGGACATTCTAAATGGAAAGAGTTTTCACTATGAGGTCGCTGTGATTGATGCTGGCGGGCGTGAATTCCCTGGTATGTATACAGTGGGAGCTCGAAAAGTATCAACTTTACCCGATGAGGTTACCATAGCTGCTGCAGAATTCATCGGGTTTAGTACCGATCCTCTTGGAAATACACTAGATGATGCATCTACGAAATTAAGTGTAGTCAACGGAAGGCCTGTATATATGCTTAGTGATGTATGGGACGGGCCCCAGAGTTTACCGGAATTGAGTCAGTCTATTTATCAAATAAATAGCGCAATCTCTTCTAAGCTTCAAAGAGCGGCTGAGCTTAGAAAAGTAGATGTTCAAGTTAGTTTGTCGGTGGCATTACAAGCTGCAATATCTAAGATAATTACGGGTTCCATTTCAGCCTCTGTCGCAGTAACTCAGTCCTCTTCAAATCAAATGACAGTATATTTTAAAGGTAATAATTATCTAACTGTTGCTGTGAAGTTAACCTACAATGGCGCGAATGGGGTTTCTGCAGAAGTCAAAGCACTGAGTGTTATTGATAATGGAGTAGTAGTATTTGAGATACCAGTGGAAAATGGAATTGCTAATCTTGAGGCCGTTTTCGGAAAAACTTTCGCGTATAATGGCAGTAATCAATCGTCTATGAGTAATTGGCTAGCAGGGTTGAACCTTGGGTTATCTTGGAATAGTCGACGCGGAACAGTAACAATAACAGATATTAATGATCCTGATATCGGCGAAGTCGAAGATCAATAAATCTTAAAAGCAGCATCCAGCATTGGATGCTGTTTTTATTTGAGGTACTCATCTTTCAATACAACATAGTTAACGGCAGACTGTTTCAGGAATGCCATTTCAGCGTCGTTGAGCGGTCTTTTCTTTTGCATGGGGTTTCCAACGTAAAGAAATCCGCTTTCTAACCTTTTGTTCGGCGGTACTAATGTACCTGCACCAATAAACACATCGTCTTCAACAACAACACCATCCATTACAATAGCGCCCATGCCAACGAGAATTCGATTACCCAACTGGCAGCCGTGCAGCATACACTTATGCCCAACGGTAACGTCCTCACCAATAATAAGTGGGAAGCCGTTGGGGTTTTTCTCAGATTTACGGGTAACGTGTAAAACACTGCCATCTTGAATATTAGAACGGGCACCAATACGAATTTTGTTCACGTCGCCACGAGCTGCTACCAGCGGCCAAATACTCGCATCATCTTCTAAAACTACATCACCGACGATTCTTGCCGAGCCATCAACATAGACATTCTTTCCTAATGTAGGAGAAACACCTTTAAAACTGATTACAGGTTGTGCCATAGAACTCTCTTTAAGCGAAATTATGCAGGACATGGTAAGCCTTTTTTAAAGAAATGCATAAAACACATTAACACTTGATGATTAATCTTGTTATCGATAGCTAGCTTCAATCTTTTAAAGCAACAATGCTGATATACTATAGAAAAAAATCAAAATGCTATTTCTACGGAGAGTTCATGTCAAAGCGCTATGTACTATTTGCGGCACTGCCTTATTCCTATTCAATATTGCGACCTATTCAATCTGAGATAAGAAAGCGTGGTGGTGAAGTAGCGTGGTATCTGGAGCATAGCTGTGAAGACTTGTTACTTGCCGATGAGAAAAGATTAGCAACAGTTGAAGAGCTTGTTGAGTTCAATCCCGACGCGACTTTGACTCCCGGTAATTACATTTATCATTTTATTCCTGGTATTAAGGTAGGCGTATTTCATGGCTACTTTATTGGTAAGCGTGGCGAACAGACCTATCAAGAAGATTCCCATTTCCGCATTCGCGGGTGGTTTGACTTAATTTGTACACAAGGACCAAGCAGTACAGCACCCTATAAAATTCTAGAACAGCAGCATGGTAGCTTTAAGGCTTATGAAACAGGATGGTGCAAGGTCGATACCTATATAAAAGGAAAACGCCCGCCGGCATCAAATCCTCCAACGATACTTTACGGAACAACGTTTACTAAAGGTATTAGTTCGGCCGAGTCGGTTTTTGAAACTATCGAGAAATTAGCTAAAGAAAGAGACTGGAACTGGATCCTTACATTTCATCCTAAACTGCACGGCTCCGAAATTGTGGAACGTTATAAACAATTAGCTGCGTCTATAGATAACGTTAAATATCTACATAACGTTGACTTAGACAGTGTGAACGAAGCAAGTGTGCTTCTTTGCGATAGTTCATCCATCATTCTAGAATTTATGATGCAAGAAAAACCGGTGGTGACGTTCCGCAATACTAATCCAGGTCCTCATCTAATAGACGTGACAGAAACAAGTGAAATTGAAGCGGCTATAGATTACGCGCTTACGAAGCCTATTGAAGTAATTGATGCAATAAATGCTTATGTAGATCTCCATGAGAAATACAGGGATGGTCGTAATAGCGAGCGCGTTTTAGATGCTATTGATGACTTTATTCTCAAATACAAAGGAAAGCTAAAGCCGCATAAGCCTGGAATATGGCGTAAATTTCAGATGAGAAAGAAGACGGGATACTGGAAATAGGGTGTTTTTGCTGAATAAACGAGCATTCAAAACGAATATGACACTTTTTTTAAAATAAGTGTTGACGTGAGCGCTCATTTCCCTAAAATTCGCATCCGCTTCGGGGGAAAAGCAAAACAGCAAGCCTCCTGAAGTAAGTCTCTACTACCTTTGTAGGCCAGTAAGGACGGGAGTTTAGGAGAGGCGCTTCAGAAAATAAATTTTCAAAAAGTGTTGACAACGAAAACTTCCAGCGTATAATGCGCACCTCACTCGAACAGGGTGAGTCACTAAGAAGCAAAGGCTTCTAGTGAATGTTCTTTAAAAATTTAGACAAGACAATCTGTGTGGGCACTCGTTAAGAGTGTCACAACGACGATTCATATTTCGATA
>NZ_JAYMEU010000039.1:0-34019 GCF_037029575.1 Alteromonas sp. CH_MED4-4 | reverse complement strand
CCTAACGCAGTGCATAATAGAAAAGGCCAGCTTCGAGAGCTGGCCTAATAACTGTCAACCTATCTTAGGACGGGTCAGATACTTTACGCTGTTAAGAGCGCAAGGCGCTTAACGCTTCAGTCTTTGGCTTATGCAAAGTTGCTGCTTGCGAATTCCCAGTTAACCAGCGCCCAGAAATTTTCTAGGTACTTAGGACGCGCATTGCGGTAGTCGATGTAGTAAGCGTGTTCCCAAAGGTCAACAGTAAGCACTGGCGTAAGGTCGTCGCCAGAAATAGGCGTTTGCGCGTTGCTTGTGTTAACGATATCTAGGCTGCCGTCTGCAGTTTTAACTAACCACGTCCAGCTTGAACCGAAGTTGTTAACCGCTTTATCGTTAAATGCTGCTTGGAAGTCTGCAAATGAGCCCCATTTCGCGTTGATAGCTTCTGCTAGCGCGCCTGTTGGCTCACCGCCGCCGTTCGGGCTTAGACAGTGCCAGTAGAACGTGTGGTTCCATACCTGCGCTGCGTTATTGAAAACACCGCCGTCAGAAGATTTGATGATTTCTTCTAGGCTTTTGTTTTCCATGTCAGTACCTTCAACTAGGCCGTTAAGCTTAGTTACATAAGTAGCGTGGTGCTTGCCATAGTGGTACTCAAGCGTTTCAGCAGAAATATGCGGTTCTAGTGCATTTTGTTCGTATGGTAATGCTGGTAATTCAAAAGCCATGACGGTCTCCATGTTGGTTTAGTATTGTAGTCTAAAGCCCACTTATCTTCGCCTGTTCAATAAGTGCATATTAATTCTATGTTCAATATACTGCTTTAGACGCTAAAGCATATCGCAAATGTGGGGATAAAGTCCTATAACTCAATGACAAAAATGTGAATTTTTTTTCAAAAGTTAAAATGTGACACTAATTTGTATTGCAATGTATGGGTAGATAACGATCCAGAGGTTGAAAAGATCAATTCAGCTATGGGTAATTAAACATAAAATTATGATACCCTTTCCCTTGATAAATCATTCATGCATTCCCATCTAACTGGGAATACACTTTTGTGCTCAGAGGAATCAAATGGATAATACTGAAAATCAATCAACGCTAGATAGAATCAAGCAGCAAATCGAAGAAAACCCAATTTTGTTGTATATGAAGGGTTCTCCTAAACTACCTAGCTGTGGCTTTTCTTCACAAGCATCGCAAGCGTTGATGTCATGTGGCGAACCATTTGCTTATGTAGATATTCTTCAAAACCCAGACATCCGCGCAGAACTACCAAAATATGCAAACTGGCCGACATTCCCGCAACTATGGGTTGAAGGTGAGCTTGTAGGCGGTTGCGATATCATTATTGAAATGTTCCAACAAAACGAGCTTCAACCGCTTATTAAAGAAACGGCTGCAAAGTACAAAGAAGCAGAGTAAATCTTGTTTCCATGTACAAATCTTTAGGTTTGTAAAAAACGATTTAAAAGCCGGCTTATAGTCGGCTTTTTTTATTAAAACCCGCCAAAAATCCCGCACTTTTATTCCCGTAAAAATTATATAGACAGGTCAGAAATTAAAATCCTCTACGGAGTGAAAAAATATTTTTATTTTGTCGAAAAAGGTTTGTTTTTTAATATCTTGCGTTCTATAAAAAACACCATCTGACCGCAAATGAGTCAGTGTTGAAGGTAAAAAATAACAACTACTCTGAGCATTTTTTTAATGTGTTTAAAACGCTGAAGGTGTCTTAGAGAAACTCCGGGAAACCACCATGAATACAACCTTGTCTTTATTGACCAAAAACGTGCGTGGCGTATTAGCCGCATCAGCTGCGTTTTCAGTAATGGCCGCTGCACCTGTTTATGCGCAAGAAGCTGAAGAGAGTGCTAAGGCCGAAGATTTTGAACAAATTGCGGTAGTTGGTTCACGTGCAGCGCCTCGCTCGGTCGCTGACTCAGCGGTGCCAATTGATATTATTTCTGACGAAGAGTTTAAGCAGCAGGGTGCCACTGATATGGTATCTATGATGCAGACTGTTGTTCCGTCTTTTAACGTAAACGACCAGCCGATCAACGATGCTTCAACGCTTGTTCGTCCTGCTAACCTTCGCGGTATGGCATCAGACCACACGCTTGTGCTTGTAAATGGTAAACGTCGTCACCGTTCTGCGGTTATCACTTTCCTTGGTGGTGGTCTTTCTGACGGTGCACAAGGTCCTGATATTTCTGTTATCCCAGCAGCGGCATTAAAGCAAGTGGAAGTACTTCGCGATGGTGCAGCAGCACAATACGGTTCTGATGCGATTGCGGGTGTAATTAACTTCGTACTTAACGATGCATCAGAAGGCGGTTCGTTTGAAGCCCGTTACGGCTCTTTCTACGAAGGCGACGGCGACATGATTCAGATGTCGGGTAACGTAGGCCTTCCTCTATCTGACAAAGGCTTTATTAACCTTTCAGCTGAATACCGTACTGCAGACGACACATCTCGAAGTGTACAGCGTGCAGACGCT
This sequence comes from Alteromonas sp. CH_MED4-4, assembly GCF_037029575.1. Classification (NCBI taxonomy): domain Bacteria; kingdom Pseudomonadati; phylum Pseudomonadota; class Gammaproteobacteria; order Alteromonadales; family Alteromonadaceae; genus Alteromonas; species Alteromonas sp. CH_MED4-4. The sequence continues at coordinate 31,534 of NZ_JAYMEU010000039.1, read as the reverse complement.
GCTGCATTGATAGCGGCTGGGAACACTTTTGTAGCAGATCCTGCGCAAATTTGGGGCTCACCTGAAATCAAACACGACATCAAACTTTTCGCTAATGCAGGTATAGAGCTTTCAGCTACCTCAGAAGCTTACATGTTTGGTAACTACGCCGAGCGTGAAGTTGAAGGTGGTTTCTACTTCCGTAACCCACACAATCGTGGTGGTGTGAACGATGGTGGTACAAATGACGATGGCGAGCAACTACTGCTTGTTGGTGATTTAACCGGTGATATGTCAGGTAACTGTCCAACCGACATCGTAGTTGGTGATAACGTACTAGAGAACCCGCGTTATATTAACGAAGTTCAGAACAATCCTGACTGTTGGGCGTTCAACGAAATGCTGCCAGGTGGTTTCACACCTCGTTTCGGTGGTACGGTTACAGATATGTCACTTGTCTTTGGTACGAAAGGCGAACTTGACCACGATATCACGTATGACGTGAGCTTGAACCTTGGCCAAAACGAAGTTGACTTTGCTATTAGCAACACTATCAACCCGTCTTTAGGTCCAGAAACACCTACAGAATTTAGCCCAGGTCGCTATACGCAGTCTGAGCAAACCCTTGATATTGATTTCACTAAGCCGTTCGATGTTGGTTTATATGAACCACTATTCGTGGCAACTGGTTTCCAATATCGCAACGAAAGTTATGAGAGCTTTGCAGGTGATACTGCCTCTTATGAAATAGGTCCGCTGGCGACACAAGGCTTTGGCATTGGCTCAAATGGTTTCCCTGGCTTGGCGGCCAATAGCCAAGGTCGTGTGTCCCGCAACAACATCGCACTGTACATTGACGCAGAAGCGTATATCACTGAAAACTTCATGTTAGCCGGTGCGCTACGTTATGAAGACTTCTCTGATTTCGGTGACACAACGAAAGGTAAGATTGCTTTCCGTTGGCAAGCACTTGAGAACATTGCTTTCCGTGGTGCGTTCTCAACAGGCTTTAAAGCACCTACCCTTGGTCAAAGCAACGTGCGTAACGTAACTACCGCGTTTGGTACAGGTGGTGAACTTATTGACCGTGCAACACTGCCTCCGACAGATCCAGTGTCCCAACTTAAAGGTGGTGAGCAGTTAACGCCTGAAGAGTCAGAAAGTATCACGTTTGGTGTGGTAGCCGATTTCGATAATGGTCTATTCATTACCGCAGACTACTACAACATCGAACTGACTGACCGTATCAGTACTGCCTCTGGTATTGCGCTGACTGAAGAAGACATTGCCACGCTGCTTGAGCAAGGTATCAACGATGCGTCTAGCTTCTCTGAAATCAGTTTCTTTACTAACGACTTCGACACCACCACCGAAGGTGTAGACGTAGTAGCGAACTATTCGATGGATATGATGGGCGGTGAAACTAAGTTCTCACTTGCATATAACTGGACGTCTACAGAAGTTGACCGCGCGTCGGACAATATCTCTGATTTCCGTATTCGCATGCTAGAAGATAACCTTCCAGCGGTACGTTACAGTGCAACAGCTAACCACACTAATGGCGACTGGCGCTTCCTTGCGCGAATGAACTACTACGGTAGCATCTTCGAAGATCACCTAGACTCTGCATTGCCGATTGACAAAGTAGGTTCTGAAATTACGTTCGACTTTGAAGTAGCATATAACTTCACTGAAGAGTTCACGGTAACTGTTGGTGCTAAGAACGCGTTTGATGAATACCCTGACGAAAACAACACTGATGCAGGTGGTATCACCTACGCACAGATTGCAGGTTCAGCGTATCCGACAACATCACCAATTGGTATAAACGGTGGCTTCTACTACCTAAGAGGTGTTTACACTTTTTAATAGGTAAGCAATTACCTATAAACCAAACTTTCACTTAATGTTTCAAAGTTAAGGGGGCATTAGCCCCCTTTTATTTTATTAGGTGAAAAAGAACGAAAAAGCAGGCATTATTGATGCCAATGTAAGCAAATCGAAACACACAACATTTAATATTATGACGAGAAAGTCGACAGTAGCTGAAACCTTCTTAAAATACCGCTCAAAGCTAATGCGTGCGGTAGGTTCTATTGTTGGCGCCGACGACATTGAAGACATCGTGCAAGAAGCTTTTATTAAAAGCTACGAAGCAGAGTTAAAACAAGAAATACAGTATGAGCGTACCTATATGCTCAAGACAGCGCGTAATCTAGCGCTGAACCATGTTGCGAAAGCTGAAAACAAAAATAAGCAGCAGCTCGATGACATGGATATTTTGCCTTATGAGCTTGTAGGGCACAGTTTAGAAAAAAATGTAGAAAGCAAAGAGCGTTTTATTCATTTTTGCCGAGCGACAGATACACTGTCTGCTGATGTAAAACGCGTATTTTTGCTGAAAAAAGTATATGGCATGCGACAAAAAGAGATTGCAGAGCTTGTGGGGCTAAGCGAAAGCACCGTTGAGAAGCATGTCGCCAAAGGTTTAATGATGTGCTCTAGGTACTTAGCCGAGCTGTCAAAGGACAGTGCATCCCCCCGTGCCACTGCTAACGCGACTCAGGACATAAGCCGTAGTTAACATGAATAATATTCGCCAGTTTTCAAGCAAAGAAGATATCCAAGAGCAAGCATGCTTATGGATAAGCCGTCTCGATCGCGGCTTAAACAGTGACGAAAAGACGGAGCTAGATGCTTGGTTGTCGGAAAGTAATGCGCATCGTCAAGCTTTGCTCGACGCCGCTAGCTTGTGGGACGACATGTCGGTATTAAATGAATTGAGCGGTTTATTCCCGCAGCCTACCTCACGTCAGTCGTCGAAAAAACGCAATATGCCTAAAACAGCGGTTTGGGGCATTGCGGCCACATTTTTAGTGATGGCAATAGCTGTTGGGGTAGTGGTTCAGCGTACGTGGCTAAATAGCACCCCTGAATTCGCAGCGGTAACACAAAAGGTACAAACCGGTGTTGGCGAACAGAAAAACGTGACGCTAGCCGATGGCTCTAAACTTCATCTAAATACAAACTCTGTCGTTACCGTAGACTTCTCATCAACGGCGCGCAATATCGTTTTATTGAAAGGGGAGGCACACTTTGAAGTGGCTCACGACACGTCTCGCCCGTTCTCTGTGACTGCGGGCAACAACACCGTTACCGCTGTTGGAACTGCTTTTAATATGCAATATGTGGATGATAATGCGTTTGAGTTAGTGGTTACCGACGGAAAGGTATTGGTGAAAGATCGCTTTAAGGCTTCATCCTCAAATGAGTCGCTCTTCACGAAACGTCCTGTTGCTGAAGAAGGACTTCTCATGTTCGCAGGTGAAAAAGCCACTGTACAAGGTAAAGTGGAAGCCCGTGAAAGCATGTCTCAAAATGACATTGATGACGATTTAGCGTGGCAACAAGGTATGATTGTATTTAAAGGTGAACCGCTAGAGGCCGTATTAGCTGAGATTGGCCGCTATACACCCGTTCGCTTTAACATTTCGGACGAAAGTCTGCGCAAGCGACGTGTAGCGGGCTACTTTAAGGTAGGCGATATAGACGGTTTGTTGTCTGCACTTAAGAGCAGCTTTAACATCAACTACGAGAAAGTCACAGAAACAAGTATTGAGCTTAAGCTAGCGAAAAGTTAAATATTTCTGAAAGATAGGTGCTTTCTACTATTCGTAGTTGGCATCAATTTCTTTAATGTGACAATATAATTAAAATAATAAGCACATCGATTTTATATCTTGCAATACAGCAATTTTGCGATAAGCAGGCAAACCAAAAAGGCAATAGAAAAGCTGCATGCCCTCGCGTGTTCGGCCCAATGCCTTTCGCAAAAAAGAATGTGCAAATTCTCCCGTATCTTGTCCCTCTCGGCACTTCACATAGCGTCCGGCTTTTTTCTTTTCATAGCACCAGCGCCAACGCTTCATGCACAAACAGACAGCCCTTCGCAATCACCCGACCAAACCGAACCAAAATTGGGTGCTTACAGCTTTTCAATACCCGCACAAAATGCTAATGAAGCGCTAACCGAACTAGCTAAACAGGCAAATACCACATTGCTTTTTCCTTTTGATTTAGCAAAAAAAGTGAAAACAAACGCATTGGAAGGTACGTTCACACTGAATGAAGCGCTGGCACAGCTTCTTGAAGGAACAGAATTGGCGGTAGTAACTGATGAAAGCGGTGCGGTAAGTATTCGTTCTCGTTCATCGTTAGTGGCGAAGGAAACACAGCCACAAGATACCGAAAAGAAAACAGAAGAGGGAGGCAATGGACTTGAAAAAATTGCGGTCGTCGGTACTCGTAACTCACCTCGAAGTGCTGTTGACTCACCAGTTCCTTTGGATGTGATTGGTTCTGAAACCCTCAACTCACAGGGGAATTCAGACGTGCTTTCTATGTTAAGCGTGATGGTTCCTTCGTTAAACGTAAACGATCAGCCCATCAATGATGCCAGTAGCCTGGTAAGGCCGGCGAACCTTAGAGGCATGTCCTCGGATCACACGCTTTTGCTGCTTAACGGAAAGCGACGCCATCGCTCTGCGGTAATCACGTTTTTAGGCGGAGGTTTATCTGACGGTGCACAAGGGCCTGATATATCGGTTATTCCTGCCTATGCGTTAAAGCAAGTCGAAGTATTGCGAGATGGTGCAGCAGCCCAGTACGGCTCAGACGCCATTGCAGGCGTGATTAACTTCGTACTTAAGGATGCTCGTGAAGGAGGGCATGTTGCGCTGAAAGTTGGCGGATACAGTGAAGGCGACGGCGAACTGTTTCAAGTGCAGTTGAATAAAGGCTTTGCTATTGGAGAAAACGGCTTTTTAAATGCAACGGCAGAGTATCGTCAGCAAAATGGCACGTCGCGCTCTGTACAGCGGATTGATGCGCAGAACTTGATTGACCAAGGGAATGTGTTCATCGCGTCACCGTCCCAAGTATGGGGAGCGCTTGATGTTAACGAAGATATTAAACTTGCGCTAAATGCAGGCGCAGACATTTCGTCTAAATCACAATTTTACAGCTTTGCCACTGCAGCAAGAAGAGAAATAAACGGTGGTTTTTACTTTCGAAATCCGCAAACTCGAGAAGGGGTGTTCAGCCGTACCGACCCAAATACAGGGGAAAGTCGTCTGATTGTAGCCGATCTCGACGGGCTGGAAAGTGGAATTGCTTGCCCTTCTATAACTTTGTCCAGCAATAGTGTATTGCTGGACCCCTCATATCAACTAATTGCAGATAACACAACGGCGCTTGGTGCCAACTGTTTTGCTTTCAACGAGTGGTTCCCTGGCGGTTTCACACCAAAATTTGGGGGTACGATAACGGATGCTTCTGTTGCGATGGGCGTTAAACATGAGTTACCTAATGGCTGGGCGATGGATGCCAGTGCGACATTGGGCTACAGTGACATTGAGTACACCATCTCAAATACAGTTAATCCATCGTTAGGGCCACAAACGCCAACGTCGTTTTCGCCCGGTGGTGTGTCGCAAGTAGAGCGAACGCTTAACTTAGATTTTAACAAACTCATTCAAACTATTTTCGACGATCCTGTTAGCATTGCCGTGGGCTTAGAATGGCGCAAAGAAACCTATTTTCAAAAGTCCGGCGATGAAGCGTCATATATTGCAGGCCCTTTCGCCCTAGAGCCGCCACTTGGGTTGAACCAAGGCTTTTCCATCGGTTCCAACGGTTTTCCGGGGTATCAGCCTCAAAGTGCTGGGCACTGGAGCAGAAGCAATTGGGCCGTGTACGCTGATTTGGAATTTTATGTTACCGAAGCATGGCAGTTTGGCGTGGCCACACGTGTAGAGCATTTCAGTGATTTCGGCTCGACATTCGATGGGAAATTGAGTACTCGCTATAAATTAAATGATACTTTTGCATTACGCGGATCTGTAAACACCGGTTTTAAGGCGCCAACAGTAGGGCAGAGTAATGTTATCAACGTAACTACCGCCTACGGTGTTAACGGTTTGGAAGACCAAGCAACGCTGCCTCCAACTGATCTTATCTCACTGCAACTAGGCGCAACACCACTTACGCCTGAAGAGTCGGTGAACTTTAGCCTTGGGCTTGTTATGCAGGCAAGCGAGAACTTTTTTGCGACGCTCGACTATTTCAATATTCGACTTTCTGATCGCATTAGTACGACATCTGCAATCCCGTTAACCGACGACGACATTAGTGCGCTTATTGCCCAAGGGCGTCCAGATGCGGCGAAATATAATGCTGCAAAGTATTTTACAAATGACTTTGACACAAAAACTCAGGGTGTTGATTTAGTTGTTAACTACAATTTTGCGCTAGCTGATTGGTCAAATTCTTTACTTCTTGCCTTCAACTGGACAGACACACAAGTAGAGCGGGTTACGCTTTATCCTGCGCAAGTGGGGGACGAAATACGGCTTCTACCTAATCTAACACAGGCAAGAATTCGTATGCTGGAAGATAACTTGCCTGCTCATCGAGGCAGTATCACGCTCGAGCAATCGAAAGGAAATTGGGCATTTACTTGGCGACTTAACTATTACGGTGAGTTTTATGAAGACCATCTTGATGCGTCCGCAGGCATGGACATATACGGCAATGCGTTAACCACATTCGATGCCCAAGTTGCATGGAAAGTACTGCCTCAAACACAAGTTACCCTCGGCGCCCAAAATCTGTTTGATTCGCTGCCTAATGAAAATCCTTTTCAAGGTGAAGTTGGCGCACTCTACCCACCTACATCGCCTAGCGGTATCAATGGAGCTTTCTATTATGCAGGCATTGAGTACACCTTTAACTAGGGCATGCTTCAGCAAAGCTACGTAGTTAAATGGCGCGCTGCACTCATTGAAAGTAAGGAAATGAGCCTAGCTCTGAGTTTGAAAGGACAACAACCTATCGTTTTAGGTGACGATGTGAATGTTACTTAGGTAATTAAACTAGAATATGACTTAGGTCACTTAAAGGAATAATCGTGATAATAAATATGGTGTTTTAAGTCTAGCCAAGGATGCTAAGAGCGATGACGTTGCGTGTTAAGAATACGCGGGTTGGCTAATTGCCTAGCCAACGTCTTTGAATAGGGACTCATCGACGATAGTTTGGTCAATGATCTGTTGAGCCATGTTGATGCACTTACCGCATTGTGAGCCAAGCTCTAAATGTTGACGTAACTCTCGCATATTTCCCACACCGTTTTCTTCAACCGCTGCGCGAATGCTTTTATCAGTTACCCCATAGCACATGCAAACAAACATTAAACGTACTCCAAATGAATCTGTAAATGATAATAATTGTTATTCTTTGCTTTAGCAAGTGGATAATGACAAATTTAATACAAGGTAATTGAAGAAAGACTGAACAGTGTGGGGGGATGTTAAGCGGTTATTGGTATGATCAGTAAAAAAACTCGTTGTTTAATATTGTTATTTCCATATTCGTACCTATTTTCTTTGAAAGAAATTTCTTATCAAAGTGGTTACGCAACGTAATCACTTCTATTATTACAATCCAAATATAAATGGAGAGACTCATGAGTGTATTAGTTGGCCGTCCAGCACCTGACTTTACTGCAGCAGCGGTACTTGGTAGTGGTGAAATTGTTGACACTTTCACACTAAGTGAAGCAATCAAGGGCAAGAAAGCTGTTGTATTCTTCTACCCACTAGATTTTACGTTTGTTTGCCCGTCAGAGCTTATCGCCTTTGACAAGCGTTTCGACGAGTTCAAAAAGCGTGGTGTTGAAGTGATCGGTGTTTCAATCGACTCTCAGTTCTCACACAATGCGTGGAGAAACACTCCGGTAAATCAAGGTGGTATTGGTCCGGTTAAGTACACCCTTGTTGCTGACGTTAAGCACGACATCTGCCAGGCATACGATGTTGAGCACCCAGAAGATGGCGTTGCGTTCCGTGGTTCATTCCTAATCGACGAAGAAGGTATGGTACGTCATCAGGTAATCAATGACCTTCCACTTGGCCGTAACGTTGATGAAATGCTACGCATGGTTGATGCACTAGCATTCCACCAAGAGCATGGTGAAGTTTGCCCAGCGGGTTGGACTGAAGGTAAAGCTGGTATGGATGCGTCGCCTGAAGGTGTTGCTAAGTACCTATCTGAAGAAGCAGACAAGCTATAAGCTAAACTGTTTAAAGATTATAAAAAAACAGCGCCTTTTGGCGCTGTTTTTGTTTATATCAGTTTGAATAAAACTACTCTTTATTTTCTACAGGCCATCCGCCTAGCGCTTTATAGCGATTTACCATATAGCAAAATAGCTCGGTGGTCTTTTGGGCGTCATACAGCGCACTGTGCGCTTCACTTTGGTCAAATGCGATCCCCGCTGCACGGCATGCTTTTACCAAAACCGTTTGGCCTAAGGCCAATCCAGCAAGGCTGGTGGTGTCAAATGAAACAAACGGATGGAACGGCGTGCGTTTTATATTGCAGCGTTCTATCGCGGCATTGACGAAACTCTGATCGAACGTTGCATTGTGAGCAACAATAACTGAACGTTGGCAGTCTGCATTTTTTTGCGCCTTGCGGATGCCTTTACATAAGTCCTTCATGGCTTCGCTTTCTTCAATAGCCCCTCGCAATGCACAACTAGGATCGATGCCATTAAATTCTAAGGCTGCTGGCTCTAGGTTAGCGCCCTCAAAGGGGTCAATGTGATAATGAAAAGTTTGATCAGGATGAAGTATACCGTTTTCATCCATTTTCACCGTTACCGCGGCTAATTCTAACAGGGCGTCAGTGCCTGCATTAAATCCGGCTGTTTCAACGTCGATAACAACGGGAAAGTAACCTCGAAAGCGCTGGGAGAGAAGGGGCGGGTTGGCAGACATAAACACTCTTGTAAGACTCGATTGCGTTAATTGGTTGGTGACTAAAATGCGTACCAACCTGCGAAGCATATTGCGTAAAAGAATTATCGCAAGGATACTCTCGAGTTGCCAGTTGCAATTTATAAACTGTTAAATCAGGGGGCTAGCAAAAGTACAAAACGCGAATGGTATTAAACGCTAAACTTTTCTACAATTTGGACGATAATCAAATTAAGCGTGAAAAAATCATTAGGCACATTTCTTCTTTTTGTGTGAGCTAATTTGATTCATTATGTTCGGTAATTTGTGCACGAAGTGTTGTCTTTTACCTGTGTTAGTCTGATTTTCGTTATGGTGTCGAAATGGTGTCGAAATTAAAATACATCGCTTTATTGGGGATGCTGGGGTCATTGTCTTCCCACGCTGCCATGCGGCAATATTCTGCAACCATAGAAAGCTCCAACTGGCGAATAGACAAAGACACGCGACTTCAGTGTACCTTGAACCACGAGCTACCCGGTTATGGCGAAGCCATGTTCACGAGCTCAGCGTCGAAGCAGCTTAATATGGAATTCGAACTGGACATGTATTTGCTGCCAAGCAAATTTGATATGGCCGCTGTTTATTCTGTACCACCTAAATGGATGCCAGGCGTTGCGCCTAAAACCATTGCCGACATGTCTATTCGTAAACAGTACAATGGCGACCTTCCGCAGGATGCGGCTTGGACTATGTTGTCTGAATTAGAAAAAGGCTTTTGGCCCACAATCTATTACCAAGACTGGTATAACAAATACGACCAAGTGAGTGTGGCATTAAACGCTAGCAACTTCTCTGGTGTGTATCGTGAATTTGTGAAGTGTGTATCGAACTTATTGCCCTTCGGTTTTGATGACATTGCCTACACGGTATTGTCGTATCAAAACAACAGTACAGAGCTAACCAAATATTCGCAGAAGCGCTTAACCATGATAGGTGAATACTTAAAAGAAGACAGCGAGCTTGAGCTTGTGCTTCTTGATGGTTACACCGATAGCTACGGCGGTCGCTATAATAATGAACAGTTGTCTATTCGACGTGCTAACGAAGTAAAAAGCTATTTGACTACGCTAGGTGTACCTGAAGATCGAATTCAGTTGACAGGCCACGGTGAGAAACGCCATATTGCGCCAAACGATACGCGAGAAAGCCGCGCCCAAAACAGACGCGTGGTGGTGCGACTTTCAAAATCCTAGGCGCTAATTATCGCGCCTACACTCGCTTTAAAATGCGTTAGTTTAATTTTTCTCGCCACCTTAATACCGGTACTAAATGATCGGTGAAAACACCGTCAGCACCTACCACCTTGTCTAAAACTTCCAAGACTTGCTCTGAACTCATACCTGCTGGTAGTGCATCATGTCGGTAGGTGTAGGGGTGGATTGTCAGGTTATTTTCGTGGGCGTAGGCAATCCATGTCGCGGCTTCTACTTTTCCTTGAGTCATCGCTTCATTATCGAGTAAATGGCCTAACCAAGGGCCTATGCCATCGGCATACAACGCAACCTGCTGCATGCCTTCCTGAGTGCGCAGCCAGTTATAATCTGTGTCGCTTTCGCCCCAGTCGTTTTCGCCAATCAGCATCACAACTTTGCCTTTATAGCCCAGGGTTTCACGAACGCGCTTAACTTCGTTAAAATCGAAGCATTGCAGGTAGCTATTACCGCTCTCTCCACCAAACCCGTAAGCATTCAAAGCATCTACAACGATTTTACTGGCATCAACGCCTTCTTTAATGTGAAAGGCTGGGGACTTTACTTCAGGATAAACCCCGACAGACGTTCCAAATTGGCGATTTAGCTCGCTGATTAGCTCAAAGTGTTCATTTAACGTGGCAACCTTAAAATTAGCATGTGTGCCGCGGTACCTATTTGTAAAAACTTGCTTCCCGTCACTGTTAGCGCGCTCGTGTACCCGCAGTTGTCGCAGTTCTTCAAGAGTAAAATCACGCGCGTAATAGCGTCCGTCATCGCGGTGGCGTGCAGGAAACACATCTTCTACATTGGTGACCGTTTCTAAGTGGATGTCGTGTAGCACAACGGGTATGTCGTCTTTGGTGATAACAACATCTTGCTCAATAAAATCGGGGCCCAGAGAAAAGGCGAGGGTAGCTGCTTCAAGGGTATGCTCAGGTAAATAGCCCGACGCGCCGCGATGGGCTATCACGGTAAAGTGCGTTTCAACATTTTCTTTTGTGTCAGCGTGTATTTGTGCATTCTCGTTATTTGCAGCCATGGCCGAAAACGTACTGCCAGCAGCAACTGTACCGGTAAAAGCGACAACCAACGCTGGCAGAATAGCGGCCAGTTTTGCTTTTGGCTGACTGCGCAAGCCTATATTGTGCGCTGCTCGAGATTTCCGACATATCGCTGTTCTAGCTTGGCTTTTGTTTTTATCATTTTGCGAAAATAATAAGCGGTTACGTAGCATGTCGTGTCACTCCATGTGGTTTTTCATCGGTTTTTTCCAGTGCCGCACGTTTTCAAGTTGATAGTTTGGCGACTTAAGCGTTCAAATCGCTTTGACTACGCTGGCTGTATCTTCAGTTCTTGTTTTTGAACCATTTCATAGCGAAATGGATTTATTTTGTATGAGTTCTATTGCATACCCATCGGGGTCGCGAACAAAAGCAATAACTGTGGAGCCGCCTTTTACTGGCCCCGGTTTACGATATACATCAGCGCCGTTTGTTTCTAAGTTTTCACAAAACTGATAGATATCATCTACCTCAATCGCAATATGACCATATGCGTTACCCTTATCGTAGGTGTTGTCGCCCCAGTTGTAGGTAAGTTCTAAGACGGTACTCTCGGTTTCATCGCCATATCCCACGAAAGCTAGCGTGTATTCATACTCTTTGTTTTCAGACTGGCGAAGAAGGCGCATGCCCATGAGTGAGGTATAAAAGTGAAGAGAGGCCTCTAAGTTTTCAACTCGAAGCATGGTGTGAAGCATTCGCATAAGAGATTCCTATTTTGAGCCATCGGAATTACTCGATGGCACACTGCACTGTGATTGCGTGTTGGCCGTTACTTTTTGTACACATAAATACGATGAGTACTTTATTTGAGTAAACGCAAACGACACGCTTTTATGTTAATTAGGAAATGTTAACGCTTTAAGACAATATTACAATTCTAGTTAAACGTACTATACCTGCGGTAACACGCCGCGATTACGAACATTTTAAGTCTCGCTGAGTGGGTAATTATCTATGCGGACTGCTATTAATAGCCCCATAGGCCGATATTATCAATTTTAAGACGGCGAGGTTGGCTCAATAGGTAAACCACCATGTTGCCTAAGTCTTCATTTTGAATCAGGCCATCGTCCACTTTCTCTGTTTCTGCTTTCTGCGACTGTATCAGTGCAGGGTTTAGTGAATGGACGTGAATACCGTAGGGGCGAACCTCTTCTTGCAACGCTTTTCCAAGCCCCACCATCGCAAATTTTGATGCACAGTAAACGCCTGCATTGGCATAGCCGTTCAATGCCGCCTGAGAAGCAATGTTGATAATGTAGCCTTCCTTGTTGTTAATCATGTGAGGCACGACCTCTTTGCACATGAGAAAAGTCCCTTTTACGTTAGTATCCATTACTTCGTCCCACGCTTTCTCTGAGGTTTCCCAAATAAGGGTCTCCTTACCAAAGCCACTGTTATTAATTAGGACGTGTAGCTCGCCAAATGTATCTTTGACCTTTCTAACAAAACTGGCAACATCAGCGCTTTTCGATACATCACAAACTTGGCCAATGACATTACCAGGGAATAGGGCGTCGAACCGCTCTACAGTCTGCTTAACCGCAGTTTCAGTGCGCCCACAAATGGCCACGTTCATTCCTGCTTCTAGTAGAAATTGAGCGAGAGTTTTACCTAGCCCTTTTCCGCCTCCAGTAACAATGGCTGTTTTACCTTCTAACGCATACGTGTCTGTCATAATTTAAACCTATAGCAAAAAAGCAAGGTTAACCTAGCTTTCAAGTGCCTTGAACAAACATACGTATTCAGCTTCGCCAAAAAAATTTGTAAAAAAGTTGTGTTTTGGTCAAAAAATAAACTAAAAACTAGTGGACATTGCTCGCGATTACCTGTACCTTTCGCATCGCTCTAGATATGTTATTTGCTTTACCTAATACTGCGCTGTACCTCTTTTTTAAATCCTTCAAATTGAAGTTTTATATAGATATACAACTGCTTTACTAGCTTGGAGATGTCTATAGCTATTCGGTGGTTTTCCACCATTACATCAATTTTTTTAAAAGGTTTTTATTATGTCTAATTCTGTAAACGGTACAGTTAAGTGGTTCAACGAAGAAAAAGGTTTTGGTTTCATCACTCCTGAAGCTGGCGGCAAAGACGTATTCGTACACTTCCGTTCAATTGCTTCTGACGGTTTCAAAACGTTGAAAGAAGGCCAAGAAGTTAGCTTCGAAGTTGAACAAGGCCAAAAAGGTCCTCAAGCTGCTAACGTAGTAGTTCGATAAGACCTCTATGCTTATCTAAGGTCATTTCTCTTTTCTGAAGTGACCTCAAAAAAATGGGCTCTTTCTGAAACGCTATGTTCACGCTAGAGCCTAATTATCGTTTTTCGATTTCTTTACCCAACCTGCGAGGAATTCAAAACAAACAACATTAATAAAGAAGTATTTACTATGCAATTTCAAGATTCTATCTCTACCTTTAATAGCGCCATTTCAGGTGCGTTAATCTCAAATATCTCCATAAATAAAACAACCGTTGCTTTTAAACATGCGAATACGTATCGGCATGTAGAGCTGCCATCAAGGCAAGAGGCGAAGCGATTTGTTGCCCAGCTTATTCAAGCGCAATAAAACGTAAGCATTTCGGACTAGCAGAGGCGAGGGTAAGCAGAGTACTGGTAAGCGATGGCCAGCACGAGATGCACTGACCAATGTTTGATGATTACTAACGTGAAACTACTGTTTAGCTTTTAAGTCAACGTCCGAATCGGCTAACAAGTATATACTTGCTGCGTAGGCTGCAATGTTTTGCGCAAGCTCATCGGGGTCAATTTTATCTAAGGTATCATCTGGCGTATGGTGAAGATCAAAGTAATCTCTACCGTTTTGATTTAACCTAATCGTTGGTACGCCTTTCGCTGCTAGCGGAATGATGTCAGGGCCTCCGCCGGCAATGTCTGAACCGCCACGCACTATACCTAGCGGTGATAAAATCTTCGCGATTTCATCGACTAGCACAGTCGCTTCAGGATTCACATTTGACACTAGTTGCCAGATAGTTTGCGCACCAAAGTCAGACTCTGTGGCCAGAACGTGATTTTCAAGGTTCTTTTCGTGTTGTTTAGCGTAAGCAAAGGCACCTAATAAGCCCACTTCCTCAGCGCCAAACATGACCACACGAATGGTGCGTTTGGGGCGCTCTGGTAAAGAAGCAATTAACGCAGCAGCTGCCGTGGTAATAGCAACGCCCGCGCCGTCATCAACTGCACCCGTTCCTAAATCCCAGCTGTCTAGGTGGCCGCCAATAAGGATAATTTCTTCGGGCTTCTCACTGCCCACTAAATCCAGTATTACATTGCCGCTGTTTACTTCGCCTTTCCATTTCGATTCAGAGTGAAGCGACAATGACAGCGGTTTACCTAAGTTATGTAAACGTCGTAAATGGTCTGCGTCTGGGTTTGAGATAGCGACTACGGGGATATCTGCCCAATTATCGCCGTCTGAGCTCATCATGCCTGAGTGAGGGAAACGATGAGAGTCTGAACCTACTGAGCGCACGACCAGCGCTTCAGCGCCGCCGCGTTGAGCATGTTGCCAACCAATACGGCGACGTTGGTTCGCTTGACCATAGCCTGCACCTGTTTGGCTTTTAACCATGGCGTCGCCGTCTACAAATGCAATTTTGCCTTTAAGGGCACCATCTTTAACTGCGGTTAGCGCGTGAATATCTCTGAAATAAACGATGTCTGCATTGATCTCGCTTTCAGAAGGCGCAGCGCCGCCAAGGGCTGTGCCGTAAAGCGGCTGGGCATAAGGCGCCGTGAGTGAAATGTGTAGGTGGCCTCTATCCCAAAATGGCATAGTGAATTCTTCTATGCTGACTTTATCAAAACCTAGGCGCTCTCCTACCACCACGCCCCAATCTCTAGCTCGCTTTTCTGCTTCAGAGCCGCCCAGGCGAGGGCCAATCTCAGTGGTTAGTGATTCAACAATGCTATAGCCTAAATCACTTTTCAGGGCTTTTTGAATTAATGCTTCCGCATTTTTCTTTTGCTCGTCAGTAATGGGGGAAGTTTCTGCAAAAACACCAAAACTGCATGCACTTACTAATGCACCAAACGCTAGCCTTCTAGCGATAGTATTCAATCGAGACATGTGTTCTCCATGGGTTTATTTTTATATTTCTTTTTTATTTGCGCGAGCAAAACTCTAACCCATCCATCATAGCCAATTTGGTTGTCCCTTTCGAGGCAAACCACAAGCGTAAGTCGTATGTTAGTCGCAAAATTTCTTTTGAGAGAAAATAAATGGAGAATAAAAAAGGAGCCTAAGGCTCCTTTCTGAAAGTTTCTATTTACGCTTCTTCTTAAGCGCCAATTTTTGCTTTTTCTCTTGTTCTTTCAGCACTTCGTTAATAAAACTCTTTCTGCCGAACTCGCGTGTGATAACACACTTGTTTAAGTCGAAACCGCGGGCAGGGCAGTATTCTCTGCCATATAGAATGATTTGCAGATGCAAATCGTTCCACCTTTCTTTTGGGAACAAGCGTTTTGCGTCACGCTCTGTCTGCTCAACACTCTTTCCGTTCGACAAACCCCAGCGATACATTAATCGGTGGATATGAGTATCTACGGGAAAAGCAGGAATGCCAAAGCCTTGAGACATAACCACAGCGGCAGTCTTGTGACCCACTGCGGGCATGGCTTCCAGCGCTTCAAAGTTTGCAGGCACTTCACCGTTGTGCTGCTTGATGATCATGTCAGACAAATGCCAAATGCCTTTGGACTTCATGGGAGATAAACCACAAGGACGGATAATGTCTTGAATTTCTTCAATACTCATCAATACCATGTCGTACGGATTATCTGCCCGAGCAAAGAGCTTCGGCGTAATTTGGTTAACGCGCTCGTCTGTACATTGCGCCGATAGCAGAACCGCAATGAGTAACGTATATGGGTCTTTATGATCTAAAAAGATAGGAATTTCCGGATAAAGGTCATCCAGTATTCGCATGATTTCTTTTACTTTTTCCTGCTTAGAAAGCGGCTTGGCCGGCTTAACTACATCATTCATTTCTAAATACTTTTTTGTTTTTGATTTTTAGCGTTTAGCTTTCAGCGGTAACGCGTACCCGTTCAGCCTTCACTGCAGGCGATGTTTGCTTAGCGGCTAGCTTTGCATCAATACTGTTTTTGATAGCAATGAGAAGACCCATACCTAAAAAGGCACCAGGCGGTAGTATCGCAAGCAAAAACGGATTTTCAGTGTTGAAAAGCGTTATGGTCCAGTTCTCAGCAATTGAGCCAAACAGTCTGTCTGCACCTGCTAGCAATGTACCCGCACCCAATATCTCACGCATACCACCTAAAATGACCAGCACTGCGGTAAAACCCAGTCCCATCATGAATCCGTCGTAGGCAGAGGCGAGCGGCCCGTTTTTCGACGCAAAGGCTTCTGCGCGGCCTATGATGGCGCAGTTAGTTACAATCAGCGGAATGAAAATACCTAGCGCTAAGTAAAGGTCATAGGTGTATGCATTCATTAATAGCTGAACAATGGTAACGAACGCAGCAATGATCATAACAAAAACGGGAATGCGAATTTCGTTTCTTACCACATTACGAACGAGTGAAACGGTAACGTTACTGCCAATGAGTACCAACATGGTAGCAAGGCCTAACCCGAGACCATTGATAAACGTCGCGGTAACGGCCAATAGCGGGCACAAACCTAACAGTTGTACCAGCGCAGGATTGTTCTTCCAAAGCCCTTGTAAAGACAGGTCGCGAAAATCAGTCACGTTATAGCTCCTCTACACTATGAGGTTGAGCCTCATTCACGTTAATCGCATCAATTGTTTCAACGGAATCTGTAATTGCGCAGGTGTTTGGAGCGTTGAAAAGTGCAGATTGGTTGGCCTGTGCGTAAAGCAAGGCTTCGCGTACTGCTCTTACTACTGCTCTCGGCGTGATGGTAGCGCCAGTGAACTGATCGAACTCACCACCGTCCTTTTTGACCTGCCAAGGCGCCAAATTGTCGGGTGAAAAAGGCTTGTCACTGAACTCCGTTATCCAATTGCTAACGGCAAGCTCTATTTTATCGCCAAGCCCAGGGGTTTCTTTGTGTTCGATAACGCGCACGCCAAGCACCCTCATACTGATTCTATTAGTGTTGGGCGCAGAAATATCGGACGCATTCTCGTCTTGCTCAGATGACTTCTGAGGTGTTGAGTCAAGCTCGGCCAACTCCGAGAGCGCTAACGCGGTGATATTGAGATTTTCGCTCTCACCGTCGAGCGAGTCAGTACTCGAGCCGCCTTGTGTGTTTCCACCAACGTGTGCATCCACTTTTACACCAACAACGATATCGATATCTCCACTGTATCCGTCTGGAGCAGTGGCTTCTAATACTAATGCGCTAGGTTGGCCATTTAACGTCGCACGATATATTTTGTGGGCTTTTTTGTTGCCAAGTTCAGGTGCATTGACCTCTGTGCAGTTGGCGTAAAGGGCATTGTCGTGGAATTCGCTAGGCACGACTTCATTAAGTACGCTTAGCAGTTTTTGCTGCTTTTGTTGCTCAATTTTATCTTGGGTGCCAAAAAATGTGAGTGCTATTAATGCTGTGGTAACAACGGCAAACGCACCTAACATAAGGCCGTTTTTGGCCAGGCTTTCTTTCATCATTAGTGTTTACCTCGACCTTTAACGTTTTTGCCGTACACGCGAGGACGGGTATAGTAATCAATCAAAGGCACCGCCATATTCATAATAATAACCGCAAACGCTACGGCATCAGGGTAACCACCAAAGGTACGGATTATTACCACCCAAAAGCCAATCGCTGCACCAAATATAATGCGGCCTCTTGGTGTTGTTGATGCTGAAACCGGGTCGGTGGCGATAAAGAAGGCGCCTACCATTACTGCACCGTTAAACAGGTGAAATAGCGGTGAAGCGTAGTAATCGGCGTTTGCTAAATGAAGCAGTGATGCACAAACAAAAACGCTTAGCAGCATACCTCCCGGGATATGCCAGCTGATAACGCGGGTCTTCCAAAGGTAGAGGCCACCAAGTAAATACGCAAGACTCACCATTCCCCACCCTGCTCCAGCAGCTTCGAATACCCCGCCATCGAAGATTGGCTTCGCCAATGACTCTGAGTATGTTACGCCTTGCGTTAGGTCGGTTTTCAATGTGTCTAACGGTGTAGCCATGGTTACACCATCGGCAATGGTTTTGAGTTGAGTGACATCGTATCCGCTAGTAGTAAAACCAGTAAATATAAGTGATACCGAATCAAAGAAACTTGGCGTAATGCCAGCGTGAGTCGCAGGAGGCAGCCATAGGCTCATAGCCGCAGGGAATGAAATAAGCAGCACCACATACGCTATCATGGCAGGGTTGAAAATATTAAAGCCAAGCCCGCCGTAAACCTGTTTAGCCACCGCAATAGCGAAGAAAACACCCGTTACCGTCATCCACCAAGGTAGGGTAGGAGGAATACTAATTGCGATGAGTAAGCCGGTTAATACTGCGCTGTAATCTGTTAATGTGCGCTCGATGGGGCGATTTCTTAAAAATAAAATCACGCCTTCAATGACCAGTGCACTCACTACTGCAATAATGGCTTGAATGAGCATTCCCCAGCCAAAAAAGAAGGATTGTGCAATCATGCCAGGGAGCATGGCATAAATAACCATACGCATGACTTGGCCAGTATCGCGTTTAACCCGTTGGTGTGGTGAACTCGATAAACTTAACTTCATTATGATTCTTTCTCTTGTTCAGCTGCTGCTTTTTTTGCTTTAGCCTTTGCTACTGCAGCTGCAATGCGCGCTTTCTTTTCATCTTGTGCTGTCGGTTGAGAAGGAGCTTGCGTGCTTGTTGCTTGACCTACACGGCTAGACGATTCGCTCTGCTCATGCGCTTTACTACTTTCCTGTTCAGCAGTATTTGGTGAGGTCGCTAAATTGCCATTACTGTCTTGAGCAAGTTTCTTTGCTTTGGCCTTTGCCACTGCGGCAGCAATGCGCGCCTTTTTCTCGTCAGCTTCATTTGTCGAGGCAGCGTGGTTAGCATCAGTTTGCTCGCTTCCTTGATGTTCTTCCTGCTTAGCCGCTTTTTTGGCTTTCGCTTTCGCCACCGCAGCAGCAATGCGCGCTTTTTTTTCATCCGCTTCGCTCAAGTTGTTAGCAGGATCTGATGCGCTATCACTCTGAGCACTACTGTTTTGATCGCTGACGCTTTGAAAACTGGCTTCTTCTGGCGAGTTAACGTCTTGATTCTCAATACCAGCCTCGCCATCAGGGCTAGATGCTTGCGTTTTTTGCGAAGCGGCCTTTTTAGCTTTCGCTTTCGCTACCGCCGCTGCGATCCTAGCCTGCTTTTCATCTAGCGGTTCTTTGGAGTGACTGTCTGGTTGCTCATCTAATTGAGTTGGCGCACCTTGCTCTGAAACTGACTTATCAGGCTGCCCGTCTTCGCTATTTTTAGCAGCTTTTTGCGCTTTAGCTTTAGCGATTGCCGCGGCAATACGCGCTTTTTTCTGCGCTTCAGCGTTTAGCTCTGAATTAGCTTCAGTATCGGAAAGTTCGGTATGCTTTTCGCATTGAGAGCCCGCAGGTTTTTCTGCTGAAGATGCTTCAGACTGGCTGGCTTGCGCGGCCTTTTTGGCTTTTGCTCTAGCGATAGCGGCAGCAACTTTAGCTTTTTTCTCATCTTCTGGTGATGATGACTGGTTACTTGGCTGTTCTGTGGTTGATGGTTCGACAGCGCTTTCATCTTGCGTTTCGTTTTGAGCTTGCGCGGCTTTTTTCGCTTTTGCTCTGGCGATTGCTGCAGCAACCTTTGCCTTTTTATCATCTTCTGGCGATGACGCTTGCTCAACTTGCTTATCCGCGCTTTCAAGTTGAGCTTCATTCTGGACTTGTGCGGCTTTTTTCGCCTTAGCTCTGGCAATAGCTGCTGCTACCTGTGCTTTTTTATCGTCTGCCGCAGTGCTTGGTTCGTTGGTATTTGTTGTATTACTTTCATCCTTTGCGTTGGCCTGCATAGCCGCTTTCTTTGCTTTCGCACGCGCAAGCGCCGCCGCTACTTTGTCCTTGGCCTCAGTTGCGCCAGCATCAACAGCGCTATTCGCATCCTCGGCTACTGCATTTTCTTCTTTGGCTTTGTTGGCGGCTAATCGTGCTTCTTTTGCTTTTCTATGTTTTTCTTCGCGCTCAAGTTTTTCGCGCTCTAAACGTTCTTTACGTGCTTCAAAACGCTGTTTAGCTTTCTCGGCCTTGTTCTTTTCATCACGCTGAATGCGTATTTCGGATTTAGCCTGGCGGTAGTAATGCACCAGTGGGATTTCACTGGGGCAAACGTAAGCACATGCGCCGCACTCTATACAGTCGAAAAGGTCGTATTCTTCGGCTTTATCGTATTCTTTTGCTTTGGCGTGCCAAAACATTTGTTGGGGGAGCAACGACGCAGGGCATGCGTCGGCGCATGCGCTACAGCGAATACAGGGGCGCTCTGCATTGTCGTCTACCAGCTCTTTTTTTGCAGGAACCAGCAAACAGTTTGTGGTTTTAACCACGGGGATCGTAGCGTCTGATAAGGTAAAGCCCATCATAGGCCCGCCCATAATCACTTTAGGTACTTTCTGTTTTTTCGGGTTGTAGCTTGCTTCATCCAATAGATGAGAGACGGGCGTACCCAACAACGCTCTAAAATTGCTTGGTGATTCAACGGCTTCACCAGTTACGGTAACAACCCGTTCAATCAGCGGTTTGCCGTGTAAAATAGCATCTGCAATGGCATAGCAGGTACCAACGTTGAACATCATCACGCCTACGTCGGCAGGCAATCCATTTCTTGGAACTTCTCGGCCAGTCAGTACCTGAATCAGCTGTTTTTCGCCGCCGGCAGGGTATTTAGTCTCAACGCTAACAACGCGATAGTCTTTCTTATCCTGACAGGCAATATTAAGTGCTTCGAAAGCCTCGGGCTTGTTGTCTTCAACCGCAACTACAATGGCCTTCGGCCCAATAAGGTGAGTAAGAATGTCTAGACCCTGGCGTATTTGCCAGGCGTGCTCACGCATCAATCGGTCGTCAGAAGTAATGTAAGGCTCGCACTCAATCCCATTTAAAATAAGAAACTCAACAGGTTTAGACGTTGAGGTTTTTATATGGGTAGGGAAGCCGGCACCACCCATTCCTGAAATTCCCGCTTGGCAAATAGCTTCTATAAGCTTGTTCTTATCTATGTCGCTATAATTTGCTATTGGAGATAGGTCGCACCATGTGTCTTTACCGTCAGGACGTATCGAAATACACATTTCTGTTAGGCCGCTAGGATGCGCTACAACATGCGGAGCAATCGCAACAACCTCTCCCGAGGTTGGCGCATGAACTGGCACAGAAAAAGGCGATGAGCTTTGCGAAAGAATTTGGCCTTTCAATACGCTATCGCCAACTTCTACGCAACAGATACCGTCTGAGCCAATGTGCTGCCTTAAAGGAACAATCAATAATTCGGGTAACGACGGTTTCTTTATTACTGATGTATTAGATAGAGATTTCTTATCGTCGGGATGTACGCCACCTGGAAATGAGTACATCTTTCCCGCTTCAAGGGTTTCTATAATTGAATCAAAACTTGGATACATCACAATTACGACACCATTTTGATGGGGATATCACCTTTAGGCGATGATTCAAAATCCCACTTCCATGTAGAAGTTGTTTGAGCAATTGGCACCATGTCGATACAGTCGACAGGGCAGGGATCTACACATAGGTCGCACCCTGTACATTCATCAGTAATAACCGTGTGCATGTGTTTGGCGGCACCTAAAATGGCATCGACAGGGCAGGCCTGAATACATTTGGTACAGCCGATACATTCGTCTTCGCGTATAAACGCGACTTTTTTAACGTCTTCTTCGCCATGAGCTGCATCAAGGGGTTTAGGTTCAACTCCCATCAAGTCTGCGAGCTTTTTAATCGTTGCCTCGCCGCCAGGTGGGCACTTATTAATATCATCACCTTCAGCTATTGCCTCAGCATAAGGCTTGCAGCCCGGATATCCACATTGGCCACACTGAGTTTGTGGTAGTACGGCATCTATTTGCTCAACAAGCGGGTCGCCCTCAACTTTAAAGCGAATGCTCGCGTAGCCCAGAACCAAGCCAAAAATAAGCGCAAGGACGCCAATGGCAACAATGGCGAATATAATTGCGGTAGATATCGTCATTACACTTTCACCAGTCCACTAAAGCCCATAAATGCTAGGGACATGAGACCAGCGGTTATCATAGCGATTGAGGCACCTTTAAAAGATACAGGTACATCAGCAGCAGCTAAACGCTCACGCATGGCCGCAAATAACACCAGTACAAGAGAGAACCCCACAGCAGCGCCGAAACCATAAATAAGACTCTGCATGAAATTATGCTGTTCGGTAAGGTTTAATAGCGCTACACCAAGCACTGCACAGTTGGTTGTGATAAGAGGAAGGAATATACCTAACAATCTATATAAGGTAGGGCTGGTTTTGTGCACGACCATTTCTGTGAACTGCACCACCACCGCGATAACAAGAATAAAGGCAAGCGTTCTAAGGTAACCGATGCCCAGTGGAGCAAGTAGATAGGTTTCCACTAGGTAGCTCGATGCAGAGGCAAGGGTGAGAACAAATGTGGTGGCCATAGACATGCCCATGGCAGTTTCAAGTTTGCCAGACACACCCATAAACGGGCATAAGCCGAGAAACTTAACCAACACAAAATTGTTAACCAGTACTGTACCAATCAATAGCAGTAAAAATTCAGTCATGAATAACGCAATTCCTTCGAGGAATTTTGACGGACAATGCCCGCGGATTAAAAAGAAAAACAGATTAGGTCTATTATCCCTTTTTAGAACGGGTTTAACAACTTGATTGAATTAGGGTTATTTAATGTCTAAACGCGTTGTTTTAGGAATTAAAATAGAATGAAGTGGGTGAGGCGATTAAGAGCCAACTAAGTGGCTCCCCCTCCCCGACTCGAACGGGGGACCTGCGGATTAACAGTCCGTCGCTCTAACCAACTGAGCTAAGGGGGAATCGACACCTAAGTTGTTTGCTGAAGTTGGCTCCCCCTCCCCGACTCGAACGGGGGACCTGCGGATTAACAGTCCGTCGCTCTAACCAACTGAGCTAAGGGGGACCTGTGCTTCAACGGAGGCGAATATTAAAGACGTACTTAGGAACTGTCAACAACATAAATGAAATATTTGTGCTGACTGCGCAAAAAATAGCTTTTTACGGCTTTTATGTTCATTTTGTCGTCAATGCTGAGAAAATGATGGTTAATAACTGCACATTATTCCCTCATTGCTTATGAACAAGAGGTTGTTTTAGTAATTGATAGTTTTACCCATCTCGTTTTCTTATATATCTCACTAAAGTTAAAGGGTATAACTAAATAGAATAAAAAAGCGCTTCCATACTGGTATTATGTACAGGCTTTAATAAATCTGTAACCTGTACCTGAGGATTAAAAGGTTAGTCACCACTTACGTGCTGAGAAATTAATCGAGCACGAAATCCCGCCGAATATGGTCTGGCGTTAGTTATCCACTAAATCTGTGGATAACTATGTTGATAGCTTAGAATCGCTGTAGTTATTTACGAGATCGCGTACGTATTGATCTAATGAGGTTATGGCGTTATTGAGTGGATAATCTTTTTAATACAGGGGTTTAGGGTGTTTTTTTTGATCTTGTTTCTCGATCGGAATAGATCGGTTGAACAAAAAGTAGCTTGTGTGTTAATTCAACGAATGCCTAAATGCTATTCAATGAAATCCATCTTAATTCTCAATGCCTTACATTTTGTTAACATTTTTGTGTGTCTTTTAAACGCTCTATTTGGATAGCTAGATGCGCCCGAGACGTTTTGCCTGCATATTAAAAGTGAAACAGGATAGAAATTAAACTGTAATGAACACATACGCACGTGTTTTGATTTATTTTTACAAAAAACTCGTAGTTTTGTGGCGTAGCCAGCGAAATGGTTCATCGCACGTACTTTTGTCAAAAACATCGCTTTTCATACAACCCTCTTATGCTTTGTTTTGTTTGTCGAATACGCATAGCTAAATAGTGTTCACTCTTTTACACTAACGCGCAATTGATGAGGGGATTTTAGTTTGCCGGAGCTCAAGTGATAAAAAGTAACGCTAAACAACGTACTTCCGACTTATTGGAAGGAGATATAGGTACTACGTTAAAGCGTATGACCATTCCCATGATACTGGGAATGGTAATGATGATGAGCTTTGGACTTATCGATACCTTTTTTGTGAGCTTGTTGGGCACCGACCCTTTAGCCGCTATTAGTTTTACCTTTCCCGTTACTTTTACCGTAATAAGCCTAAACATAGGTTTAGGTATTGGTACCTCTGCAATTATAGGCAAGTTACAGGGCAGTAAAGAAATAACCAAGTCTCAACATTATGCGACGGGTTCATTAATGCTGTCCGTTTTGCTTGTGGGTGCATTAGCTGCAATTGGCTTTTTCACCATAGAGCCTGTGTTTAAGTTGCTTAATGCAACAGACAATCTAATGCCGTACATATCTGACTATATGGGGCTATGGTACTTGTCGAGCATCTTTCTTGCTATGCCGATGGTTGGTAATAGTGTGCTGCGAGCGTGTGGCGATACCCGCACACCCAGTATTGTTATGGCGGCAGGCGGCGGATTAAACGCGTTGCTTGATCCTATTTTCATTTTCGGACTTGGACCCATTCCGGCAATGGGAATAAAAGGTGCGGCACTCGCTACCTTTATAGCGTGGATAGTTGGTGCATTATGGATTCTTTATATTTTAGCCGTTCGTCGAAAGTTGATGTTGCCTCGACTGCTGACACTTGCCGAGTTGCGTGATAGCAGCCGTGAAATTCTCAAAATAGGACTACCTGCGGCGGGTGCAAATATGCTTACTCCCGTTGCCGGTGGCGTGATGACAGCTGTAGTTGCTGGTTACGGCGCCGAAGCGGTTGCAGCGTGGGGAGTGGGAAATAGAATGGAGTCTATTGCAAGTATTGTTGTGCTAGCACTTTCCATGACACTGCCTCCATTTATCAGTCAAAACGTTGGGGCAGGCCAAGTAGAACGGGTAAAAACGGCATATTCGCTTACATTGAAATTTGTTCTGTTTTGGCAGTTCGCCATTTTTCTTGTCATGTGGGGACTATCTAGCTGGATAGCCGTCGCCTTTGCTAATGAAGCAGAGGTAAGCGTACTAATACAGCTGTTTCTTATGATTGTACCGCTGGGTTATGGCATGCAAGGCATTATCATTCTGACTAACTCATCGTTGAATGCCATGCATCGCCCAATGACGGCATTAACGTTAAGTGTCATCCGCTTATTTGTTTTCTTCGTACCTATCAGCGTTGCGGGTAGTTTTCTATTTGAACTGAAAGGGTTATTTGCAGGAACGGTCATTGCCAATATTGCAATGGCGTGTGTTTCATTTGTTGTTTTCAAACGTGCGATTACTCAGTTTGAATTAGATAAAGAAACGTCTGAGCACAGCTAATACCAGAGCGGCTATTTAAGGCTGTGCGTTTTTAATGTTGAGTAGTTTGACCGCAAGCAAGATGTTAAGCAGTAAGCTAAAGAAAAGGTTAAGTAAATGAGTAGAGGGTTTGAGCTTCATTCTAAATACAAGCCAGCAGGCGACCAGCCAAAAGCAATAGAAGCTTTGGTGGATGGCCTAGAAAGTGGCTTGGCCGGCCAAACACTGCTTGGTGTTACGGGGTCGGGTAAAACCTTTACCATGGCTAATGTCATCAAAGAAGTGCAGAGACCAACGCTTATTCTTGCACACAACAAAACATTAGCGGCTCAGCTTTACGGTGAGATGAAAGAATTCTTCCCCAATAACGCTGTAGAGTACTTCGTTTCATATTATGATTATTATCAGCCAGAAGCCTACGTTCCAAGTACAGATACCTTTATTGAGAAAGACGCGTCAATCAATGATCATATTGAACAAATGCGACTGTCCGCCACTAAAGCGTTGATGGAGCGCAGAGACGTAGTCATTGTAGCGAGTGTGTCGGCTATTTATGGTTTGGGTGACCCTGAATCCTACATGAAGATGCTATTGCACCTTCGCCAGGGCGACACCATGGACCAACGTGACATTTTACGTCGCCTTGCAGAACTGCAGTACAAGCGTAACGATTTAGCGTTTGAAAGGGGTACGTTCCGTGTGCGTGGCGATGTTATAGATATTTTCCCTGCGGACTCTGAAAAGCAAGCCGTAAGGGTCGAGCTTTTTGACGATGAAATAGATAAAATTAGTCTGTTCGACCCGCTAACCGGGGCTGTCGACAAGTCAGTTATTCGAGCAACGGTTTTTCCTAAAACGCACTATGTAACCCCTCGAGAGAAAATCCTCAATGCTATTGAGCATATCAAGGAAGAACTTGGCGATCGCAAAAAGCAACTTCAAGAGGCGAATAAGCTGATTGAAGAGCAGCGTATTTCACAGCGCACCCAGTTCGATATCGAAATGATGATGGAGCTTGGCTATTGTTCTGGGATCGAGAATTACTCTCGCTATCTTTCAGGAAGAGCACCGGGCGAACCACCTCCAACCTTATTGGACTATTTTCCAGCAGATGGCCTAATGTTTATCGATGAGTCTCACGTAACTGTCTCTCAAGTAGGGGCAATGTATCGCGGGGATCGCTCTAGAAAAGAGACCTTGGTGGAATTTGGTTTCAGGCTGCCGTCGGCGTTGGACAATCGTCCGCTTAAGTTTGAAGAATTTGAACAGATTTGCCCCCAAACCATCTATGTTTCTGCGACGCCAGGCGATTATGAATTAAAGAAAACTGACGGTGAGATAGTAGAGCAGGTTGTGCGTCCAACGGGCCTGCTAGACCCTGTTATTGAAGTACGTCCTGTAGCCACTCAAGTTGATGATGTCCTGTCTGAAATACAAAAACGGGTAGAGCTTGACGAGCGTGTGCTTATTACTACCTTAACCAAGCGTATGGCTGAAGATTTAAGCGAGTATTTAAATGAGCACGGCGTTAAAGTTCGTTATCTGCATTCGGATATCGATACCGTAGAGCGAATTGAAATAATCCGAGACTTGCGACTGGGTAAATTCGACGTGTTGGTAGGTATTAACCTTTTACGTGAAGGTTTAGACATGCCGGAAGTGTCGCTGGTGGCGATTTTAGATGCCGATAAAGAAGGCTTTTTGCGAGCCGAGCGTTCATTAATTCAGACTATTGGTAGAGCCGCGCGTCACGTGAATGGTAAAGCTATTTTGTACGCTGACAGTATTACCAAGTCGATGAAAAAAGCGATGGACGAGACCGAGCGCCGTCGTGAGAAGCAAATGGCGCATAATGAGGCAAATGGTATAACGCCGATGCGACTTAACAAGCCTATTACCGATATTATGGACTTAGGCGACAGCGCGCACCCTGCGTCTGGAAAAGTCAGACTGCGCAAAGTTGAAGAGAAGAAGAAGCAACAGAAAACAGCAAGTGCTACTGAATTAATGGACCAAATCACGGAGCTTGAAAAGCAGATGTTTGAATATGCGCGCGAGCTTGAGTTTGAAAAAGCAGCATCATTGCGTGACGATATTGAAGCACTTCGAAAGCAAGTTGTTACACTCTCTTAAAAATGGCGATGTGCCCCGCTAGCAGAGGCTGTATGTGGGTTCTTTCCGTATAAAACCGGATAACTCACTACAGCACTTTTCCTTTTGATGTAAGAAAATCCCCCTTTTTTCCTGTGGACAATACGACTTGACGTCAGTTTTTGGGTAGCACAAAACTCAAATTTTTAATAAAAAATGAGATGAAAAGCCGCAAAATGTCGTTGTAATAGCACAATTAGTTGAATATAGTTCTAAGTTGAGTATCGATAACTATACCTATAAACAGGTGCTAATATGCTTAATCGTCTTCAGGAGTCAGATATAAAGCTACTGCGTGTGTTTTACGCTGTAGCGAGCTGCAACGGATTTACTGCGGCAGAACCCGTGTTGCGTATGCAACGACCCAACATCAGTGCAGCCATCAAAAAACTGGAAGAACGTTTAGATTTGGTGTTATGTCATCGCGGTCGTGGTGGCTTTCAAATGACAAAAGAGGGTGAGGTGGTTTTCCAAGAAACCAAACGCATCTTTAATGCCTTCGACAATTTTGTCTTCAATCTGAAATCGCTGCATGATGACTACTCAGGCCATATCACTTTGGTCTTAATGGCTGGCCTTCCACTTTCTATGCACTTAGCCGTAAGTAAAGCGGTTAAAAGTACAATGAAGAAATTTGACGATATTCACGTTAATATCCAAACTCGTTTATATAATGAAGTTGAGCATGTCGCTTTATCTGGTGAGTGCCACCTCGTTGTTTCAACCTATGACATGGTCAAACCGGAATCAGTAACTTTTCATCCTGTCGGCATTAAAACTGAAGGGCGATTGTACTGTGCGCCTACACATCCTCTGGCAAAGTATCGCGATACTGATTTACCAGAAGGCGTGAAAATTGGTGATTATCCTGCCATTGGTATTTCTGGATTGTCGTCGGCAAACTACATTGAAGATGAAACCAGATTATCGATTCAAACTTTTTCAGACTCATTTGATGCTGCGATGTCTGCGATTATGACCGGCGAATATGTTGGTTTGCTGCCAGACTATATGGCGAAAGAGCAGGGCGCTGCACTTGGGCTCGTACCTATTGCAAAAGGGAGCTTATTTAAATTTAGTCACGAACTGTTTGTAATGAATGGAAAAAATACGCGATTAAACCCAGTATTACGTCACTGTATTAAAGAATTGAGCTACTTCATTTCAGAGAGTCAAAAGTAGTAGCAGCAAGCACCTGCGATCACACCTCTTATTGTTTATAAATGCTTGGATTAAAGCGTTTATAAACAATAAGAGGTGTTTTTATTTCAGATTACGCTATTCGTATTCTAGAGGATCGACGGCGTTATTTTCCTTGAACGCCTCTAAGCGCTCTTCGCACGCACCGCATTTTCCGCATGCTTTTTCTCTGCCGTTGTAACAGGTCCACGTTTGGCCGTAATCCAGTCCCATTGACAGACCATCGGTCAAGATAGCGGTTTTGCTGTCGTCGATATAAGGCGTCATAATCGTAACCGGTGTATAATTCGCAATGCCGCACACATCATTCATTTTATGAACAAACTCAGGGCGGCAGTCTGGGTAAATGGCATGATCGCCAGAGTGAGCGCCATAGTATACTTCGTTAGCGTCTAAACTGACCGCGTAGCCAACGGCGAGCGATAACAAAATCATGTTGCGATTGGGCACCACGGTTTGTTTCATGCTTGGCTCTTCATAGTGGCCTTCTGGCACTTCGATATCTGAGGTTAACGCTGAACCCCCTATGAGTGTATTTATGGCGCTAATATCTACAATTTTGTGAGGAACGTTAAGCGAGTTACACACGTTGGCAGCATAATCGAGTTCTTTCTTGTGGCGTTGTCCGTAGTTAAAGCTCAGTGCATGAACTTTTTTGCCTGCTTTTAGCGCCTTATGCAACACTGTGAAGGAGTCCATGCCTCCTGAATAGATAACAACAACGTTTTCTGACATAGTTTTTCGAAGATTTAAGAAATTATGCCCGAATTTTATGTGATCCTTGGTAAAATCCCAACATACAATCGTTAAAGGGTGTCAAATTGTCTGTAATGTCCACATTAAACATCAATGAGATGTTTGAAACTATCCAGGGTGAAGGTGCTCACACTGGTATTCCCTCTATCTTTGTTCGTTTACAAGGCTGTCCTGTGGGCTGTCCATGGTGTGATACAAAACATACGTGGGAAATTAAGCCTGACTTGAGTGTGTCGCCACAAGCTGTGATCACAAAAGGCGAAGAGTCTGAAACCTATTTCATCTCCAGTGAGGAGGCTTTGCTGGCTGAGTTTGGGAAACAAGGCTATGTGGCAAAGCATGTGGTTATTACCGGCGGTGAGCCATGTATGTACGACCTACGTCCTCTGACGAGCCTACTTCACGACAACGGATACACAACACAAATAGAGACCAGCGGTACTTTTGAGGTACTTTGTGACACGCGTACGTATGTGACGGTTTCTCCTAAAATAAACATGAAAGGCGGATATGACGTCTTAGTAAGTGCGCTTGAAAGAGCGAATGAAATCAAGCACCCCATCGCAATGCAAAAGCATATTGACGAGCTTGATGCGCTGCTTGCTAATGTATCGTCATTAGACGGAAAACAGGTTTGTTTACAACCAATTAGCCAGCAAAAGAGAGCCACAGAACTTGCAGTGCGTACTTGTATTGAACGTAACTGGCGGCTATCTTTACAAACACATAAATACATTGGTATTGAATAAGTGTTTGAAATGCTCCGCCTTTGTGGCAAACACGTCTTGCGCTTAAGTAATCAAATTAACAAAGGACATAAAGAAGATGCATAGCTTTAATCTGCTAAAAAAAGCCGTGATAGCGGCCGTCGCTTTATGTTCTTTTACTGCTGCATCAATGGTTGAGGCCGCTACTTGGACAATCACTTATCCGCGTCCGATTGACGACTCAGATGCCCGTGCTCAATATCCGATAGCACTGCTTAAACTTGCGCTCGATAAAACCGGCGTAAATTATGAGCTACGCCCTTCTGATCGCATATTGCTGACGGGCAAAGCGATGCGTCAGCTGCGTGAAAACAGAGAAGTTAACGTAGTATGGAGTATGACGGACAGCCAGCGCGAGAAGGAACTGACCCCGATTCGTATTCCAATCGCAAAAGGGCTTATAGGTCTTCGTGTTTTCGTTATTAACGAAAATAAAAAGACGAAGTTCGACGATGTATTATCGCTGACCGATATGCGTAAACTTATACCCATTCAGGGTGAAGAATGGCCGGACACCAAAATTCTTCAAGCCAACGGGTTTAACGTGTTTACTGTGCCTGAGTTTCGCGAAGCGTATGACATGATTAAACAAGGTAAAGGGGACTTTTTTCCTCGTTCTGTTATGGAAGTGGACGCAGAGCTGGAGGTGGAAGGTCGTCGTAACAATCTTTACCTTGAGCCTTCAATGGCGCTGTATTACCCCACCGCTATGTATTACTTTGTAAGTTCAAGTAACAAGACGTTAGCGAATCTTATTGAAACAGGCCTTAACAGAGCCATTGAAGATGGGTCTTTTGATGCGTTATTTGAATCTACGTACGCCCCAATTTTAGCCTCTTTAGGGGTTAATGAGCGTAAAATTTTCACTCTCGAGAATCCGTTATTACCCATTGAGACCCCTCTTACTAATTCTGCTTTATGGTATAAACCAAAAACAGAAGCTTCAAAAGAATAAATAGACAATAAAAAACGCGGCTTAGGCCTAATGCCAGTCAGTTAAGCTGACTGGCATTTTTCTTTGTGGGGTATTTAGTCGGTCTTTTCCTCACTACTCTGGGGT
>NZ_JAYMEU010000038.1:0-43659 GCF_037029575.1 Alteromonas sp. CH_MED4-4 | reverse complement strand
TTGATAGTGATTTGAACAACCCTATCTTGGCTCATTTGAAGCCTTTATGGGAGGAGAGGGTCCATACCATTAATCCGTATAGATAATAACCTATGTGAACTGGTATAAGGTATGTGCTCGGCTTTCGCTATCTATCTAGCAAAGTTTATTAGACTCTAACTATAGACCGAGTTGGACGTTTTTTTCATTCATTTACATCAAAGGAAAGCGTGCGCTGACGACTACACCTGTACTATCCTTCCGATTGGATAACGACAACTGACCTTTGTGGAAGGTCATTATGATATTGGCAATATAAAGTCCCAGCCCCAAGTGCGGTGAAGAGGCATTTTGCACATCGTTTTCTTTTCTCACCGACACCATAGACTGAAGCAACTGAGACCTCATTCCTTCAGGAAGAAGCGGCCCGGTATTACTAATGGTTAACTCAGCTTGCTTGTCCTTAACCGTAATACTGACTTGGATTTCACTTTCTTTTTCACTGAAATCTACGGCGTTAGCGATAACTTTATCGAACATTTGAGCCGTAAGTTCAGGGGAGCCAAGTATGCGCGCAGTATCAGCATTGTGGGTAAAACTAAAGCATCGATGGCTATAGGCATGTTCGTAACCAGCAATACACCCAGATATCACCTTAACTAAGTCGAATGGTTCTAAATCTTCTTGTTGAATGGCCTGCTCTAATCGGGTGGCTTCACTCATACTGTTTAATATTGTACTTAAGCGGTTCACCCCTGATTGCGCCCTCTCAACAAAAACGGCTTGTTGGTCGGCGTCATTCACCTGAGTCAGCATATCCAGCGACGATTTTACCACGGCAATGGGCGTTCTAAGTTCGTGAGACAAGCGAGATGCCATGTTTTCTAAATAGGAGTTGTACTGCTGTAACCGTGAAAGCACATCCGCAAATGAACGGGATAAATCACCAATTTCATCACGCTGATTTGATACCGGCAGGGTTCCAATGATTTTGCCATTATCATCTATCACCGCTTCGGTGTTATCGCGAAGGGAGCGAATGCGGTTTGAAATTCGCGTAGCGAACAGCAGTAACCCTAATGTACCTATGGTCATCACTGCTAAAATCACGTGAAAGAGCTGTTCTAACGCCCGGTTCCGCAACGTACGAATACCGTTAGTGGTTTGCTCTACAATAACCGCACCCATTACGTTGCCTTCAATAAAAATTGGGTAGGCAGCGGAGAGTACTATGGCTTTGTTATCGGGTGACAAACGCCATAGTGAATCGGGTTGGCCATTCAGCGCCGTGCCTAAATCCTGCCCTACCAATGCATAAGCATCGTCTAGTTCGTCAATAAAGTCGGCCGGTGGCCGCGTAAGAATTTGATAATAAAGTGGAAGTAACCACTCACTTTCAATCCAGTGCCAAATTGCATTTGAAGAGGTTTCTTTTTCATCTACTTCAATGCCAGAGGCCGATTGAATGTCACCAGCGCGGGCGAGTACCCGCTTGTGCTTATCTACAACCCAAACCCGGGAATCAGCATATTTTAACCCGGACAGTATGCGCTCAATTTCAGGGGAAGGGGTAATAACAGTACCTAATTCAGCGAGCTCTTTTGTATTAGCCGTACCTAACGCGTACTGCTTAAGTCGGCTTGCCCTGTCGTCCACATCGACAATTGAAAATGCTAAGCCGCCTGTGGTCATTGATAGCGGAAAGCGCAGTTCAATGTTGTAGCCCGTGGCAGTCTCTTGCCATCGGCCTTGAATAGAGAGCGCGTTCTCTACCGCCCGTGTGGTCGTTGTGTTATCTGCGAGCTTGTACGCATTTACCCAGCCACTTTCATAAGGGGCGACAACATACCTTGCTAATTCTCCCTGTGGAGTTTCCATGCCCACAAGCAGGTGGTCGCCGGTCTCCACGCTTAAACTATTGGGTTGCCGCCACAGCAGTACGTCATCACTGACTTCAAACATGGCATACAGGAATTGACCGTAGCGCCCCACCATATGCTTGAACGATAAGCTGGTAGGTTCACCCGCATAGCCATTGTAATACTCAATAACTTCGCCACTGCCATACTCACTCATTAACTCGCTGACTTGCTGCCAGTCGTTAAGTTCGCCATCCAGTCGAATGGGGGATGGGATAGGAGGCGCGTAAAGATCTGTGCCAGGACGTACGTCTTGAAGATACGCAGACTGGCTATCAAATAAAGCGGGACGCTCATGAAGTGCGGTAGCAACGGCTCGCGCCGTGCCAATCATGGTCTGTTCTTGACCGTTTCGCAGATACTGCTCAAGCTCCCACACATAGTTATAACCTAAGTAGGGAATGGTGAATAAGAACAGCGACAGCACCATAAGCTGCAGACGGATAGAAAAGCGAAATCCCATGTTTTTAGTCGGTTGCCCTTATCTTTTAATCAGACGAAACGCGGTCTTAGTCGAAAGCCCACTACAGCTGCCAGCGATATCCCATGCCGTAAACAGTGTCGATATGATCGAAGTTTGGGTCAAGCTGCACAAACTTTTTACGCATACGTTTGATATGCGAAGTAATGGTGGTGTCGTCTACCACCATTCTGGATTCATCCATTAGCTGTTGGCGGCTTTTCACATGGCCAGGGCGCTTAATAAGCGCATGCAGCATCCAAAACTCTGTTACCGTTAACAAAACGGGCTGGTTTTGCCAGCTTACCGTCATTCTCGACACGTCTACTTTTAAGTCGCCCACTTTTAGTTCATCCTTTTGCTCTGTGGGGGCAGCAAGTAAATCTGTACGCCTAAACAAGGCTGCAATGCGTGCTAGCAGGTGAGCCATGCTAATATCTTTAGTCAGATAGTCGTCTGCGCCCATCCTAAGGCCGCTGATAGTATCTACGTCGTTATCTCGTGCAGTAAAAAAGATGATAGGTAGGGTTTGTGATAGGCCTCGCAGTTGCTGACACAGCATAAAGCCCCCCTCAATTTCATCTTTCAAACCAATATCGATAATGGCTAAGTCGGGTAAGGTGTGGTTAAACGCTTCAGCAGCAGAAGGCCTGTCCTCATAGGCATTCACGCTATAGCCCTGCGCTTTAAGCGCCATAATGTAATTTTCGCGAATGGCCGCGTCATCTTCCACTAATGCAATTGTCTTTGGCATACATTAACCCGCAAATATAATTCTGATAGAGCGCACACTATACCTATGAATGACAGCTATTGCCTAAGTTCGGCATAAAATCCTCAAGCCTGCCTCATTTACGCCATATTTGAGGGGCTTATCGTGAACTTTATCTTTGGCGGCAGCCCCACACAACGTCCCGAAGCGTGGATTAACAAAACGCTTGGCGTGCAGTTTCACGTGCTAAATCTATAGGAAAGCTAAATCACCACCACATTTCCACAATTACGCGCTTTTTTTGCCATGAATAACGGGTTTAATAGTATTTGTCCGTCGAGTTTAGCGCACTGCTTTTTTTTAAGTGCCAAGCAAGATAGGCGGATTGCACTGTAGAAGCCTCTTCAAAGACTAGGAGAGGGGAAACAGTGCCGTGGAAGCGGTAAGGCTGAACTTCTACGTAAAAGTCTTAATTATCTATTCAGACTGGTATTAAGCTACCCTTTGCGCTGCGTACTACCCCAACGGTACGCGGCGCTTTTTTATTGGGGTTGAAAAAAGGCGTTTTCGCTCTCATTTAGAAGACGAAAGCTTAAACTGTTTAAAGCAACCACTAAACGCGAGTGTATTCATTTAATAGCATGAACTAGGTTACACTTCGTTGGTTGTAAGTTGTTAGCGACAGATAACTGCATCTCACTAAAGTTAATTAGGGCGTGCTGACCTTTGGTTTGCATCAAAGGTCAATACGTCTTAGTGATCACACTCTCACTACGGGCAAATCATGAAAGCGTTGGACATTAAAGGGTTAACCAAAACCTACAAAGGTGGCGTACAGGCACTAAAAGGCGTCGACCTTACAGTACAAGAAGGAGACTTCTTTGCATTACTTGGCCCAAATGGGGCGGGTAAATCTACCACTATTGGTATTATCAGTTCACTTGTAAACCAAACCAATGGCAGTGTGTCGGTGTTTGGTTATGACCTCACAACGCAAAAAGAGCAAGCCAAAGCCTGCATTGGGCTGGTGCCACAAGAGTTCAATTTCAACCAGTTTGAAACTGTACTGCAAATTGTATTGAATCAGGCAGGTTACTACGGTGTGCCGCGCAGTATTGCGAAAGAGCGCGCTAAAAAATACCTTGCCCAGCTTGACCTGTGGGAAAAACGCGATGCCCGCGCGCGTGAGCTATCGGGTGGTATGAAGCGAAGACTGATGATTGCTCGAGCACTCATGCATGAGCCGAAATTGCTTATTTTAGATGAGCCAACCGCGGGCGTAGATATTGAAATTCGCCGCTCAATGTGGGGCTTCTTAGAAGAGATTAATCGTCAGGGGATCACGATTATCCTCACTACCCACTATCTTGAAGAAGCAGAAATGCTGTGTCGCAATATCGCCATTATTAACAAGGGCACCATTGTCGAGAACACCAGCATGAAAGCTTTATTGTCTAAATTAAGCCTAGAAACCTTTGTGTTGGATATCAAAATTCCAGAGGGCATGACGACGACAGATGACCTACTAACGGGCTTTGAACACCGTTTGATTGACGACCATACCCTTGAAGTTGATGTTGAGAAAACGGAAGGATTGAACCCGGTTTTCACCCAGCTAAGTGAAAAGGGTATTCAAGTAATGAGCATGCGCAATAAATCAAACCGCCTTGAAGAGCTATTTGTGCGTTTAGTTGAATCAGCGAAGCAAGCTGGCTAAACCCACAGCAGGTAAAGGTGAAAAACATGAAAACTGAAAGTACACAAATGAACACAGAAGAAAACGTGGGTTGGTTTAAGCAAAACTATGTGGCGCTAACCACTATTTGGATAAAAGAATGCACGCGCTTTTTGCGCATATGGGTACAAACCCTTGTGCCGCCAGCTATTACAATGAGTTTGTACTTCGTGATATTCGGTAGCCTCATCGGCAACCGTATTGGCGAAATGGGCGGCTTTACTTACATGGAGTTTATTGTGCCCGGCCTTATTATGATGTCGGTGATCACAAACTCCTACGCCAACGTGTCCTCTTCATTTTTTAGTGCTAAATTTCAGCGCAATATTGAAGAGCTGTTGGTGTCACCAGTACCCACTTCGGTCATCATTCTCGGGTATGTGGGCGGCGGCGTGGCCCGCGCCATACTGATAGGTATTATCGTTACCTTAGTGTCGCTGTTTTTCGTTGATGTTCAAATACACAATTTGGGCATTATTGCGCTCACGTTGTTACTCACTTCTACCTTGTTTGCGACTGCGGGTTTAATTAATGCGGTATTTGCGAAGACCTTTGATGATATTAGCGTGGTTCCAACGTTTGTATTAACACCGTTAACTTACTTAGGTGGTGTGTTTTATTCACTTACCCTATTGCCTGAATTCTGGCAGTGGGTGAGTAAGGCGAACCCTGTTGTCTATATGGTCAACGGGTTTCGTTATGGCTTCTTGGGGGTCTCTGACGTAAATGTAACCTTGTCGCTTGCCTTGTTAGTGGGCTTTAATGCACTGCTATTTGGTGTGGCGTACTACCTACTTAAAACGGGTAAAGGTATTCGTAGCTAATGGCCAGCGGTAATTCTAGAGAAATCACAACATCGCAGGTAGGTATTCACGATAAGTTAGACGACTTAGTGAAAAAGTACCAAGCGAGTGAAAATAAGCGACCGATTAGCGACCATACACAAGCCGCGTTTGATGATGTCAGCGCGTGGCTTGATGGCTTTAGCGGCGAGATCATTTTAGATTCATGCTGCGGCGTTGGCGAAAGTACGGCGAATATTGCAAGAGCAAACCCCGATGCGCGTGTTATCGGTATCGATAAGTCGGCGCTGCGGGTGGATAAACACGAGTATTACAGTGCACAGCAAGATAACTATCGGGTCATTCGTGCCGATGTGAACGACTTTTGGCGCTTAGTAAAGCAGTCTAGTTGGAACGTGACTCAGCACTTTCTGCTGTATCCCAACCCCTATCCTAAAAAGACGCAGGTTCAAAAGCGCTGGCACGGTAGTGCGGCCATGGTGGACCTGATGGCGATCACACCTAATATTGAGGTGCGTAGCAACTGGCTTATTTATCTAATGGAATTTGCGCAAGCGGCTAAACATTACGGCATGGTATCTGATTTATCTGAAGTTACTGGCGATGATCACATGACGCCGTTTGAGCGAAAGTACCGAGGGAGCGGTCAATCGTGCTGGCAGCTTAACTGCCGTAGCGAAGAAAGCTGAGTCTGCTATAGCAGCAAGAAATACTGAAAGCTGATAAAAGTGGGGTGAGATGAAAATCTCGCCCCGTTTGTTATTCAAATTCGTATAATTCGCTTGTTAATGGCGCGCAGTGGCACTTCGCACATTCGCCATGGGCGGACTAAACACATATCCCTGTGCATAACGAATGGGCAGGCGTTTTACGCGTTCTAGATGCGCCTCATCTTCTACGTGCTCGGCAATAGTGCTTACTCCATGGCGTTCACATAGCGACAGCAGATAGTCTACATATTCCCTCACTGCCTCTTGTTCGTCATAGTGTTTAATTAGCCCGCCAGCGAGCTTAATCCCCCGAACTGGCAAGTTCATAAGCGCTCGTATGTTACCTGGGCATGATCCAACGTTGTCGATGAAAACGCCCAGCCCCACATGCATGCTTTTTTCGATAAATGCGGTAAGGCTTTTCGGATTGGATAGGGCAGTAGAAGCACTCACTTCTATACTTACACGCTCCGGCGTGGGATAGCTTGCTAAATGGGTGATGAGGGTATTAGTAAGCTCTACATTGTGAAGGTCATTGGCAGTTATATTGATGTTCCAAGGGATATTAACGTCGTGAAAATAGCTGGCACATTGCACAAACATGCTCGCTGCAAGTGTATTTACGTGTTGTTCGCGCTCTATAAGGTAGAGAAACTCGCTAGGTAAAAAAGTCTTATCACCTCGGGTTATCAAGCGTGCCAGGCACTCGTAGCGCCATACTCCTTGGCTTTGTAAGTCAACGATGGGTTGAAAATAAGGCACGATATCATCGATAGAGAAATCCTCGGAAATTTCACGAATGGGCATAAACAGACCCCCTTGCTTTGAAGCAGTACTTTATCGCAGCGATGAATGCTTGAATGTGAGTTCAATGGCTACTTAGGCTCGCAATTAGAAGATGGAAAACCAATACGAGAGACCCGTGTTGGTACTATTCATAAATTAAATATAGTAGAGACTGATAGAATTTGCGGTACAAAATTCGGGGGAATTCGTTTAAATACGTGTGCAGAGTTAACCGCTTCATAAGTTTTTTGCATGTAATAAAACGTTAATAGTCGCTTAAATGCCGTGCGCTAACCCTTGGCGAGCATTGCAATCTGATGTAAAGTGCGACACCCTGAAAGTATTGTGATAAGTTTTCAGGTTTGGCAACGAATGGACCGCGTCAACGCGCATTAGCCCAGCCGATGTACCGTTAAGGGATATGTTGGATAAATAGCTGCACCAGTCGCAAAGTAATTGTGTTGAATGCTATTTGGCTAAAAGGAAAAGTAAGTGTCAGGCCGGTGTCCTACAAAACCGCCTGTTGATTTCGCCCAATAAATGTAAGCGAAATGTGTGATTGTTTTAAGTATGAGGTGTGTTGAGTGGGTGAAGCGCAAGTTAGTTTAGAGCACCTGTTTAGGGTCTTTACCAAGCCTGAACACAAAGACTCAAAGCTGGCTCAAATAGAGCAGCATTTATCTGACAATATCTTAGATTTTTTGTCGCAGCACGTAGTGACAAAAAAGACGTCGTTAGAAGAAATTGAAAAAGACTTTTCAGACTCCAAGGTGCCTGAGTCACCCGAGTTTGTGTCTACTCATGCTGAAAGCTTGTTAGATAAGCTTGTTGCGCATTCAGTTAATACTTACTCGCCTACCTTTATTGGTCACATGACCTCAGCGTTGCCCTATTTTCACCTGCCGCTTTCTAAGTTAATGGTCGGGCTTAACCAGAACTTGGTTAAAATAGAAACGTCTAAAGCTTTCACGCCGCTAGAACGTCAAGTATTGGGTATGATGCACAACCTTGTGTACGATCAGCCTCAAAGCTTTTACGACAACCATCTACACAGTGCGGCCCATTCTTTGGGGGCATTTTGTTCTGGCGGAACCATTGCCAACATCACTGCCTTATGGGTGGCTCGCAACAAACTACTAGGCCCACAAAAAGGGTTTTCTGGCGTGGCAAAAGCAGGTCTTGCCGCTGCCTATCGTCACTACGACATTAACAATTTAGGCGTGATGTGCAGTAAACGTGGGCATTACTCGCTGTCAAAGGCAGTGGATGTATTGGGGTTAGGCCGCGAACAATTATTAACTGTGCCCGCGCCAAAGCAAACCCTAGATCCAGCAAAAGCCCTTCGCATTGGCAAACGTTATCAAGAGGAAGGCAATAAGCTTCTTGCTATCGTTGGGGTAGGCGGCACCACCGAAACAGGGCACGTAGACCCACTAGACGAGCTTGCTGACGTAGCCAAAGAGTTAGGCTGCTGGTTCCATGTAGACGCAGCCTGGGGCGGCGCTACGCTGTTCTCGGCGCGCTACCGCGACAGACTAAAAGGTATTGAGCGCGCAGACTCAGTGACTATTGATGCACATAAGCAGATGTACGTGCCAATGGGCGCAGGAATGGCGCTTTTCAAAGACCCACAAAATGCCAATGCGGTAAGACATCACGCGCAATATATTTTGCGTGCAGGCTCTAAAGACTTAGGTGCTACAACGCTGGAAGGCTCCCGAAACGGTATGGCCATGATGGTGTACTCGGCGCTGCATATATTCGGTCGCAAAGGGTACGAGCTACTAATTGATCGCAGCATTGATAAAGCCAAAGACTTTGCGCAGATGATTGATAAAGCCCAAGACTTTGAATTGACGACCACACCTATTCTATCACTGTTGACCTATCGGGTTTGTCCCGCTGAAGTGCAGGAAAAGCTGAAGCATGTGAATGCTAAAACCCGCAACGCTATTAATGAGAAGGTTGATGCCCTTGTTGTTGCGGTACAAAAGCAGCAGCGTGAAGCAGGTAAGTCTTTTGTGTCTCGTACTCGCCTGGAAGCGCCGGATTACCCTTCCCAGTGTATTACCGTGTTTCGCGTAGTGTTAGCGAATCCGCTTACTAGCCATAACGACTTGGCCGCAATTTTGGCTGAGCAACACTTAATTGCGAAAGAGACACAGGTTTGGAAAGAGCTAATGGATTTCGTTCGCGAAACAGAAACCGTTGCGTCTTAAAGACTTCAGCAGCAACAAATAAAAAAACGCCCGATACAGGCTCTGTTTAGGAGTCATGCATCGGACTTTTTCTCTTGTAGTTCGAGACTATCCGCGAGGATTGGTATTACGCTTAATCTCGCGTAATTTGCATATTATCAATTAAGCGTGTCTTACCCATAAACATAGCAACAAGCAGAACTAATTCTTTGTCGCTATCGTTAGCTGGTTCAAAGGTGGCGGCGTTAACTACCTGACAGTAGTCTTTCTTAAAGCCTTTTGCTTCAAGGTTACTGACCATGGCATTTTCAAGCTGAACAAAGTCGGTGTTACCACTTTCTATGCCCGCTTTTAAGCGCTGCATTTCTGCAAAAATAGCACTCGCCGTCGCTTTTTCAGTGTCTGTCAGGTAGCCATTTCTAGAGCTCATTGCTAGGCCTGACGTCTCGCGTTCAGTAGAAACC
This sequence comes from Alteromonas sp. CH_MED4-4, assembly GCF_037029575.1. Classification (NCBI taxonomy): domain Bacteria; kingdom Pseudomonadati; phylum Pseudomonadota; class Gammaproteobacteria; order Alteromonadales; family Alteromonadaceae; genus Alteromonas; species Alteromonas sp. CH_MED4-4. The sequence goes on along the minus strand of NZ_JAYMEU010000038.1, from coordinate 33,893 downwards.
CCGTGAACCTTCACTGCCATTGATAAATCGCGAGCTAACGCGCGAATAACTTGTAGCTGCTGGAAGTCTTTTTCACCAAAAAACGCATCGTCGGGCTGTACCATGTTGAAAAGCTTGGTCACCACGGTAGCGACGCCGCGAAAATGGCCAGGGCGACTGGCGCCACAGTGCGAGTCTGAAATACCGGGCACTTCAACGAACGTCTGCGCATCCAGACCTGCCGGATACATTTCCGCTACGCTAGGTAAAAACACCGCGTCAGCACCCACAGAAATAAGCTTAGCTTTATCTTCTTCGATAGTGCGTGGATAGGCGTCTAAATCTTCGTTCGCACCAAATTGCATGGGATTAACAAAAATGCTAACCACCACTTTGTCGTTGTGCGCTTTCGCTTTTTTAACTAGTTTGAGATGACCATCGTGCAGGTTGCCCATAGTGGGTACAAAACCTACGGTTTCACCATTACGTCGCCATGCGTTCACCGTGCTGCGTAATGCTGAAATACTATCAACCACCTTCATAATTTACCTCGTTACTCGAAGCTGTGTTCAGCCGATGGGAACGCACCGCTTTGCACATCTTCAATATATTTTGATACGGCTTTGCGCATATCGCCGGTTTCTACAAGGTAGTTCTTTGAGAACTTCGGCATATAGTTTGCGCTGATGCCAAACATGTCGTGCATCACCAGAATTTGACCGTCGGTATCTTTGCCTGCGCCTATACCGATTACCGGTATGGTTAGGGCTTCGCTAACCGCTTTGCCTAGCGATGAAGGCACGCACTCAAGCACTAATAACTGAATACCGGCTTCTTCCAACGCTTTCGCTTCGCTAAGCAGTTTTTCAGCTTGGCTCGCTTCGCGGCCTTGAACTTTAAAACCACCGAAAACGTGCACTGACTGAGGCGTTAAGCCTAAATGGCCACACACAGGTACGCCACGCAGGTTTAAGCCTTTGATGGTGTCGCACAACCAGCTTCCACCTTCCATCTTAACCATACTTGCACCTGCAGCCATAAGCTTTGCTGCATTGGCGTAGGTTTGCTCAGGAGTGGCGTAAGACATAAACGGCATATCGGCTAATACGAAGGCGCGTTCAGTGCCGCGACGCACACTTTTCGTGTGGTAGGCAATGTCATCGATGGTTACCGGTAGGGTGTCGTCTTCACCTTGAAGGACCATGCCTAAAGAGTCGCCAATAAGAAGGGCGTCAACGCCTTGTTCGTCGAACATTTTGGCGAAGCTGGCGTCGTAAGCGGTTAAAGAGGTGATCTTTTCCCCGGCCTGCTTTTTCTTAAGCAAGCCCGATACAGTTACTTTCTTCATGACATGTCTCAGATTGATATTGTTGGTATCGTGTGGCGAACTATACGGATTTTGCCGCTAATTGGAAGAGCGCAGGCGACGAAGTCCATCCAGCGAGCAGTTAGCGACCCATGCCGAGATGGGTTTGCCATCTTGCATAACCATATTGGGCGCAATTTCAAACAGCGGCACCATAACGAACTCGCGTTCTGCCATGCCGTAATGGGGAATGATTAAGTCTGCGGTGTCGATAGTTTCGCTGCCGTACAACAAAATATCCAAATCCAACGTGCGTGGTCCCCAGCGCTCACCTTTGCGCTCACGGCCTTCTTCCAGCTCTATGCGTTGCAACTGCTTCAATAAGCCGTGGGGCTTTAACGAGGTCTCAATTAAGCACACCGCGTTAATATAGTCAGGTTGGTCTTGCGGCCCCATCGGTTTACTGGAATAAAGTGAAGAGGTTTTAAGTACGCGGGTGTCTTCTATTTGACCTATCGCATCAAACGCGCGCTGGGCTTTTCCTTGGCTATCGCCGAGGTTGCTACCTACACCAATGTACACGTGCTCTTTATGCATCAGGACCTCGCTTCGCTGGTTTACGCTTGCGCTTACGCGGGGCACCTTTTGCGCCGCCTTCGCTTTTGCGAAGGGCGTTAAGCATGCCTTTCTGCTTACCGTTGTCAGCGTGCTGGAAGTGCGTCCACCACTGAGCTAGCTCTAATAGATCGCCACCTTCAATTTGGCCTCGGGCAAGCAAAAAGTCATAGCCTGCTCTAAATTTAGGGTGCGTAAGCAATTGGAAAGCGCGACGGCCAAAGCGCTTAGGTAGACGTTGCTGTAAAATCCAGATGTCCCGAACCACGGTAGAGAAGCGTTTAGGGATCATAATACGTTGTGTTTGACGTGCGATGACCTCGCCTGACGCAATATTAAATGCATCGTGAGCATTTAAGCCAGACTCGCTTTGTAAGCGTTGTGACTCTTCTTCAACCGGATACCAGAGTAGTGCGGCATAAAGGAACGCTGGCGTAACACGCTGGTCGCTATTAATGCGCTGGTCGGTATTGGCAAGTACGCGACGTACAAACTGCATTTCACGGCTGTTTTCATCTTTCAAAAACGGCGTTAGCTGAGGGAACAAAGGCTCGATTAAGCCGTATTCGTGCAGCATTAAGAAAGTTTCTTCTCCCTTACCCGATAAAAACAGTTTAAGGGTTTCTTCAAACAAGCGCGCAGGTGGAATGTTCTGTAAAAGGTTGGCCAGAGATTTAATCGGTGCAGCGGTTTTTGCTTCAATGCGCATGCCAAGCTTAACGGCAAAGCGCACCGCACGTAACATGCGTACCGGATCTTCACGGTAGCGTGTTTCCGGGTCGCCAATAAGCTCAACTTCTCTTTTTTCTATGGCGGCTAAGCCATTAGCGAAGTCTTTTACCGTAAAGTCTGCCACGCTGTAATACATGGCGTTAAAGGTAAAGTCACGGCGTTCAGCATCTTCTTCAATGGTGCCGAATACGTTATCGCGTACTAATTGACCGTGAGCGTCGCGCTTTGCGACAGCCTTGCCTTTGGGAAGGTTTTCGTCTTCGTCCGTCTCTTGGTGATGCCCGCGGAACGTGGCTACTTCAATGATTTCACGGCCAAACACAATGTGGGCCAAACGAAAGCGCCTGCCGATAAGGCGGCAATTTCTGAACAAGCCTTTAATTTGTTCAGGTGTGGCGTTCGTCACCACGTCGAAATCTTTTGGTTCGTGACCCATCAAAATGTCGCGTACACAGCCTCCTACCAAATAGGATTCGAAGCCAGCTCCATTAAGGCGATACATTACTTTTAATGCATTTGCGCTTACGTCTTCGCGAGATATACCGTGTTCTCCACGGGTCATAGTCCTTGGCTTTAAAGCGTTAGGAGACGAACTCTCTTTTGAAAAAGCGCGCTTAACAGATTTAAAAACACGATGAATGATGATGGTATCTCCGCAGACTATAAAGGTTCGCTATAATAAGTGGATTCATGCTGTGGAACAATAATTTCGGGTGTTTTCACTACTTTTTTCCTATTCCACATTGAAATAGCCGTCTTAAGCGCCGAATCAATATCACCAAATTCTGAGGCATTTGGAAAGGAAAAGCCTAAAAAGTGCATCACACGCACGAGATTATCTAAAGCTGTTTCGTTTTTAACTGGCGCTGCACGGTTTTGTTTACTTAGTTTTCTGCCTGGTGCCACGGCAGCGACCGGCACGTGACCGTATTCAGGAGTAGAATAGCCCAGCGTGTGATATACGGCGCGCTGTAAAGGCGTGACATCAATTAAATCACACCCTCTAATGACATGGTTAACTTGCTGAAATACGTCATCTAAAATCACGACAAGGTTATACGAAAATAAGCCGTCTCGACGTTTCAGTACTACGTCTTCGGCTATTAAATCGGAGCTTGAATTAGAGGGCATAACTTTGCCCATAAGCACGTCATCAAAGGCTTCAAGTTGAGTATCTACTTTTAAACGAACTGCACAATCCTGTGTGTTGGAGTGCACTGGCTCAGTTCGACAGTGGCCGTTATAAACACCGCCCATGGCTTTAATTTGCTTACGTGTGCAGGTACAAAAATAGGCTTTTTGTTGTGTAAGTAAGTCATCGAGAACCGCTTGATAACGGGCATGTTGTTGGCTTTGATAGATGACGTCGCCGTCCCAATACAGGCCGTGGGCTTCTAGGGTAGTGAGTATGTCTTTATCTACACCTTTAATACAGCGCGGCTCGTCTATATCTTCCATACGTAGCAGCCATTTTCCGTTATGGCTTTTGGCATCTAGGTAGCTGGCAACAGCGGTAACTATCGAACCGAAGTGAAGTTGGCCGGATGGAGAGGGAGCAAAGCGCCCTACATAGTGGTTATGCATAATAAAGGCTTAACAAAAAGCCCCATCTTTTCGGGATGAGGCTTTCTATATCAACGTAATCGAGGCTAGTAACTTAACCTTGAAGTTGTTTTTCTTTAATTTCAGCCATGGTCTTACAGTCGATACATAAATCTGCTGTAGGACGAGCTTCTAAGCGACGAATACCAATTTCGATACCACACTGGTCACAGAAGCCGAAATCGTCTTCTTCAATTCGCTTAAGCGTTTTTTCAATTTTCTTTATTAGCTTACGCTCACGGTCACGTGTACGTAACTCAAGGCTGAACTCTTCTTCTTGAGCTGCACGGTCTACAGGATCAGGGAAGTTTGCTGCTTCATCCTTCATGTGCGTTACTGTACGGTCAACTTCTTCACGAAGTTGGTTGCGCCATGCTTTAAGCAATAGACGGAAGTGCTCCATTTGGGGCTCGCCCATGTACTCTTCGTCAGCTTTTGGCTCGTACGGCTGTAAACCTGCCAGCGCTAATAGTCCTAGGGATTTTGTTTCTTTTCCTGTTGGCATCTGCCACATCTCCTACACTACGACATCCATCTTGTCCTGATTGGACCGATATCTATATCAGACTCGACAACTTCAGGCAATCAATCGTGTCTATGTAATTATTATGCTGGTGTATTGCTTTCATAAATTAGCCAGGTGTTTTTTCATTTAGCCCGCTGGCTACCAGCAAACGCATTAGTGCGTTCTCCCACTAAAACAAGGCGCAAATATGAAGGCGAAATGAAAAAAATCAACCTATTTTTTATAAAATCAAAGGGAGTGTTTGATTTAATAGGATTTTTTGTTCGTCTATTCTACAGCTTGCCGCCAAAACCGTTACGCCAGCGTTTGCGGCAATCTTTACGCTTTCTGCATAAGTTGGATCAATATGCTCGGCCACTTGTACACTTTCGATGGCGGTGTGTTGTACGCAGAATAACAGATTGGTTTTTATACCACTGTCAGATAAACGAGCAAGTTCTAAACAGTGCTTCGCGCCGCGTTGAGTGACTGCGTCGGGGAAGAACCCTTTGTTTTCATCCGCTAAGGTGACGGATTTAACTTCCATATACTCAGTAACACTCTGATGTTCAACATTTTTTCGGGTTAATGCAAAGTCGAACCGGCTATTGGCGGTTGGCGGTGTTACTTCTGCTTTCCAATCTGTGATGTCTGAAAATTCGCTTAGCACCTTGTTATCTAGCGCTTCCGCCACCAGTTTATTAGCATTGTGCGTATTGATGCCGATGAAGTGACCATCAAATGTTTGGGCTAGCTCCCATGTATACTTGAGTTTTCGATTTGGGTTGGTGGATTCACTTAAAAAGACAGTGTATCCAGGAACAGCACAGCCAGTCATAGCGCCAGTATTTGGGCAATGTGCAGTTACAATAGTGCCGTCGTCTAACTCAACATCGGCAAGAAATCGCTTGTACCTTTTTATAAGGGTGCCGCGTAATAAGGAAGGTGAAAACTTCATGTGTCGCCTTTTTTAGAATGTAGGTGAAAACACGTTAGTGTGTTTCGCTAATTGATATGTGTGCTTTTGAACGAGCACGTATAGCGTATGCGCTTAGCGAACAAAGCGTATGTGGTTAGCGAACAACAAGCGCAGTAAACAAGGCGCCAAAGAGTAACAAACATTTGTGCAAGCGCAAAAAGCGCTTTGCAATAATATAACGATGTAATAAGGAATAAAACGCGATGGCAGAATTTACCGTTAGCCTTTCTAGAAACAGTGCTGAAGCAGTGTGGGGCGAGAGTGCTAAGCTTTCTTTCACTGAATCAGGTGCAGTTATTCACCTGCCTGACGACAAGCTTAATGAGCGTTTAATTCAGCAAGCGGCAAGAAAGCTAGATGGCTTAAGCCTGCCAGCAGTTACGCTAAGCGGCGATTGGCACAAAGAGCAGCAGTGGGCTTTTGCACTTAGCTTCACGCGTGCCCGCAAACCAGCGTCAATAAAATGGGCCGAAACGGCTGACAAAGAAGCGCTAGAGCAAGAATATGCGGCGTTACTATTTACCCGTCAGCTGGTAAACGAAACACCTGAAGATCTAAGCCCTGAAACCTTAGCAACCCGAGCAGCACAGTGGCTTAAGTCACTGGGTGGTGACAAGGTAACCTACTCAATGACGGTAGGTGAAGATCTTAAAGAGCAGGGCTGGATTGGCATTTATAATGTGGGCCGCGGTAGTGAACGTCCGCCTGCAATGCTGGTACTTGATTACAACCCAACAGGTAATACGGATGCGCCAGTTGATGCCGTGCTAGTTGGAAAAGGCATCACCTTCGACAGCGGTGGCTACAGCATTAAATCAAGCGAAGGCATGTTAGATATGAAATGTGACATGGGCGGCGCTGCGACGGTAACAGGGGCATTAGGGCTATCTATTTCTCAAGGCAGTGAAAAGCGTATTCAGCTTATTTTGTGCTGTGCAGAAAACCTTATTAGCGGTCACGCTTATAAGTTGGGTGATGTGCTTACCTACAAAAATGGGGTAACCGTTGAAGTGGTTAATACCGATGCTGAAGGACGTTTAGTGTTGGCTGATGGCCTTATGGCGGCAACGGAAACGGGCGCACCGTTGATTATTGATGCAGCAACGCTAACCGGTGCTGCAGTGGTTGCACTGGGTTCTGACTACCATGGCGTATTCTCGTTAGATGATAATGCCCGCGAACAAATGCTTAAAGCAGCAAAGGCAGAAAACGAACGTTTTTGGCCGCTACCACTTGAAGATTTCCACGCAGAGCGCTGTCCATCGGCGTTCGCAGATACAGCAAACAGTCGCCCGATGAAAGGTGGCGGTGGTGGCGGTGCATCAAACGCTGCGGGCTTCTTATCACGCTTTGTTAAGCCAGAAGGCTGGGTACATTTGGATTTAGCCGCTGCTTACCATGGCGGGGCAACATCTGAAATGCCGGTAGGGGCAACAGCGAAAGGTATTCGCTCAATTGCGAGAATGCTGAAAGACTTCAGTGCATAAATAAAATAGCGTTCGACGCCCTAACGGCTGTCGAACGCTGCTCTATTTTTAAACGTCGCACGTTGTGCCACGTGGATGTGTAGAGGCAAAGCGAATAACGTTACTTGAACTAACGTCGCTTCGCGCAAAAAAATAAAAAGGGCGTGACTTTGCAAAAAATCACGCCCTTTTTCTGTAAATTAGATCCCGCCTAAACGCTCAGCTAGCGTTTTATAGCGTTCAACGTCGCCACTGTCGAAAAGTGGGTTACCGTCGGTGTCTTTATCTTTCGAAACCAAAAGGCTTTCACGCTCAAGGCGCTCTACGCGCACTTCTTGTACGCCAAGAAAAGCAGCCACTTCTTTAACAGTCATCAAACTCATTGCAATATTTCCTATTTTTGGTTGTTCTTATTGAGGATTAACAGGTTCCAACGCCGAACAATGCGCAGAACAAAACGTTAAACAAAATGATGTTACTCACTATTACATCAAAAGCTCTGGAGATAAGACATTATCCAAAAGGTGTAGAAAAAGCCAATTGGGCTGTTTGAATTCTGACCGTGAATAAGGCGAAAACACCGCTTAGAAATGACAAACACTTCTCCCTACGCTTTAGTAAAGCGCACTTTCGTTATTTTTCGAGTATTTTTTGCAGGCTCTAGATAAATGAAAAACAATCATGCCTTAAAAGGTGTTTTTAACTAAGTCAGCTTGGTTTACCATTGCGCGCCTAAAACGACCATCTGTAAGAACTTTGAGTTATACTCAATGGTTTACGCGCAAACGGGCTTAGCCTCACAACCGGAGACAGTAAAAAAATGGATACTTGGTCTGCTGCCATCATGCTCTTTTTGATCATGGATCCCTTAGGTAACCTCCCTGTGTTCATGTCGGTACTCAAATCGATAGAACCAAAGCGTCGTCAAGTCATCCTAATTCGAGAATTATTATTTGCTCTTGGCATCCTGTTTCTCTTTTTGTTCAGTGGCCAATCGGTTCTCAATTTTCTGAACGTGGAACAAGAGACAGTAAGTATCGCTGGGGGAATTATTCTGTTCCTTATTGCGCTTAAAATGATTTTTCCATCATCGGGCAACCCCAGTGGATTAGCTGTAGGTGAAGAACCTTTTCTAGTACCTCTAGCTATTCCTATGATAGCGGGCCCTTCAACGCTGGCTGCGCTTATTCTTCTTGCCAACCAAGCGCCAGACAGAATGGCTGACTGGTCGATTGCGCTTGCGGCTTCATGGTCGATAAGCGCAGTGATCTTACTATTTTCAAATGTGTTCCATAAAATTCTGGGGGAGCGCGGTCTAGTTGCGATGGAGCGATTAATGGGTATGATCCTAGTTATGATTGCTATCCAAATGTTGCTGGATGGCGTTACCCAATATTTCATGCATGCCACTGGAGCCCTTTAAATGGCAAAGCAAAAACTTAATACCTTTGGGCGCGTTCGCGCCTTGGAAGGCTGGAAAGCCGTTGCATTCGGTGCTGCATTACTTGAGCGTATGCTACCCAACTACACGCTTTTCTGTGAATTAACGGAAAGTGGTGATGCAAGCGCATTGCGCAACTGTTTGAATTTGGTGTGGGAAACGTTGAAATCACCCAAGAGCAAATTCAACATTGCGGTACAGCTTGAGAAAGTTGAAGTGGCTACACCTGATACCAGTGAGCATGACAACTATGGCGTTTATCCAGCAATTGATGCAGCTATTGGTCTAGCTGGTTTGCTAAATTTGATGGCAGGCGACGATCCGCAAGGCGCAGTGGTCATCAGCAAGTTATCGCAAGGCAGCGTAGAAGCCTATTTGCTAGAAAGCGAAGAAGCCGATGACGAGACTGTAAAAGGGCATCCGCTGATGGAGTTTGAAGTTGAGGTACAAAACGAATTGCTTGATTATGTAGAGCAAGCCAAATACCCAGCGAAAGCGGCAGATGAAATGAAAGCACTTGCCTTGGAAGCTGGAATCTCCAATATTGGTCTTGAGCTTTAATGACAACGCAACTTGATCTTGCTTAGGTAAAACGAGCAACAGATCCTTAGCTCTTATGCTCAATAAAAGCCGTGTACTTAGTTAAAGGTCACGGCTTATCTCTCCTCAATTGAGGCACTTCAATCGTTATCAATCAACATATCTCAATTAGCATATAGCGCAGCGCGCTAGTTTGTTTGTCTTTAATAATTTGCCAATGGGCGGGGAGAGCGGGCGTTGTTAGCGCACTTTCGTGCTCTAAATACACCACGCTACCACTATGAACAAGTTTGTTATCTTCTAGCGCAGCCAGCGTAGGTGCTACCAATGATTTCGCAAAAGGCGGATCGACAAAAATAATATCGTAAGGCGCTTGGCTGATGCCTTTTAAAATACCTAGTGCGTCCCCTTGATGAACGGTTGCTGACGCCAGTTCATTTGCTTTTAATAAGGTAAGATTACTTTTAAGCTGGCTTGCTGCCTGTTTATCCAGCTCTATAAAATCACAATGTGCTGCATAGCGAGACAGAGCTTCTAAACCTAGTCCACCAGAACCCGCAAATACATCCAAGCAGCGTGCATCGTTTATGTACGGCATTAACCAGTTAAACAAGGTTTCTTTGTTTCTGTCTGTAGTTGGCCTTAACCCTTCTGCATTGAGTACGGGTAACTTTCTACCACGCCATTGGCCACCGATAATGCGTATTTGCCCAGGACTATTTGTGCTTTGGGTTTTCCCTGATTTTTTCCCTTTTTGGGATGAATAAGGTTTTTTTGCAGAAGATGGTGCCCGAGTAGGGCGAGAAACTCGCTTCATAGTGGCTGACAATGGTATCATGCGTTCATACATTAGGCGGCAAGTGTAGCCGAAATTGCTAAGAATTTATAAGGATTTGTCCTAACGATGTCGAAACTTTTTGGCTGGTTCAGTAAGAACAAAAAAGCAGATAAACAAAAAGCCCAAGCGGAAGAAGCTCGCTTACAGGCAGAAGCTGAAGCAAAGGCGAAGGCGCAAGCGGAAGAAGAGGCCCGCGCTAAGGCAGAAGCTGAAGCACAGGCGAAGGCTCAAGCGGAAGAAGAGGCCCGCGCTAAGGCAGAGGCTGAAGCAAAGGCGAAGGCACAAGCGGAAGAAGAAGCTCGTGCAAAGGCAGAAGCTGAAGCACAGGCGAAAGCCCAAGCGGAAGAAGAAGCTCGCGCAAAGGCAGAAGCTGAAGCGCAGGCGAGGGCTAAAGCTGAAGAAGAAGCGCGTGCAAAGGCAGAAGCTGAAGCACAGGCGAAAGCCCAAGCGGAAGAAGAAGCCCGCGCAAAGGCAGAAGCTGAAGCAAAGGCGAAGGCACAAGCGGAAGAAGAGGCCCGCGCTAAGACAGAAGCTGAAGCACAGGCGAAGGCGCAAGCGGAAGAAGAAGCTCGCGCAAAGGCAGAAGCTGAAGCACAGGCGAAGGCTAAAGCCGAAGAAGAAGCGCGCGCAAAGGCAGAGGCTGAAGCACAGGCGAAAGCCCAAGCGGAAGAAGAAGCCCGCGCAAAGGCAGAGGCTGAAGCACAGGCGAAGGCGCAAGCGGAAGAAGAGGCTCGCGCAAAGGCAGAGGCTGAAGCGCAAGCTAAAGCCAAAGCCGAAGAAAAGCCGAAAGAGAAAAAGTCGTTATTCGCACGTTTAAAAGAAAGCCTATCTCGTACAAAAGAGAATTTAGGTAGCGGCATAGTAAGCCTGTTTAAAGGCAAAACCATTGATGATGAGCTCTATGAAGACCTTGAAACTCAGCTGTTAGTCGCTGACGTGGGCATGGATACTACGCAAAAAATCATCGATCACCTAACCGATAGTGCTTCTCGAAAAGATTTAAAAGATGCCGAAGCCTTGCTGGAGATCATGAAGCAGCAAATGTCGGGAATGTTGTCTCAAGTGAATCAGCCTCTGTCAGAAGTGATGCAGGCCCATGATTCCAGTGAAGGTCCGTTCGTTATCTTAATGGTTGGCGTAAATGGCGTAGGTAAAACCACGACTATTGGTAAGCTGGCTAAGCAGTTCCAGCAAGAAGGTAAGAAAGTGATGCTTGCTGCGGGTGATACCTTTAGAGCGGCGGCGGTTGAACAGCTTCAAGTATGGGGCGAGCGCAACGATATTCCGGTTATCGCACAGCACACTGGCGCTGACAGTGCATCGGTACTTTACGATGCACTAGAAGCAGCAAAATCGCGCGGCACAGATATCCTTATTGCCGACACGGCAGGGCGCCTGCAGAATAAGAACAACTTGATGGAAGAGCTTAAGAAAGTGGTTCGCGTAATGAAGAAAATTAATCCGAATGCGCCTCACGAAGTTATGCTTACATTGGATGCAGGTACAGGGCAAAACGCCATTAGCCAAGCCAAGTTGTTTAACGAAGCCGTGGGCTTAACAGGCATCACACTAACCAAGTTAGACGGTACAGCGAAAGGCGGCGTTATATTCTCTATTGCCGATAAGTTTAAAATTCCTATAAGGTATATAGGTGTTGGCGAAAGTATTGATGATTTACGCCAGTTTGATGGACAAGAATTTATTGATGCGTTGTTTAGCGAAATGGACACACCTGAAAGCTAAAACCAGCAAAGCGGTAGGGAAAAATAATGATAAAGTTTGAGCAGGTAAGCAAAACTTATCCGGGCGGACAACGTGCGCTAAGCAAGGTGAATTTTCATATTGCGCCGGGTGAAATGGCCTTTTTAACAGGGCATTCTGGCGCAGGAAAAAGCACGCTACTTAAACTTATCAGCCTAATGGAGCGCCCAACAGTAGGGCGCGTTCTTATTAATGGCCACGACCTTAACGCCATTACCCGTCGAGATATTGCCTATATACGCCGCGATATCGGCATGATCTTCCAAAGTCACCAGCTGCTAATGGACAAGTCGGTTTTTGACAACGTGGCGTTACCGCTAGTCATTGAGGGTTACACCCACAAAGAAATTCGCAAGCGCGTAGAAGCTGCGCTTGAAATGGTAGGGCTAAGAGATAAAGCGCGTTGCCTGCCTATTACGTTGTCTGGTGGTGAGCAGCAGCGAGTGGGGATCGCGCGAGCAGTAGTAAATAAACCCCCGTTACTGCTGGCAGACGAACCGACCGGTAACCTCGACCCCAAGCTTTCTATGGAAATTATTCGTCTTTTCGAAGACTTCAATCAAGCGGGCGTGTCAGTACTTATTGCAACCCATGATTTAGGGCTGATTGCTCGCATGCGTTATCGCACGCTGACCCTCAAAAATGGTCAAATGATCACCGATGGCCTTACTGATGATCTTGATGGCACAAGTTCAGCCAGCAGTGAAGGAGCCTGGTCATGAGTATTTTGTTTAAAGGGCGTGCAAAAGGGGCGTCTTCTGCCAAAGTGGGCTTTATTCAATCTATTGTGATGTTCTTTGTCAGCCATGTGCGCCAAGCGCTGGCGAGTCTTGGAGAGCTGTGGCGTCAGCCGCTGGCATCTTTAATGACTATTGGGGTACTAGGCCTGAGTATTACGCTACCTAGTACGCTTTATATCATGGTGAAAAATACTGAGAAAATTACAGCAGGCTGGGATCAGGCTTCAGAAATATCTCTGTTTTTAAAGCCAAATATCAACGCGGCAAGTTCGCAACAGCTGGTGGCACGATTAAACAGCTGGTCTGAAATAGACAGCGTTGTTTATATTCCAGCGGATGATGCGCTTAAAGAATTTCAGCACTTGTCAGGATTGGGCGATGCCATCGCCTATCTAGAGAAAAACCCACTGCCTGATGTAGTACTAGTAACGCCAAACGAAAAACACGCGTCACCGACGGCAGCCAAAGCACTGCTAGATAAGCTGCGACAGCAGCGTGAAGTTGATATTGGCAAACTGGATATCGAATGGTTAGAGCGACTATATGCCGTTATCGATATTGCTAGAGACTTGGTTACGCTAATAGGATTACTACTTTTCATCGCCGTTGTACTAATTATTGGTAACACCATTCGTCTGAATATTTTGAACAAGTATGACGAAATCGTGGTGATGAAGCTGGTTGGCGCAACCGATGCGTTTATCCATCGCCCGTTTTTATATACAGGCTTCTGGTATGGCCTATTGGGCGGACTAATGGCGTGGTTTGCCGTTATTATCATACTATGGTGGATGGACAGCAGCATCACTACGTTTGCCGCTATGTATCAGAAGGATTTCAACATTACCGGATTAACCGGTTCTGCATTGCTGACTATGCTGGGACTATCGGTGCTGCTCGGTTTACTGGGCTCACTTATCTCTGTGCAGCGTCATGTAAGGGAAATAGAGCCCAAGTAGTCGTAGACGTGAGTATACTTACACGCCTACAGTGCGAAATATATAAGTCACTGTATGACGTTATTGGCGGTAAGTAGGCGTGTTCTTAGTTTTGTACTTAAGCTATCGCACGGGGATAGTGTGAGGAGATAGCGCTGCGCACTCCATTGCCCCAAATGATGGCTTGGTTATACAGCATATGCAGCTGCTTCTGGTCAATATTAAGCACTTTAGCTTGTTTTATGACATTCATCCAAAGGGCGCTTTCAAAGGCGCGAACCAAAGTCATATAGCTGTTCATTTCTAAGTTCTTGCCAAGTAGTGCATCGTTAACCTCATCGGAAAGCGGCAGCTGCTTTACAATGTCTGTCATAGACTGATCAAGTAACCCTTCAAGAAGCGAAAATAAACCAACCAAAAAGGAGATGGGCGGATTATTTCTAAGACCTCTACGCTCAGCAAGTAAGTCGAAAAACTTAGCGCGAACTAACGACATATGAATGATTTCAAGAGGCTTTGTATCGCCTAAGTTCGTTAAACTTAACAAAGCGATGAATTTCTTAATCTCTACTTCACCCATGTAATTAAGCGCGTGCTTTAGTGATGTAATTTTGTAACGCTTATTAATAGTGGGGTTATTGATAAACTTCAGCAATAAGAAGCTTAAGGTGGCGTCTCGCTCTATAATTTGGCTGATACGGTCTATGTCAAAGTCGCTGCTAGAGCTTTCGCCCATCAAATCAACAATGTTCATTTTAGACGCAGGAAGCTGTCGTAGAATACGTGCTTCCGGTTGCGAGAAAAAATAACCCTGGAAGAAGTCGAAACCCAAATCTACGCACGTTGAAAAATTATCTTGTGTATCAACCTGTTCCGCCACTAATTGCACGTTCGCATCGTGATAGCGCGGAATGTGCTTTTCAATGGTTTCAAAGCGGGTTTTTGTCACATCGACTTTCACAATATCGATAAGAGGAAATATGTCGTGTTTTGAACCCACCATCATAGGGTCATCGATAGCTAGCTTAAAGCCAAGTTGCTTTATGTGCTGGCATGCTTCGAATAGGCCGCTGGTGTTGTCGGTTGGTTCAGCCAGTTCAACCACTACCGACTCAGGGTTCAGCGATGTAGGAAAGCGGGAAATAATTGTATCTGACGAGAACGTGATAAAAGACGTTTTTTCGCCGCTGATATCATCAAGCCCAAGTGGATGGAAGTGCTCAGAAATATACTTAGCTTTCTCTTCGTTATGTTCCGGATAAGCACCAGACTTGCCATCTCTGAACAGAAGCTCATAGGCGAAAACACTTTTGCTTTTATCTAAAATAGGCTGGCGAGCTATAAACGCGAACATAATCTATTCCTGATACAACACGGTTAAGGTTATTTTTATTGTTATATTTAGAGGCTTAGCTAGCGCTACGTCACACGCTAAGGTTAGGTGTTCTTTAATGTGTCATCCAAAAGAACTGACCCTAGTCTATGATATGTAAGCGCAATCTAACAACTATTCAACGATTAATTTCACATCAACTGGCGTAATCGTAGGCTTAGTTGTCGTTCAAAGCGGCCTTATGAATGTATTTAGCCCACTTTATCGCTTCGTTGTAATAACTATGCAGAAGACTCTGTTTAACACCATACTTTGTTGCGAATTGCTGAATGCCCGTCCATTTAGCTCTTTCAAAGAATTGTGACAGTGTCAGACAGTTGCGAAGCATACCAGGGCTACCGCACAGGGCATCTTTAACGTCGTCACTAATTGGAACCTTGCTGACCAAATCGTCAATTCGCTGTTCCATCATGGCATCAAGCAAAGAAAGCAGGCCAGTAAGAAAACCTTTTAACGGGTCATCGGCATCTTTAAGCTGGGTGTAGACCAGTTCACAGAACTTAGCGCGAACAAGCGCCATTTGCATTAGCTCAGTAGGTTGACCATCGCTTAGGTTTGCAAGAGCCAGCAATGATATGAACTTCTTCACTTCTACTTCGCCCATAAAGGTTAACGCGTGTTTAAGTGACGTTATTTTATATCGCTTGTTGACCAGAGGATTGTTGATAAACCGCAGCAGCAAGTAGGTAAGCGAGGGATCTCGTTCAATGATTTTGTTTACTTCATCGAAATTAAGCTTTGCCTGGCTACTTAGCGTAAGTAACTCCATCATGGTTAGGCTGCTGGGCCCTAACTTTCTGTGCCTTACGATTTCGGGTTTAGCTAGAAAGTATCCTTGGAAATAGTCGAAACCCATATCTTTGAATTTATTGAATTCTTCATAGGTCTCAATTTTTTCTGCAACCAACTGTATTTTGTTCGATTTGAAGCGTTCGACAAGGGCGGGAATTTTGTCGTGGGGGATCTCTGTAATGTCAATTTTGACTATGCTGGTAAATGGAATGAATGCTTCCCACTTCCCTTTCATGTCGTAGTCGTCAAGAGCAATAGGATAGCCAAGACCTCGAATATGTTTGCAAGCGGCTACCAGCGCATCATCAACGTCAACGGTTTCTACAATCTCAATGACCACTTTGCTTGCATCCAGAGAGGTCGGAAAACGAAACATAAGTGTGTCGCGGTGAAAGTTAATGAAGGCTTTCTTATCTCCGGTTATCTCTTCAATACCTAAGCTTAAATGGGTAGAGGTAAGAATTTTCGAGGTAGCCTCGTCAGGAGGTATATCGGGAAAGCAGTTATCTTCTCCAACACGAAAAAGTAGTTCGTAGGCGTAAACTTCTCTGTTTACATTAAATATTGGCTGTCTAGCGACGTAAGCAAACATCAAGATCCTCTTTGCTTCACTTGCCTTACTCCTTTCCTTAAGTATTTCCCTTCCAGTCTCTTATAATTGTTGTCTGGAAAATGCTGTACAGCGGTTGTAGTGCAAAATCGATTAATTCAATCTATTATTTTCAGTTTCCAGCCAGAAAAGCAAGGTATAAGATGACATATACAAGGTTTACATACTGTATTGACGCGTAGGCACCTTGCTGACTTATCTTAGAGATAATGGAAATCTTATGTTTCGGGTAACTAGCGTGTAATAAATAAGCGTTGGATTTCATACCAGTGAGATTAGCCTTCACTTTGGTATGTGTAATTAAAGTATAATGATGTAGTGGTTAAATGACCGACCCAAAGGCACGACGCCAGAAAGTGCAGCGTGTCATTTGATGTGAAGTCGATAGTCTAGGCTTAGTGTTTGCGGCGAATGCATTCGTAAATGGACCGCAAGCTGTAGAGTTGAACTTTTTTTCTTTATTTAGGTCTTGATATTGTAGAAACTGTCACTATAACTACATATTGGTTAGACTTCATATCTTAATTAGGTCTCGCGCAGCTTCGGTTACTTTGCTAATATGAAGCGGCAATAAATGAGGTGAACAATGAGCAACAATTTGCAATCTATGGCCCTGTCAGTGCCACACAGCGGTAGCATTGAAGGCTACATCCAAGCTGTAAGCAGCATTGATATGCTTAGCGCTGAGGAAGAGCGCGAGTTGGCAGTGCGCCTTCGCGAAGACGAAGACTTACAAGCCGCTCGTAAGCTAGTAATGTCACATCTTCGTTTTGTAGTGCACATTGCAAAATCTTACTCAGGTTATGGCTTACCACAAGCCGACTTAATTCAAGAAGGTAACATCGGTCTGATGAAAGCCGTTAAGCGTTTCGACCCAACAGTGGGCGTACGTTTGGTTTCTTTCGCGGTACATTGGATCAAAGCAGAAATTCATGAGTTCGTACTTAAAAACTGGCGAATAGTGAAAGTTGCGACAACCAAAGCGCAGCGCAAACTGTTCTTTAACCTTCGTAAGGCGAAGAAGCGTCTTGGTTGGTTTACTCATGACGAAGTGCAAACAGTAGCGAACGAATTGGGTGTGAGTACAAAAGAAGTGCTTCAAATGGAAGCGCGTATGAGCTCTCAAGACCAAGCGTTCGATTTAACTGCGGACGAAGATGAAACAGGTAACTTTGCGCCAGTTCAGTATTTAGAAGACAAATCTTCAGATGTTGAAACTGACGTAATCAACAACGACTGGGATACAGCGGCGAGCAAGCGCTTGTACTCAGCGATTAAAACGCTAGACGAGCGTAGCCAAGATATCATCGAAACTCGTTGGTTAGCAGACAACAAGATTACTCTGCAAGACTTAGCTGATAAATATCAGGTTTCTGCAGAGCGTGTTCGTCAAATTGAAAAGAACGCGATGAAAAAGCTTCAAGCAGCTATGGTCGCGTAGTACACGCAGTGCATAGCTTACAAATAGCTTAACGACGAAAAAAGCGCCTTAACGGCGCTTTTTTTATGAGTGGATTTTTGTTCTTAGTGACGGCTCGTACGAATTAGTGATGATCGCTAATCCGTAACGCTACTCTTCTTCATTTTTAGAGGGAGGAAGTACGTAGAATACCCCTTCAAATTCCGCCACAGGGGTGTCGCCATCTAAAATTGCCACACTCAGCTCAAACCTTGCCTTGTTGTCGTTCTCTAGCGGCTTGAATTTTCCAGACAAGGTTTCAATATTACAGATTGCTCTTGGTTTCATCGTGATGGGTTTGTGGTAATGAATATCACCATCGCCCAATACAATGTCACCGTCTAATCCACGCTCTTTAAGCTGCAGGTAAATCATGCCCCAGCCAGTTAGTGTAGCTAAAGAAAAAATACTGCCAGCAAACATAGTGCCGTGAATATTGATGTTTTTGTTTAATGATGCACGGGTTTCAAGCGTGCGGCCTGTGTACTGGTAAAGCTTAATTCCCATGTGCTCGGTAATGGGAATGGTCTCAGACCATGTCTCTTGCAGCGATTTACACCACTTAGGGTGAAGTACCAATGTGTTGTTTTCAGTGAACTTCTTGACCATTTGTTGACGTTTAAGCATGCCTAGCTCGTTAGGCGCTTCACGCTCAACTTCAAAGCCACATGCGCTAAAAAAGTCGATAGATATTTCGCGGCTGTTCGTTACAGCGCGCTCGGCGCCCAAGTCTTTCGCAACGTTTTCTAGTGCGGCCATGATCATTTGGCCTAAGCCTTTGCGTTGATGGCCTGGGTGAACCGCAATATGACGAATTTGTGCCTCTTCGGCTGTGTTCAAATGCACACGGCCGCAAGCTACAATTTCGCCATTTCGGTTAGTAATAATACGGTGCTCTGCGACTTGTTCATATTCGTCTTTTTCAGAGCCTGGAGGGAAATTCCATGGCTGGCGTAAGTGTTCCCACCGAAAATGAAAATAGGCTTCAAACTCGGCATCGCTTTTTGGTGTGACTACCTTGTACACAATAAACCGGCCTTCTTAAATGAATGAACGAGTATTTAAACGTAAGAATACATGCGGTACAAGCTTAATTATGTAAGCAAGTTTGGGATGCTGACGAAGCGTACGATTTTACCCGCTAAACGCTAAATTGAAAGGTGACGGGGCCGTCATTAATTAGGCCTACTTGCATATCAGCGCCGAACTCGCCGGTGGCCACTACCATACCTTTATTTTTTAGAGACTGAACGAACTTTTCATAAATGGCTTGGCCGTGTTCTGGCGATGCACCGCGTGAAAAACCAGGACGATTACCTTTCTGCGTATCGGCTACGAGTGTGAACTGAGAGACCACCAGTATTTCGCCTCCCACTTGCCCAACATTTAGATTCATTTTTCCGTCTTCGTCACTGAACATGCGATATCGACAGAGCTTATTTGCTAGTTTCTCAATCTCCGCGTCACCGTCTTCTTTCTCTACACCCAAGAGCACCAGCATGCCTTTACCAATTTCGCCGATAACATTACCGGCAACGGTGACATTGGCTTCCGATACGCGTTGAATTAGTCCTATCACTTTGACGACTCCTGAATAAAGCGAGACATGTCGCGGGTAGCACGGCAGAGTGCGTAACCTATACTAGGCTCGGAAGTACTGTGCCCCGCGTCGGGGATAATTTGTAGCTGACTTTGAGGCCACGCTTTGTGAAGTGCCTCCGCCGCTTCTGTTTTGCAGATCATGTCGTAACGACCATGTACAATTGTTCCAGGAATATGACTTATTTTGCTAATGTTTTCAAGAATATAGTTTTCATCTAGGAAACATTGATTAGATAGGAAATGGCATTCCAATGTGGCTAAACAGGTGACCAGCTGCATAGGGTAATTAGTCGTCGAATCACCCACACCAGGTGGTAGAGTTATACGAGAAAGTCTCTCTTCCCATTGGTACCATCTTTTAAGCGCTGAATGTCTTAGTACATCATTGCTAGAACGCACCATTGCGCTATAGAAATCACACACTGAATTAGAGGTCACAGGCTTAGGCACATCTTTTGTAAATTTCCGGTAATATTCGGGAAATAACTGAGCTGCACAGCCATTTGGCGATAAAAACCAATCCCTGTCTTCCTGTCGAGCTAAAAATACGCCACGTAAAATGAGTCCTGTCACTCGCGGTGTGTACTTTAACGCGTAGAGCAGGGCGAGTGTCGAACCCCACGAACCGCCAAACAAGAGAAATTTTGGAATTGAAAGGTGTGTACGCAATGCTTCGATATCTTCAACATTCGACCACGTGTCGTTATTAAGCGTGTCAGCTATAGGCGTAGAGCGGCCGCAACCACGTTGCTCATAGCCGACAATGCGATACTTATTGCTGTCAAAAAAGCATTTGTAATTAGGGGGTAAGCCTGCACCTGGACCTCCGTGAATAAAGAGCACGGGGATGCCGTTTGGATTACCACTTTGCTCGAAGTAAAGCGAATGCCCACTTCCCACTTCGATAAATCCATTTTCATAGTAGGTAACATCGGGGTAAAGTCGTTTCATTTTGTTTCTGCGCGTTGTGTGAGTGCCTGTTTTAGTTTAGTTTATTGTTATACAAACGGTTGCGTGCTGACTGCTTCAACGCTGTTTATGCTTGTAAAATAAGCGATAAATCTTAAGTGTATACTATAGAACAAGTGTCATTACGTGCTAGCTAATCATATTATAGTCATAAATGCGAGGATGTTTATATGGCAGGTCAAGGATCGGGCGGTAATGTAATCGCCGCAATTTGTAACTTCTTTATTCCTGGTTTAGGTCATTTGGTTCAAGGCAGAATACTGGGCGCGCTGTTCTATTTCATTACCGTAGGCGTGTGCTATGCCCTGGCTGCGACCGTCGTTCTTGCTATCGTATTCTGGCCATTAGGTGCCATTTTGCATCTAATCAGTATTATAAGCGCAGCGCGCTTTAGAGGTGGAGTAACCGCATGAAGCTACTTGCATCAGCATTTGTTGCTATGCTTGCCCTTAGTGGGTGTCAGTCTGCATATTACGCAGCATGGGAAAAGGTGGGCGTTGAGAAGCGTGATATCTTAGTAGACCGCGTTGAAAACGCGAAAGAATCACAAGAAGACGCTCAAGAGCAGTTTAATTCGGCGCTGGAGGCATTCAGCGCGGCCGTTGCGTTCGATGGCGGTGAGCTTGAAGATGTTTACAATCGATTAAACGGTCAGTACGAAGATAGTGTTGCCGCTTCAGAAGAAGTGAGTTCACGCATTGATAAGGTTGAAAGCGTAGCGGAGGCCTTGTTTGATGAATGGGCTGAAGAGTTGGAAAAGTACGAAAATGCATCGCTTAAGCGCGATAGCGCGGCCAAGCTTCGCGAAACTAAGCGTCGTTACTCTTCGTTAATGACGGCTATGCGCAAAGCGGAAAGCAAAATGCCGCCAGTCTTGAGTGCGCTCCAAGATAACGTGCTGTATTTAAAACACAACCTAAATGCTAGTGCCATTGGCGCGCTGCAGGGCGAACTTTCTACCATCGAGAGCAACGTTGCCCAGCTTATCAGACAAATGAATTCTGCTATCGCCGAGTCTGATGCGTTTATTTCTTCAATGAAAAACTAGCTTTTAAGCAGTAATAGATAGAGAGGGAGCGAGAAGCTCCCTTTTTTATTAAAAACTGAAGGGCTGGTTATTCTTGAGGTACCTTGCGGGGTTCGTTTTCTGCTTTTCGGTTTTCAAACGCTTCACCCAGGCTGCAGGTAAATTCAGCACCAAACAGCACAATTATCCACGACAAATACACCCATAAAAACAGAATGGGTACCACCGCAAGCGCGCCGTAAATAAGTTCGTACGAAGGAAAGTTCGTAACATATAGCGCAAAGCCTGACTTGGTAATTTCAAAAGCGATAGTAGCCACGATAGCGCCCACCAGTGCGTGACGAGCAAAGACCCTTCTATTAGGAACCACCATGTATAAAATGGTGAAAGCAAGCATGGCTGCGCCGCTTGGTACAAGGCTGAGTAAGAAGGTGCCAAGACCTGGTGTGTATTCTTCGGTGAATGCCGCTAATCCAGTTAAATAAGAACTGACCACCACACTGGAGCCGATTAACATAGGACCAAGAGTGATCACCATCCAGTAAATAGCAAAGGTATACACAATCGGTCTGTCACTTTGCGTACGCCAAATTCTATTCAGGGTTTTATCTACGTTTGATATAAGCATTAACGCAACGACCAGCAGCGACAAAATACCAATAGCACTCATTTGTGAGGCATTGCCTACAAAATCGGTCATGTATTTATGCACCACATCACTGGCGGTAGGTACAAAGTTGCTAAAAACAAAATGTTCTAGCTTGCTTCTCACAGATGCGAAGGCAGGAAAAGCCGACATAATGGTAAAGGTCACCATGATAAATGGTACTAAAGATAACAACGTTACATAGGCTAAGTGCCCAGCAGAGATAGTAATATTGTCTTCTCTACAGCGCTTTATGAAAATGCTAAAGAGATCTCTAACCTGAGGAGTAACATTGTTATATAAGGCTTTAACCTTGTCTAAATCCACTCAATTTCTCCTGACGATACCGTGTAAATGGTAAACAGCGCGGTCTTATCTATGCGGACTGTTATAAAGCATCGATAGTTCATTACATGTTATATCAGATGGTAACTGCGGGCGGCCTTGGTGGCAAAGTTTAATGCAGGCTTTATACAATAAAGGCGCATTGACTGCGCCTTTTGTGGAGTACTTCGTTAAAAAAGTAAGCACGGTCCTGATTGTCGTATGTATTAAGCGCCTGAACGCACGCCGAGCATGTGGCAGATGGCGTAGCTTAATTCACTGCGGTTCAACGTATAGAAATGGAAGTGTTTTACCCCTTCTTTAGCCAATACCTTTACCTGATCCATGGCGATGTTAGCACCTATTAGGTTACGTGTGGCTTGGTCGTCGGCATCAAGGCCGTCGAACATTTTGTGTAACCATCCCGGCACATGAACATTTGTGAACCCCGCAAATTTCACCAGTGTTTGGTAGTTGGTTACCGGCAAAATACCCGGAACGATATCTAAGTCGACACCCGCTGCGGCTGCACGGTCTCTAAATCGAAGGTACACACTCGTATCGAAAAAGAACTGGGTTATCGCTTCTGTGGCACCTGCTTCTGCTTTGCGCTTGAGGTTTAGTAAATCAAACTGCGCATTTGGTGCTTCAGGGTGCTTCTCTGGATAGGCAGCAACAGAAATATCAAAATCGGCAACGTCTTTTAGCAAGGCAACAAGATCAGAGGCATACATCTCTGTCTTTTCTACTCCTGGCGGTAAATCGCCACGAAGCGCAACAATACGGCGAATACCTGAGTCCCAGTAGTCTTTTGCAATTTGCTTAAGCTCATCACGGCTAGCATCAACACAGGTCAAGTGAGGAACCGCCGCGACACCGGTTTGCTGCTGAATGCGTTTTACAACGTCGTGGGTTCTGTCACGCTCACCGCTATTCGCGCCGTAGGTTACCGACATGTAGCTTGGCTTTAGTGGCGCTAGACGTTCAACTGACTTCCACAGGGTCTGTTCCATGGCTTCCGTTTTAGGCGGAAAGAATTCAAAAGATACATCAATATCACGCAGTTCCGACAGGGACTGGTTTAATGCATCGATACCTTGTGCGTAAGAAACCATGGCTTTTTCTCTCAAAAATGTATTCTTATAGACGTTTAGACGTCTAAATTAAAGAATATATGTCTAGACGTCAAGAGGTTTACACTGCTCAATTGACCTTTTCGTGAACTTGTTTAGAATTTCTCTTCATAACATAAAAAAGAGTAGACCGAGTTAGTACAATGGCAGAATGGAACGGTAAATATATTCACCCCTACGCAGAGCATGGCAAGAAGAGCGAACAGGTAAAGAAAGTCACTGTCTCTATACCTATTAATGTGCTTAAGGCGCTTACTGATGAGCGTACTCGCCGCCAAATCAATAATCTGCGTCACGCCACTA
Organism: Alteromonas sp. CH_MED4-4; assembly: GCF_037029575.1. NCBI lineage: Bacteria > Pseudomonadati > Pseudomonadota > Gammaproteobacteria > Alteromonadales > Alteromonadaceae > Alteromonas > Alteromonas sp. CH_MED4-4. The sequence goes on along the minus strand of NZ_JAYMEU010000038.1, from coordinate 10,193 downwards.
ATTCAGAACTGTTGTGCGAAGCATTTTTGCATGCGTTTACCGGTCAACCATTGCCTAACGATGATGACCTGCGCAAAGACAATCCTAATCGCGTACCGGCTGAAGCAAGACGCATTATGGAAGAAATGGGCATTGATCCAAGCTTCGAAAACGATGTGTCGGAAGACGACTGATATTTGGTATTAAAGAGAAACGGCGCTTTGTTGTAAGTTATTGCTAGTTGATAACCTACAACACGGCGCCGTTTTTTATGTACTTGTATTCTCTAAGCGCACTTTTTAGCAAATAAAGGTTGAGCACTAGCCCCTCCATTTTTTTTGCCTTATGCGCCAGAATTTTATTCTTCTGGGCTTTCAGGCACGCGTGCAACGCCAGATTCAATCGCAGCCTTAGATACGGCGGTAGCAATACGCTCGCATAAACGCGGATCCATAGGTTTAGGAATAATGTATTCCTTACCAAATGTCAGACTAGTACTCTTACTGGCAGCTAGTACTTCTTCTGGTACAGGCTCCTTCGTGATAGCACGAAGGGCTTCTACTGCCGCTACTTTCATTTCATCGTTAATGGCCGTTGCACGAACATCTAGTGCTCCACGGAAAATAAACGGGAAACACAGTACGTTGTTAACCTGGTTAGGGTAGTCCGAGCGTCCGGTAGCCATAATAAGATCTTTACGTACTTCGTGAGCAAGTTCAGGCTTTATCTCAGGGTCTGGGTTAGAACATGCAAATACAATTGGGTTTTCAGCCATCAAGGCCAGTGTTTCTGGTGGTAAAACATCCGGTCCTGACACACCAACAAAAATATCCGCACCTTCCATTACGTCTTCAAGCGTACGCTTGTCAGTATTGTTAGCAAATAGCTTTTTGTGCTCAGTTAAGTCTTCGCGACGAGTATGGATAACGCCTTTTCTGTCTAGCATATAAATACGCTCACGCTGGGCGCCACACTTAATAAGCAGTTCCATACAAGCGACCGCTGCTGCACCGGCACCCATACACACAATTTTAGCGCTCTCTATGCTTTTACCCTGAATTTCCAGAGCATTAAGCATGCCCGCTGCAGTTACAATAGCGGTACCGTGCTGATCATCATGAAATACCGGAATTTTACAGCGCTTAATTAGCTCTTGTTCAATCTCAAAGCATTCAGGCGCTTTAATGTCCTCTAAGTTTATGCCGCCAAATGTGTCAGCGATATTCGCTACTGTATTAATGAACTCTTCGGTTGTACGATGCTTCACTTCAATGTCAATGGCATCCAGGCCAGCAAAGCGTTTAAACAGAAGGGCTTTTCCTTCCATAACAGGTTTCGATGCCAGTGGGCCTAGGTTACCCAATCCTAAAATCGCAGTTCCGTTACTGATAACGGCAACCAGGTTTCCTTTACCCGTGTACTTATAGGCGTTATCTGCATCTTCAGCAATTTCTCTGACCGGCTCGGCAACGCCTGGGCTGTAGGCAAGAGCAAGGTCATCGACGCTGTCGGCTGGCTTAGATAACTCTACGCGGATTTTTCCAGGTGTGGGTTTGGCGTGATAGTCGAGTGCGCGTTGTCTAAAATCTGACATGTAAAAAGGTATCCTTAGATGTAGGGTTCATCGGTGTTTTCGTTCACGCTCTGTAGCTATTTTATTGTCGTTATAGTTATAGGTAGATAAACGTAAGCGCGTTACAACCAAGTAATGACAAAGTGATTATAAATAGTTGTTAGCACTAGGGCTTGTTGATCTTTGTTTTACAGCAATCATCAATAGGCCCCAAGGTGGCATGTGGAAAAGCAGACTAGGCGTTAACCTTTACTGATTCTGTTCACATACCTTAATGGATACAAGCCTCTGGTTTATGTACCCAAAAGCGCCACAAGTCTTGAAAGTCATGCATTATTCACAGAATTAATGCTCACTATCAAAGTGCCGATCGCAACTCTAACACAGCCAATCACTGTGTACATATCTGATCAGAATTCTCATATACCAATGTAGGTTAGGCATACTAATTAGACCAGTAAAATGGGGCTATAATTGCCATTCATGCTATTTATTTTGACTTGTTATAACATTCTGTAGGTCTATTGTGTGGAGGGGGAAAATAAAGCTATCAAAGGGATCTACGTTCTCATAAATGCATTGGACAGAAACCCAAATCAGGAAAATAGAACGCAGGGAGACACCTCGTTAATTCTCCATCCAATATTTCTGATAAAATCCTGTGAAAGCCCACTCAAAATTCGCGCTGAAGGCGAGGATATGACAGAAAGAAAACTAATAACCGTGCTAACCGATGTGTGCGAAAGCGTAAAATCTACCAATAATGGATTTGTTTGGCTAACTCACGTAGGGCATTGGAGAGCGCCGCAAGTGATTGCCGTGTTTAATACTGAGCAGGAGAAGCAGCGGGCGTTAACTAATGGTTGGGATATAGACTTCATAAACCAAGTGAATATTGCTTTAGCGTCAATTAAGTCAGCACCCGTTGGTATTTATTTTGATAGCGAAGAAGAGTGTAAGAAAGTGAGTGGCGGCAATTGGGATAGGCATTTATCTAATGTTAAAAACCTTCACTGAGTTCAGGTTACGCTGAATGTTGCAAATTAAGCTAAAAACGTTTTCAGAAAGGCGAGTTGCAGGGCTTGTTACACTGGCTAGGTACTGGCCTGACGTAGGATAACGGCGGTAAAGCGCTGTTTGGCACACCTTGTTTGTGTGAAGCGTGAATTTTAAGCAATAAAAAAGCGCCATAAAGGCGCTTTTTTCGAACTCGATATCAGGCTTACTTTTTGCCCAATGCACCGAAACGCTTCTTGAAGCGATCAACACGACCACCAGTGTCAACGTTACGTTGCTTACCAGTGTAGAATGGGTGACACGAAGAACATACGTCTAGGTTGATGTCTTTACCAAGCGTAGAGCGAATGTTCATTACGTTACCACATGAGCAAGTTGCTGTGATTGCTTCGTATTTTGGGTGGATATCTTGTTTCATTGGGTTACCTCACATAATAAGGCCGTATCGCTATACAACCCGAAGTCGCACACCATACGTTACTTAATTCAAATGATAAGTCGTTCAAAGAACAGCCTATCGCAAAAGAGCGGCGCATAATAAAGGATGGCAGGGCCTTGATCAAGCGGTTTTTGGCCAAATGCTAAACAAGAGAGCTAGACAAGGCAGCCGTATAAAAAGGTAGCCGTATAAAAAGGCCAAACAAAAAACATTCCTTTTATGCTTACCTGTAAAGTATGTTTAAATATTTGTCTTTCAAGGCTGGGCCAGATGCTCTAGTGGCAAAATGTGTAGCTAGCTGTTAGCAGCTCAACTTGCTGTAACGTATAGGTCTGCAAGAAGCCTCAGTATAATTAGTTTCAACATAAGAAGCTTAGTAAGCGCATTACGCGCTGTAACAATCGTCAAATAAGGTAGAACCTTCGCAATGGCCTTTATCCAAGTTGCCGTGCCAGTGCCACTGCGCCAACTTTTCACGTATACCCACGATAACGCACTAAGTGCGGGTGTAAGAGTGGTTGTGCCTTTCGGTCCGCGCAAACTTGTGGGCGTAGTTGTTGAAACCCTACACAAACCTGAAAGCGACATTGAAAACTCCAACAAGCTAAAAGCCATTGAGTCGGTACTGGACGATAGCCCCATTATAGACGAGGTGTTGCTGAAAATGGCCCAATGGCTGTGGCAGTACTATCATCATGCGCCGGGTGAAGTGCTACACGCCATGCTGCCTGTTTTATTGCGCAAAGGCGAGTCAGCAGCGCCAACACCCCAAGACATGCTAATGCTTACCGAAGAAGGTAAGCAAACGACTGCAGACACGTTATCGCGGGCGCCTAAACAACAAGCCTGTTTTACTGCACTGGCCGGTGGTGCCTTATTAGCGTCCCAAGCGCGCAAGCAGTATGGCGCACCTGCGGTCAAAGCACTTGTCGAAAAGTCATTGATAAGCATTGAAGAAGTTGCGCCTGAATTTAAGTCAGGCAGTTGGCTTGCCTCGTTATCGGTGTCTGAAAAGCCAATTCCAGATACTGAGCAATCGGTTGCCATTGCCGCACTTAATCGTCAGCAGGGCAATTTCGCTGTAAGTTTGCTTGAAGGGATTACCGGTAGCGGTAAAACGGAAGTGTATCTTCAAGCTATCGAACCCTTGCTGCGTGAAGGGAAGCAAGTGCTTATACTTGTGCCAGAAATTGGGCTGACGCCGCAAACGGTGTCACGCTTTGAAAAGCGCTTTGGTATTGCAGTGGGCGTTTTACACTCTCAGCTTTCTGATAAAGAACGGTTACATGTATGGCAGCGAGCAAAAGCAGGTGAACTCGGGATAATCATCGGTACTCGCTCGGCTATTTTCACCCCGCTGCACAACCCCGGCATGCTGATTGTGGATGAAGAGCACGACGAGTCTTTTAAACAACAAGATGGACTTCGCTACCACGCCCGTGACTTGGCAGCTATGCGGGCTAAGCAGCACAATATTCCTCTTTTATTAGGCAGCGCCACGCCCGCACTCGAAACACTTAATAATGCGCTAAGCGGTCGCTATGCCCATTTGCAGTTAACTAAGCGAGCGGGAGGGGCGAAAAGCACGCATCAGCATGTGTTGGACGCGCGTGACCAACCCATTCACTACGGTATTTCGCAAGGCTTGCTAACGATAATGCGCCAGCATATCAACGCGGGAAATCAGGTATTGGTGTTTGTGAATCGCAGAGGCTATGCGCCAGCGCTGCTTTGCCATCACTGCGGCGAAACCGTCATGTGTAAGCGTTGTGACCGCCCGTATACGGTGCATAAAGCGCAGAACCGTTTGCAGTGTCATCACTGCGGCGGCATGCGCTCAATGCCATCAAACTGCGAAGCGTGCCATCACAATGAATTAGTTACGGCGGGTACGGGCACCGAGCAAGTCGAGCAAGGGCTTGCAAGCTTATTTCCCGGTGTTAAGCAGGTACGAATAGACAGCGATACCGTGCGGGGCAAAGACAAACTGCATCAGACGCTAGAAGCAATAAACCGCCAAGAGTACCAGCTGCTGGTAGGTACCCAAATACTATCAAAAGGTCACCATTTTCCGCATGTAACCTTAGTGGCGGTGCTAGATTGTGATGGTGCACTTTTTAGTGCCGATTTTAGAGCACCAGAAAAGCTCGCTCAGCTTGTAACTCAGCTTGCTGGAAGAGCAGGGCGCGCCAGTAAACCTGGTGAGATGTGGCTGCAAACTCACAACCCCCATCACCCTTTGCTACAAGATTTAGTGCACAATGGCTATGGGCATTTCGCCAGACACGCTTTAATGGAGCGAAAAGCGGCAGGGCTTCCCCCATTTATTAGCCAGTTTGTCATTCGCGCAGAAGCGACCGACAGCAGTTTGGCCTATCGCTTTTTACAAGACAGTAAGCAAGTATTTCTCCAGCAGCATGCCATTGAGCTAAATGGCCCGTTTCCTTGTTTGATTGAAAAGCGGCAAGGCAGGTTTCGGTTTATGCTGGTATGCAGCCATGAAAAGCGTGCGCCGCTTCACAATGCGCTGCGTTTGGCGCTGCCATTTTTACAGGCGTTGCCACAGGCAATGAAGGTAAGGTGGTCGATAGATATTGATCCTACCGATTTCAGTTAGCTTGTTGGGTAGCAATACGTTAAAATTTCTGCAGGATTGAAGTGCAGGAAAGCTGCTGCTTCATAAAGATTTGGTATATGACGTTTTCTTACGCATACAAACAACGATAACAAGTAGGAATATTGCCGACTATGGCTCAACGCGATTATGTCTCTCGTGGACGCTCTCCTCAAAAAAAGAAGCCGGCTGGTAAAGGTAGAAAACCAGCCAGAAGCGCGCAATCAAATGCGCAATCTAATGCCCCGGTTTCTGGAAAACTTCTTATTGTGCGCCTTGTTGGCGTATTCGCATTGGTGATTGGCTTTGGTGCATTTTTGTGGTCAATAAAAGACAATGTAGAAGACGACGTGGATACACAAGCTTCACGACCTGTGGCTCCTACAGAAGAGACGTTACCTGAGCTTCCTGAAGAAGAATGGGAGTACATTAAGACCCTTCCAGGATATGAAGTAGAAGTTGAGGTCAAAGAGCAAGAAAAATCTGACAAACGCTATTTAATGCAGTGCGCCTCGTTTAGAACCCGCGCGCAGGCTGAAGAGATGAAAGCCAAAATTGCATTCCAAGGTTTAGAGGCGCTTATCAGACACAGCACTGGCAGCAACGGCGATTGGTTCCGCGTTATTCTGGGCCCTTACGAGTCTAAGCGTGATGCAGAAAAAGCCAAGCACAGTCTGCGTAAAGTGAACATTGCGACATGCCAAATTTGGTACTGGAATTTGTAGCAGTTTATTGTAGGTAACACTTAATGCGGTGCATATGGCGCTGAAATAGCGCGTAGAGAAAGGATGCGTTTACAAGGAAGTATCAATGAGTATTGCCATCACCGAACAACCAAATTACGCCGCTTATAGCGTAGAAGAGCTTGAGGACGTTCTGGAAAATATTGATAAGCAGGCCTTTCCAGAACGCTATCAGGCAGCAAAAAATGAGCTCGCTGCTAAGCGGGCAACGCTGCCACCTGAGAATGATACGGATAGCGCCCATCAAGATGAGCATTTTACTCGACCTAAGTGGTCTGAGCTTCATCCAATAACACGTATCAGTAACGGCGCTTTTTTAGTACTTATTGGCGCTTTGATTGTATCGGCATTCACCAACTTTATCGTGATTAACGCATGGCTAAATAATTCAACATGGGCCATTGTTTTATTTACTTTTGTCTATTGTGCCTTTTATTACCTGTCTATTTCCCTCGATAAACGACAAGCGCAATTTGTGATGAAAGATTGGCGTGGAAAAGTAACAATTTTCACCATGCCGTTTTTGGGGCTTATTTTTACTTGGAATTTTATTGATAGGGCATTGCCCTACACGCTTCACTTGGCGTCCGGAAAACAAGAAACGGAACTGAAATTTGCTTATGAAAAAGGCAGCGGCTCTAAACACTGTCGACACTCACTGTTGTTAAAAGAGAGCGGTACCTTGTCAGATGGGCGATTATGCTTAAATCAAAGTGAGCACAAACGCCTACCGAATAAAGGATGGGTGTATGTTAAGGGCTACGAAAGTGGTTTTGGTTTTGACATTGAAGGGTATCGATTTCGCTAAATTTCAACCATGAATGCCTGCGTATTAATCACTTCAAATGCAATTAGCCCAAGCAAAATGAGATTAACCAAAACCGTTACCCAATAAATCCTCATGAATGCCGATTTACTACGCTTGTGCTTAAACATCTGCTGGGCAAGCAATGCGCCAGGCCAACCTCCCAATAGGCTTAATATATGCAGTTTTGCTTCTGAAACTCGCCGTTTTTCCTTTTTTGCAGCCGATTTGTCTATGCCGTAAAACAGTATGGTAAGCAAACTTACCGCGCCATAAACGATAGGTACTATAAACGGTAGCCGACCTGACAATGTAAATAACGCAAGTGCACCGGAGAAAATACTCAGTACGATAACATTACGTTTTCTTCGCGAGGTTGGCTTATTGGCGCGTAAACGTTTTGCTTTGTGATCCTTGAGTAAGCTGATGTTGCAGGCGCGGTGATTACCATTTCTATCCTGCTCAACTTCATAAACAATAATGTCGCCATTAACCGGGTGCCTAGAGCGTTGTTTAAACGCTTCGATATGAGTAAACGCGCGCGTGCCTCCACCGTTAGGCTCTACAAAACCATAACCTTTAGCATCGTCCCACTGTTGAATTCTTCCCTGATACTTCACTACCACTCCTTTAAAACCATTATGTAGCGTCTTCATTGTTGCTACTTTATCTGTGCTCTATCACCTAGGCATTATTTCACTTGGTCATAGAGTGTGTTGGCGAGAGTATGCACTCAATAAATGGTGTATTCAATAAGCACCGTATGCGCTAAGCCCATATAGTAGGCAGCTCTGAGCGCACATTCTTTTGTCTTACCCTTGAAATTAAAAAGCCTTCCCCCACTTATTTGTTATTGAATTTGAACGCTGCTGCCTTTGCTAGACGAAAAACGCAGCAGCGCCCAGCCAAACGGGGAATTAACGTGACAACGATTGTATCTGTACGACGTGGGAATCAAGTGGTAATGGCCGGTGACGGACAGGTATCACTGGGCAATACCGTAATGAAAGGTAATGCGCGCAAAGTGCGCCGTTTATACCACGACAAGATTTTAGCGGGCTTTGCTGGTGGCACGGCCGACGCATTTACGCTGTTTGAGCGCTTTGAAGCAAAGCTTGAAGCCCACCAAGGCCATTTGACCAAAGCGGCAGTAGAGCTTGCCAAAGATTGGCGGACTGACAGGGCGCTTCGCAAACTAGAGGCACTGCTTGCCGTAGCAGACGAAACCGCATCGTTTATTATTACCGGTAACGGTGATGTGGTGCAGCCAGAACAAGATCTTATCGCGATTGGCTCTGGTGGTAACTACGCTCAAGCCGCAGCTACAGCACTACTTGAAAATACAGAGCTAAGCGCAAAAGAAATTGCTGAAAAAGCGTTGACCATAGCGGGTGATATTTGCGTATTCACTAACCATAGCCAAACGGTTGATGTACTAGATTACTAAGTAATAGCTGAGTGCTGTTATCGGCTTGCTGTCGCTCGTATGAATTTGAGTACAGCAAGCGCTGTTAGAAAAGGGTTTATTCATGTCTGAAATGACACCAAGAGAAATTGTTCACGAGTTAGACCGACATATTATTGGTCAACAAGATGCCAAGCGCGCTGTATCTATTGCACTTCGAAATCGCTGGCGTCGTATGCAGCTTGAACCTGAGCTGCGCCAAGAAGTTACGCCAAAAAATATTTTGATGATTGGCCCTACGGGTGTGGGTAAAACTGAAATAGCCCGCCGTTTAGCAAAACTTGCTAACGCGCCGTTCATTAAAGTTGAAGCTACTAAGTTCACTGAAGTGGGCTACGTAGGTAAAGAAGTTGAGACCATCATTCGTGATCTTGCTGATATTGCGGTGAAGATGACGAAAGAAAATGAAATGAAAAAGGTGAAATTCCGCGCAGAAGAAGCTGCGGAAGAGCGCATTTTAGACGTTTTGCTGCCTCCACCAGAAGATGCATGGGGTAATAAGGAAAACGTTGAAGATCGCGGCACGCGCCAAGCATTTCGCAAAAAGCTTCGTCAAGGCGACCTAGACGACAAAGAAATTGAAATTGACGTAGCACTTCCGCAGGTTGGCGTAGAAATTATGGCGCCTCCAGGTATGGAAGAAATGACCAATCAGCTTCAAGGCATGTTCCAGAACTTGTCGGGTTCGCAAAAGAAAAAGAAGAAGCTGAAAATTAAGGAAGCGTTCAAACTACTAATTGAAGAAGAGGCTGCACGCCTTGTGAATCAAGAAGATTTGAAAGAAAAAGCCATTGAGTCGGTAGAGCAGCACGGTATTGTGTTTATCGACGAAATTGACAAAATTTGTAAGCGTGAGGGCAACTCGTCGGCCGATGTGTCTCGCGAAGGTGTTCAGCGTGACTTGCTTCCACTTGTGGAAGGTTCAACGGTATCGACAAAACACGGCATGGTTAAAACTGACCATATCTTGTTTATCGCTTCGGGCGCATTCCAAATGAGCAAGCCGTCTGACCTTATTCCAGAGCTTCAGGGTCGTCTTCCAATTCGCGTTGAGCTATCTGCCCTTAAAGTCGGTGACTTCAAGCGCATTCTTACCGAGCCGAATGCGTCATTAACGCACCAGTACATTGCGCTAATGAAGACAGAAGGCGTGGATATTAGTTTCGACGATTCTGGTATTCAGCGTATCGCCGAAGCGGCATGGCAGGTGAATGAGCGCACTGAAAACATTGGTGCCCGCCGTTTGCACACCGTGCTAGAGCGCCTTATGGAAGACATCTCGTTTGACGCCTCTGAAAAGAGCGGTGAGTCATTCGTGATTGATGCAGACTACGTTAACAGCCACTTAGAAACCTTGGTAGATAACGAAGATCTGTCGCGCTTTATCTTGTAATTTAGCGCTAAGTAGAAGTTTCCCCGTTAGTTGATATGTTCAACTAACCCTTCTACATGAACAAGAATTAAAAAGCCGACGTTAAGTCTAATGCTAGTCAGTTAAGCTGACTGGCTTTTTTCTTTGTGGGGTATTTAGTCGGTCTTTTCCTCACAACTCGTGGAT
>NZ_JAYMEU010000037.1:0-43689 GCF_037029575.1 Alteromonas sp. CH_MED4-4 | reverse complement strand
CAAGGCCAGTAGTCTCAGCTTTGTGTCCAATGCCATTCTGTACTGGAACACCATCAAGATAAGCGACATTGTGGAGCTGCTTCGGCAGCAAGGGGAGGAAATCGACGACGAGACCTTATCTCATATCTCGTTGTTGCCCTATAAGCATGTGTTACCCAACGGTACATACTTTATTGAAGATGAGGAGAAGGGATGATTCGACGGAAACCTACGGTTTCGACGTGGTCACTGGGTTCAAAACCGTAGGTTCTCGTTCAAATGCCCCCGCGGGTCCTAATAAGCTTTCTAACTCCTGAGGCGTTTTCCCCTTCATCGTCCAGCGTCTCGATTCTTTATACAAGAGGTCACTGTTCTCTTTGATCAAGTTCACCGCCGCCCTAAAAAGTGAAGCACCAGATACTTCACGCACTTCATCACTAGGAAGGAGCAATGAAAAATTAGCGATGGGAGGCACATCATCTTTCAATTCTACTGTAAAGTTATCACTGTATTCGCTATGAAGCGCCAAACCACTTGCAGGACTCTTAATGGGTACTTTCGAGATGATATCGTTAAAGAAGATATCATTAATCAATCGAAACTTTGTCTTTGGACGGCTAATATACACTTCTGCAATGACATCCCCCTTTTTTACCCAGCTGTACTTGTTCGGCTTATAACTTACTGTGTCGGTACCACCAGCGTGGGTGAATACGCTACCTATCAGGCTTGGCATAACAAGCACTTCAGTGCCAAAAGTAACGCCATTAGGTATAACGCCGCTCTCTCGTTTATCTTGCATCACAGAAGGACTCTCCCTCTAATATGTTTTAGACCTGTACCAAGCGTTCAATTACGTAAATCGGCAAACAACGAATTGGCCAAGGAACGGCTACTCACCAAATAACCATTAGGTTTCGGTGACTCCCATTTATTACATCTGTCACGTCTGCAGGTACTACGACTCACACGTTCATCCACGCAGTACTTCTGTGGCGCTCGCTTTTCAGGAAAGGAAGGTATTTTTTTATAGACAGGGTATTTCTTGTTACCGATGACAACGACGGTGGGCTCATAAGGGAAACCCCAGCTGAATTCTTCAAAAGCATTACAGTGAGGCAAATGGGGGCGGATTTGATAGTCTTCTGTATAGAATTGCTGTGTTGTCGTAGACCACCATCCTCTTGCTATCAAAAGCCCTTTGGTATAGTACCGAGGGGTACTATGTAGATATTAGTTCTGACTTTAAGTTTATCTGCCAGGTAGAGTTGTTAGATGGGCTTGCAAAACTTAACAACGCTGCGGTTGTACTTAGTGTTGTGCTTGCACTTGGGCTTACAAATTTTCTTGTTTCTCAAGCTAAGAAATTGATGGAAAATCTACGTCAGATAGATGTTCTCTTGGAGTTCGGTCTCTGTGACCACCATGGAAAGGCTGCTCTAGAATGGATGTATAACAATTTAGACGCAGCCTACAAGATAATGGTTAATTGACGTAGCCGATTGGTAAAAAGCTTCAGTGACAGCACTAATATCGGGTCACCTAGCTGCGATAGTAAACACCCTGCTAATCGGTTTGATTTTTCTGAACAACATTTTATTGGGCAAACTCTTGACACTCCAACAGTATCAACTTGGGTTCGTTTTGATAGCAGTTTAGTGACATAGTTGTTAGCTGCTTTTTCCAGGATAGATCTTGGTAGACTCCTGCGCAATCCGTTTTTCGAAAAATAGCATTTTGGCTTTTTATAAACATACACAATGGCACTGATATTTGTGGCGTCACCGTCCGAGCGTGTGGGAAAATTTCAAACGATGCGAATGAAATAGTCCTAAGTGTGATTGGCCACAATGAGTCAATGATGACGACTATTATAGCAGCTGAAACAACACGACAGATGTGCGTTTTCCATCTGGCTCCAGGTGTTTTTCACTGTGAGCAGGTTATCATTCTTTATCCAATAATTGAGGAACTGAAAAATGAGTTTCCCAATTTGGTAGTGAGGCTCTAGGCTTGGTTTTTTCCGAAGGTATTAATCAACTTATTCCGAACTGTTAGATCAATCGTTGATACACACAAGTTAAGCCTATACCAGCAACTGTATTAAGATTAATGATGAAATGTCCAGTTTTATGAAGCAGGTGTTGGAAAGTGCAAACATGACAAATGAGGGGAAGTGGCCGATACATCAGCTTCAGAAAGTGACCACCTGTTTAGATTCCAGGACGAAGTTTGATTGATTATTTGTGGAATGAAACAACAAATACGGTTAAGTTGTCATCTGAGCTAACCGTTAGTTTAGCTCCGTTCATGTGAAGCAATGAACGAGCGATAGTCAATCCTAAACCAACGCCTTGACCATGATTTTTTCGTGAAGGGTCTGCTCTAAAAAAGCGATCAAAAAGTCTCTGAAGATGGTCATCAGAGATTTTCGGGCCTGGATTTGAAACGGTAATTTTTGTATGTTCATCGTTGGTAGATACTGCTACCTTAACAATCGCGTTTTCGAAGGAATATCGAATTGCGTTTGATAATAGATTACTCATAGCTTGTCGAAACATGGACCTATCGCAATCAATTGTGGCATCGGCCCCTCGGATGCGAATTTGAATTTGTCTTTCTTCTGCCAGTAGTTCAAAATACTCAACTAATTCTTGAAGCTCTGCTCGGCAATTTAGTCGCTCTAACTGTGGCTTGACGAGTCCATGTTCCGTTTTGGCTAGAAGTAACATGTCACTGACCATCTTGGTCATACGTTCGTATTCTTCCAAATTAGAATATAAAATATCAACATATTCACTTTCAGTGCGCGGTTGATTCAGAATAACCTGCGTTTGAGTTGTCAGGTTTGTGACCGGTGTTCTCAATTCATGCGCAATGTCCGCAGAAAAATATGAAAGTTGCTCAAAGCCAGCTTCGAGTCGTTCAATCATAGCATTAAACGACCCCACTAATCCTGCGAGCTCGACCGGTACCTCTAAAGGATTTAGTCGGATATCGAGCTTGTCAGCAGTAATAGAACCTATTTTTCTACTCAGTTTTCGTAGCGGCGAGTGGCCTCGATACACAGCAAAACGTGCCACTATTATCGTGATCAAACCAGACACGAAAATAATGCCCCATAACGTCTTTTCAAAGTCTTCCATGTAATTCATGTGAAATTCCATGTTGGAGGCTACCACAACACGGTATGTAGACTTATTCTGACCAGTGCTGACGGTCACGAGAGCTTCAGTTGCTCGCAACATATGGGATCCATCAAAAAAAAGTGTCAACATATCAGGCGTTATGAGATCGTTGTCAAACAATTGACCGGGGTATTTGTGCAAGTTAACGCCTTTACTCGAAAATACGGATTCTCCATCTTCATTTTGCACAAGGTAATAGACTCCATGATGACCAGACACTGCTTCAACGAGGATACTCGAAGGTGCCACCTTTTCAGTGTATGCTTCGCTAAGCTTTCGTTTTACAGCATGGAATACCTCATTTAATTCATCAGCATCCTGTTCAGCAAAATGCGTTGCAATTGATTGTTGAACGATTAAGCTGATTATTGTAAGGCACAAAAATACGGTAATGCCAACAAGTATAGTGACTCTAAACGCAAGAGAGTTTGGCCGTTTTAGTTTATTCGTTACTATCATCTACACTCATTTTATAGCCCATCCCCCTGACAGTTTGAATTAGCTTTACAGGAAAGTCATCATCAATTTTTGCGCGCAATCTTCGGATAGCGACATCAATGACATTCGTGTCACTGTCAAAATTCATGTCCCATACCTGAGAGGCGATCAAAGAACGGGGCAATACTTCACCTTGACGTCTGACTATTAGTTCAAGCAATGTAAACTCTTTAGTCGTCAGATTGATTACTTTGCCACCGCGCTTCGCAACGCGAGAAGGGATATCAAGCTCCAAATCTGCAATGTGTAACGTGTTGTTAGGGACAGACGTCCCTCTCCTGATCAAGGTGCGCACTCTTGCGAGGAGTTCCGCGAAAGCAAACGGTTTAACCAAATAATCGTCTGCGCCTAACTCAAGTCCTTTGACTCTGTCATTAACGTGATCGCGAGCGGTTAAAAAAAGAACGGGTGTAAATTTACCAGACTCTCTCAATGAAGACAGGATTTTCCAACCTTCTATGTCGGGCAGCATTACATCGAGTACGATTAATTCATAATCACCAATCATCGATTTGTGGTGACCATCCAGGCCAGTCCTTACTAATTCTACAACAAAGCCGGATTCAATTAGCCCTTGTTTGATGTAATCGCCCGTTTTTACTTCGTCTTCGACTACAAGTATTTTCATGGTATGTGATTAACCTGCTGCATAGCTTTAATTCAATGGAGTAAGCCTGTTGAATACACCGCAATCGTAAAATGCTGTTAGTATACTAATAATAAAACGTATGCCAGCAACCAACAGAGTATTCAATATACTAATGAGCGCGCCACATCGTAGCTCGAAGTCGCAAATATTCAACTAAAAATACATTTTCGCTATCAATATCGCTCATGATTACAAAATTGTAATGTCAAGGTAATCTGTCTGTCAGGGCCATTTGATATTCTCATTGCCGTAGCTAATCCGTGAAAACGCGTTTCATTAAAGGAGTCAGGTTTAAGTGAAACTTTCATTCGTCAAATACCTCTTTGTTATCGCTTTGTTGAGCGTGCAAGTAAGCGGGTCTTTCGCGAGTGTAGCTACGCCATGTGCAAGCGATATGGTGCATGAAATAGATAACAGAATCGGTCATCACATGGACCACTCATCACACGACGCATCAGAGAGTTGTTGCAATCAAAATTGCTGTTGTCCCATGGCAGTCTTTCAGCTCGGCATGTTGGCTGGGGAGAGTTTCGAAACACCAAAACTGTTGAACACCCCAGCCCTAAGCAAACAAACAAGGCTGCATAAAGTCTTTATCGCTATACATTTACGCCCCCCAAAATACTCTCTCGTGTAATTAGATTAGTCGATGTAAAGACTAACAGTTACTGCACGTGACGTTTCCATCGTAAAGCGTGCAAAATCCAATATATGTGAGAGTTGTTTATGAACAAAAATATACCGTTTGGGGCTTTGTTTTCTTTAGTCCTCTTTTTAACGGCGTGCAGTGATGTACTGCAGGCAAAGAATGATGCAAAGTCTGCAACACAGGCACCGAAATTCACATTACATGTCTACAAGAGTAGAACATGTAAATGTTGTCAAAAATGGGTGCGACATGTTGAAGAACATGGCTTTGAGACAGATGTGACAAATGTCACGCTAATGTCCGGAGTCAAAGATAAATATGGCGTCGAACCCCAGTATCGCTCCTGCCATACTGCTCTTTCTCAGGACGGGTTTGTATTTGAGGGGCACATACCCGCAAAATACATCCAACAATTTTTAGAAAACCCTCCTGAAGGGGTTTTAGGGTTGAGCGTTCCAGCCATGCCAATTGGATCGCCGGGCATGGAAGTTGACGAACGATTCCAACCTTACCTTGTATTGCAACTCAATGTAGATGGTTCAGTTACGACCTTTGCTGAAGTCAACACCTATGAGGAGCAATTCTAATGAACCGGTTTTGTCTTTTTGTTTCTATTTGGGGAGCGTTCTCGTTCTCGATGGTCTCTCCCGCTATCGCGAATGAAAAATTAACGCTCAAACGTGCAGTAGAAATAGCGGTAGAAAATGATCCATGGCTCGTTAGCAGTGCACATCGTGAACGTGCCACATTGTCCAGTAGTGTCGTCGCCTCGAGCCTACCAGACCCCGTTGTCAACATCGGTTTAGCAAATGTACCCACTGATGGTTTTGCGTTTGATCAAGAGCCCATGACTCAGCTAAAAGTAGGTGTGTCACAGATGTTTCCTCGTGGTGATTCGTTAGCCATAAGGTCTCGTCAATTGCGGGAGCAAGCAGCAGAGCATCCCCTGATGAGAGCCGACCGAGTGGCCAAAGCACGCGTTCAAGTATCAAACTTATGGTTAGAAATATATCGGGCGCAGCAAAGTGTAAAGCTAATTGATGAAGATAAAGCGTTATTTGAACAGCTCAGCGATATCGCAAAGGCAAATTATTCAACTGCCTTTGGACGCGTAAATCAGCAAGATATCGTTCGTGCAAAGTTGGAATTAACAAGGTTGGAAGACCGACTTACTAAACTACGAGCATTAGAAGAAAGAGCCACAGGGAAGCTTCTAGAGTGGCTAGTTAGAGATCAAAATTATCCAAGTCAATCGGGATTTGATGCCTTTTCTCGATTAACGTTGCCGCATGCCCTACCTGAGATCAAAAACATGGGGCAGAATATGAGAACAATACTTGAGCGCAGAGATCAACAATCGCTTGCAATGGTTCTCAATCAACACCCTTTGATCCTCTCGATAGAGCAAAGAATTCGCGCCAGCCAAACCGGTATTGACCTTGCCAAAGAAAAATACAAGCCACAATGGGGGGTTAACGCTAGTTACGCCTACAGAGACGACACGCCCGACGGTACAAGTCGAGCAGATTTTTTATCGATGGGTGTAAGTTTCGATGTACCTCTTTTTACAGAAAACCGCCAAGACCAAGAGGTTTCGGCTGCCGTAAGCCTATCTGAAGCCATTAAAACCGACAAGCGCTTAGTCCTCAGAGAAATGATGTCATACATCCAGTCTTTATATGCGGAAAATGAGCGATTAATGGAGCGACAAGCGCTGTACGAACTCGAATTGTTAGAGCAAATGCAAGAGCAAGCTGAGGCATCGCTCAATGCTTATACCAACGACGAAGGAGACTTTGCTGAGGTAGTGCGTGCTCGTATTGCGGATCTTAATGCCAGAATTGACGCACTGGATATCAGTGTGGATTTGGTCAAAACAAAAATTCAACTCAACTATTACTTTGATACCAACGCAGGTATTCCTTTGTCTCAAATCGGAGAACAACAATGAGCACAATTAAAGCACTCGTCATAGGCGGGGTAGCAGGCGGTATTATGACTGCGTTGGCATTCACGTTTCTGATACCATCTTCATCATCCACCGCGAATAATGAGCAAAACGAAGAGAAGCAACCGTTGTATTGGGTTGCGCCGATGGACCCAAATTACCGCAGAGACGAACCAGGAAAGTCTCCGATGGGCATGGATCTCATTCCTGTCTACGAAGAAAGTTCAAGTGGTGATGCGGGCCCAGGAACAATTACTATAGCGCCAAATGTGGAGAACAATCTTGGTGTTCGAACTGCGAAAGTGCAGCGCCGCGCGCTGCATGTCCCTATTAGAACTGTCGGGTACGTTCAATACAACGAAGAAACATTAATCCATGTGCATCCTCGCGTTGAAGGCTGGATAGAAACACTGCATGTAAAAGCATCAGGAGAATATGTTAAAAAAGGGGAACCACTTTACTCTCTATACTCGCCTGAGTTAGTGAATGCACAAGAAGAATTGCTGCTTGCTATGCGCAGAAACAACAAAGATCTGATCGTAGCTGCTCGTTCTCGCTTAAATGCATTGCAAGTGCCTGAAGACGTCGTGGAGACGTTAATAAAAACAAAAAATGTTCAGCAAACCGTTACCTTTTCCGCACCCCAAACCGGATTCGTAGATAATTTAAACATTCGAGAAGGTTTTTTTATAAAACCTGGCGTTACAGTCATGTCGATTGGTGCATTGGATGAGGTTTGGGTTGATGCAGAGGTATTTGAGCGACAAACCGCCCAAATAGTGGAAGGGTTGCCTGTTACTATGACATTAGATTTCCTCCCCGGAAAGACGTGGCAAGGCGTTGTAGACTACGTCTACCCAACCCTTGAACAGAGTACCCGCACACTGCGTGTGCGTCTTCGCTTTGCTAATCAAGATTATACGTTAAAGCCGAACATGTTCGCTCAAGTGACTATCCACTCTGATATGGATTCGACCAACTTGATCGTGCCAACCGAAGCGGTTATTCGAACAGGCAATCAAAATCGCGTTGTATTGGCATTGGGAGATGGAAAATTTAAATCAGTTGCAATCAAAATTGGGCGAGTGGTTGACGAGTTTACAGAAGTACTTGAAGGACTGATCGATGGTGACAGCATTGTCACCTCCGCTCAATTTATGCTTGATTCAGAGAGCAGTATTAGCTCTGACTTTAAGCGAATGGAACCCCCTGAAGAAAGTCCAACATCGGTCTTCACAGAGGTGATGATCACAGACGTGATGCCTTCTCACAACATGATAACTGCAAAACATGGTCCAATTCCAGAATGGGATTGGCCGTCGATGACCATGGATTTTGTGGTAGCGGAGCATATCAATTTAGCAACGGTCAAAGGTGGTTCATCGGCACATATCGAGATCAGTAAGCAAACTGATGGTCAATATGTGGTGACAACCGTGCACATTATCGATTCAGCACAAAGTACACAGGCGACGATGTCTGAAAGCGTTTGGGCTGAAGTCAAGATTAATTCTGTAATGGATGGGCATCGAATGATAAATGTCGATCATCCCGCGATAAAAGAGTGGGATTGGCCCGCGATGACGATGGATTTTAATGTGGCAGATAACATAACCTTGTCTGATTTGGCCTCTGGAACGCTTGCGCATATTGAAATTTCAAAATCCTCAAGTGGCGAATATCTTGTTTCTACCATTCATGTTGTTGAAGAGGCAAGTAGTGAAACAAGTACCGCTGTCGACGCTGTGTGGACTCAAGCAACGGTCAATGCAGTGATGAGTGCTAACAACCAGTTAAGCCTTGAACATGACACTATTGAGGCGTGGGATTGGCCTGCAATGACAATGGATTTCAACGTCGCTAATGAGATTGATTTATCTGACATTACCGCTGGTATGCGACTGCACATCGAAATTACCAAAACCCAAGACGGTGCGTACGTTATTACCACATTACATATACAAGCATCTGATAAAGGAACGATGGATCACAGCCAACATGAAGGAGCGCACGAATGATAGAAGCAATCATACGTTGGTCGGTCTCAAACCGCTTCTTTGTTTTACTCGCAACCATCATCATAGTCGGTGGCGGTTTAGTTACAATGAAAAATACGCCAGTAGACGCGATCCCAGATTTATCCGATGTCCAAGTGATAATCAAAACGAGTTATCCTGGTCAAGCGCCACAAGTTGTAGAAGATCAGGTAACGTACCCGCTAACGACCGCCATGCTTTCCGTACCGGGTGCACAAACGGTTCGAGGTTATTCGTTTTTCGGTGACTCCTACGTTTATATCATTTTTGATGATGATACCGACTTATATTGGGCAAGAAGCAGGGTGCTTGAATATTTATCGCAAGTTGCCCCCAATCTACCTGAAAACGCCAGGCCGCAATTAGGTCCAGATGCCACAGGCGTTGGTTGGGTTTATCTGTATGCATTGGTCGACAGAACCGGCCAACACGATATTTCTCAATTACGCAGTTTGCAAGACTGGTTCTTGAAATTTGAGCTCCAAACTGTGCCTGGCGTGTCCGAAGTCTCGGCGCTAGGGGGTATGGTGAAACAGTATCAAGTGAAAGTAGATCCTGAAAAACTCCGCGCTTACGGTATACCGCTTTCTCATATTCAGATGGCAATAAAGCGAGGAAATCAAGAAGTTGGGGCCTCTGTAGTGGAGCTTGCAGAAGCTGAGTACATGGTTCGTGCCACGGGGTATATTTCTGATAAGAAGGATATCGAAACCATTCCTCTTGGCGTCAATGACAATGGCACACCGCTTTTAATAAGGGATATTGCCACTGTAGATATCGGTCCACAAATGCGCCGCGGTATAGCAGAGCTAAACGGCGAAGGGGAAACAGTCGGCGGTATTGTCGTGATGCGTTTTGGTGAGAATGCTCAAAAAACGATAGATGGCGTCAAAGCAAAACTAGAGGACTTAAAAAAAGGACTACCTGATGGCGTTGAGGTGGTCACTGTTTATGATCGTTCCGCATTAATTGAAAGAGCCGTTGATAACCTAGCTTCGAAACTAGTGGAAGAGTTTATCGTAGTCGCTTTGGTATGTGTCGCTTTTCTTTTTCATGTTCGGTCGTCACTCGTCGCAATCATCAGTATTCCTGTCGGGATCATTACCGCGCTAATCGTTATGTATATGCAAGGGATCAATGCCAATATCATGTCGTTGGGCGGCATTGCTATTGCCATTGGCGCCATGAGTGATGGTGCGATCGTTATGATTGAAAATATGCACAAACACATGGAAAAGACGCCTCTTACCAAGGAAAATCGCTGGCAGGTTGTTATCGATTCTGCGGTCGAAGTTGGACCTGCGTTATTTTTCAGTTTGTTGATCATTACGGTTAGTTTTGTACCTGTTTTTACGCTTGAGGCCCAGGAAGGGAGGATGTTTTCCCCTCTTGCTTATACGAAAACATATGCAATGGCTGCATCAGCGGCACTTGCGATTACACTGGTCCCAGTCTTAATGGGGTATTTTGTACGTGGAAAGGTTTTGCCTGAACACAAAAACCCAGTCAACAAGTTTTTAACGTTTTTATACATACCGACGCTCAAGACAGTTTTGCGCTTTCCAAAGTCAACGATGGTCGCAGCATTGATTGTCTTGGCTATCGGGCTTTGGCCAATTGATAAAATTGGTAGTGAATTTATTCCCCCGCTTGACGAAGGCGATTTGATGTATATGCCAACCACCTATGCCGGCATATCAATCGGGAAGGCACGAGAGCTTCTTCAACAGACCAACAAATTAATAAAAACCGTGCCAGAAGTAGAAACGGTATTTGGCAAAGTAGGGCGGGCGGATACGGCGACGGACCCCGCGCCACTGACCATGATTGAGACATTCATTCAATTGAAACCCAAAGAACAATGGCGAGAAGGGATGACCACGCAGGACCTTATTAAAGAGTTTGATGCAGTGGTCAATTTACCGGGCTTAACCAACGCATGGGTGATGCCAATAAAAACCCGAATTGACATGCTTGCCACAGGAATTAAAACCCCTGTTGGGATTAAAATTGGTGGTCCCGATCTAATGGAAATTCAAAAAATCGGCCAACAAATTGAGTCAATATTAACTGACGTCGATGGCACGGCTTCAGTGTATTCTGAACGCGTCGCTGGCGGTCGCTACTTGAAAGTCGACATTGATCGCGAAAAAGCCGCCCGATATGGGCTCAATATCGCTGATGTTCAGCAAATTGTCTCTAGTGCAATTGGCGGTGTTAACGTAACACAGAGTGTAGAAGGGCTGGAGCGCTATCCAGTAAATATTCGTTATCCGCAGTCATACCGAAGCTCTCCAGAGTCGCTTTCTTTGTTACCTGTAGTGACACCACAAGGAAAACGTATAGCCTTAGCTGATGTTGCTGACGTCTACATCGAAGACGGACCACCGGGTATCAAGAGTGAAAACGCGCGGCTCAATGGATGGGTGTATGTTGACATCGATGGTGTAGACATAGGCACGTATGTGGCTACCGCGCAGCAAGTTGTTGCTGAACAACTCGTTTTACCCGCCGGCTATTCAATTAATTGGTCTGGCCAATACGAGTATATGTTAAGGGCAAAGGAGAAGCTCACTTACGTTGTGCCTTTGACGCTCGCTATAATCGTTATTCTATTGTACCTCAACTTCCGAAACTTCATTGAAGTGGCGATTATTATGGGGACGTTGCCATTGTCGATGGTTGGCAGCATATGGCTTATGTACATCGAAGGCTTTAATTTCTCCGTGGCCGTAGGCGTAGGTTTCATTGCCTTGGCCGGTGTCGCTGTAGAAATAGGAGTCATTATGCTTGTATATCTCAATCATGAATATCAGGCACTGATGGATAGATGCAAAGAAGGGGGTACCTTACCGAGCGCCGAGATGTTGACCGAGGCAGTACTGCACGGTGCAGGATTGCGTGTTCGTCCCGTCATGATGACAACGGCCACTATCATCTTTGGATTGCTGCCGGTTTTATATGGCTCTGGTACGGGGTCCGAAGTCATGAGTCGGATTGCCGCGCCGATGGTGGGAGGAATGGTTAGTGCGATTATTCTGACACTACTCATATTGCCTGCCATTTATTTAATATGGCGCAAACAACAGCTTAAATACTTGGCTGTCGTTGCGTAATGAAAGGACCTGTTCGCCGTTCACATCGTTGGCTTATGCTGCTGGTCGGCGGGCAGGTGTTGTTTTGGTCGTTAAGCGGCCTTTACATGGTCTGGTTTGATATCTACTACATTCAGGGTGAACATTTTTTTACCTGGGCCCAGCGCGATGATGAAAGACGTCACAGGCTTGCTGATCGACAATACCATTGACCCAAATGCCATCAATATTGAAGCATTTGTGTCATCTATAACCCATCAAGTCTAAGGAGACTTCAAATGAAACTAATCTTTTCAATGCTCATGATAGCCTTAAGTTTTTCAACTTTTGCTCACACAACACTCAAGACATCTACGCCTAAGGATAATGCGATGTTGATGTCATCTCCACCTGAACTATCATTGGTTTTTACCAAGCCTGTAAGGTTGGCTAGAGTCACATTGCAATCGAAAAGTGGGGAAACCATTCCGTTTGAGTTTAAGCCAAGTACGGAACTCGCTAGTGCCTTTAGTTACGAATTACCCGGATTACCAGTAGATACATACACTGTCAATTGGATGTTGCTAGGTCAGGACGGTCACAAAATGGAAGGGGCTTTTAGTTTTATGGTGCATGCTTCAATGATGAAACATAACGACAAAAAGCACGACAGCACGCACGGCAACCATTAGAGGACGCTATGGACATTTGGCAGTTGGGGTTGTTGATTTCAAAGTTTGGTGTTTATCTCGGCGTATCAGCGCTGCTTGGTGGTGGTTGGATTTTGTGCATTACCAATACTGATACTGACACCAAATTTACTCTACCCGCAAGCTTACAAACAACGGTAACAAGGCACATGCGTTTGTTTGCGGTCATTGGCATCATTTTTAGTGCTTTTGACTTTTTGTTTCAGGTTGGGCAGCTCGCTCAATCTGGATACGCTGGTATGTTTGACCCCGTTATGCGAGAGATGGTCGCGCATTCAACGCTCGGAGATGTTGCAAAAAGTCGACTAGTGCTGTTCGCAAGTGCGCTACTATATTTAACCTACTTAGGTCATTCAATTAGAAAAAATGCTTTTATTTCAAATCGCTCTCTTGGAATTTTCATTGTTATTGCGTTGGCAGGATTTGGGTATACATTTACATTAACTGGGCATACTCAACAGTTACAACCTAGTTTCAAGTTTATCCTGGCTGCTCATGCCGTTATTGCGCTCGCGTGGGTGGGTTCACTCTGGCCTCTTTCAAGGACGTGCGTAGCGCTTTCTAACCCCAATTTGCACCTCGTCATGACAAAATTTGGGAAATCGGCTGTATACCCCATTGGGGGGTTAATTATTGCTGGTTTACTACTGGCTTGGCAACTTGTGCGTTCTGTTAGCAGTTTGCTTGACACAAACTACGGCTTTGTATTGCTTGTTAAGCTGTTGTTTGTTGGTGCCATCTTTCTGATCGCGTTGTTACACAAACTGCGATTGGCTCCTCAGCTTTTAACCGGCATAACCAGTCCTCGAACGCTTCAAAAATCAATCCAAATCGAACTTTGTATAGGGATATCTATTTTAATGGTGACGGTGGTGTTAAGTACCGCCGTAGGCCCCAATTATTGAAGAAACACAAAATGAAAAAAATCTACTTGTTGTCAATCATACTCGTTCCTTTGCTATTAACTAACAGTGTTAATGCTCATGATAAATCGCATAACGACACCAGCAATAGTCCTATGTTCTCAGGGCTAGACTCCGACGCAGGAATAATAGCAAAACAATTCCACAAAGCACTCTCCGAGGCTAATGCAGAGACAGTCATGAGCTTACTTGCCGATGATGTCCTTATTTTGGAAGGTGGCAGAATTGAGCGCAGTGCCGACGAATATCGTGCACATCATTTGCAAGCAGACATGCAATTTTCATCTGCCGTAACCACGAAGACGATTGAGCATCATGTTCGTGTGCATGGTAATACAGCTGTCTCCATTTCAAGAAGTCACACTTCTGGAAACTATAAAGGTCGAGATATTGATAGGACAGGCAATGAAACGCTCTTTTTAACGCTGATCAATGGACAGTGGAAAATCAGTCATATTCATTGGTCTCACTAACTCCCCACCAAATTAAAATAAAAAGGTCAAAACGATGAAACTTTTCTATGCAAGCTGCGTTGTTATTTTTTTAGCCACATCACCATACATTTATGCGTCTGAGCAAACGAACGACGAAACCGAGATACTAGAAATGATCCAAGATATTGAAAAGGGGTGGGAGTCTGGTAACGGTATGCCGTTCTATCAACATTATCTTGGCCAGGTAGGTGCGCGTTACATTGAGTCAGGCGGTCAGAATAAAGGGTTAGAGGATTTGGTCAAAAATCATGTAGAGCCGGAAAAAGAGGTATTGAAACGATTGACCATTGATATTCTAGATATCGAAACAAACGTTGAAGGAGACTTCGCTTGGGCAGTTACGACAGTAAATGTTTCAGGAGAAGTACGCAAAACCGGCGCAGTTTTTGATAAAAAAGGATTTCAAACCTATTTGTTTCGCCGAACTGATGAAGGATGGAAGGTCATTCATTCGCATTCATCTACCCGTGATAATAAGCCACATAAGCACCGTTAACAACGTTGAATTCCGTGCAAAATCGCAATATCACATTGGATGCAATACGAACGTTAGCCATTGTGTTGATGGTTGTATTCCATTTTGCTTACGACCTTCGTTTCTTTGGTTGGGTTGATTGGAATGTCCCCAATGGAAAAGGGTGGAGGGAGTTTCGGTATGTAATATTGACGCTCTTCTTCGTGAGTGTAGGCGCGTCGCTCGTGCTCGGGAATTATCGAAAATTTAGTCTAAAAATGTTTTTACTGCGGCTGTTTTCCATAGCGTTCTGGGCCGCGGTAATATCGCTTTTTACGTATTATTTTTTTAATGCAAACTGGATATTCTTTGGCGTATTGCATTTTATTGCTGTAGCGAGTGTTTTGTGTGTTCCGTTGATTAGAAAACCCATATTGTCGCTGTTGTTGGGTTTTGTTGCGGTCACGTTGTTTAACATTGGCCTAGTATCCAGTAAATGGCCATTTAATCTGATCAGTTTGTCACTACCTCATTCTCCAAACGATTACGTTGCGATTTTTCCATGGATAGGTGTTGTATTGTTTGGTATTGCGATAGGGCACGTTTTGAAAAGCGGATTTGATCCGTTTGCAAAATGGAATATCCCGAATAACTTGACTCTTCTCGGACGGCATAGTTTAGCGGTTTACATATTGCATCAACCTATCTTTTTTGCGCTGTTTGGTACTATCTATTGGTTTAGCTCATCGGTGTAACTATGCACCTTTTACTTTGCCATAAATCACCTTCAGTAATTAATATCCGCTATGCTGCCGCAGACATAAAATTACGATGAGATATGCACATTATGAGGGAAGGTAGAGTCAAGGCAGCAGAGTAATGCTTGATAAACGCATATGCGCTTGCGCGCAAATGCGTGTGTCGATACACTCTCGATATCAACGCTAATGTGTTTACAGCAACGCAAGATTAATTCGGAGAAGATTGTGCTTTTAGTGCCAACAAACCCAGACTACCGTTAATACTCAAACAGTTTTGGTCGTTCTTCTTTGAAGTTGGTGTATTTTGACCACAAAGAGTTGCATTCTCTTGACTCTATTACGTCAGTTATTTGTCTTACAGTAGCCATATCGTTTTCTACCAGCAATGCAGACACTTGTGATAACATTTCGGCTTTAGCGGGTTGTTATTCAAAAATTTCATGAAGTCTCAAACATCCCCTGATAAAAACCAAGCTGTCTACCATGCAGATTACGCGAAAAATGAAACGCGGTAACCGCTCTGGTGTTTTGTATTCGCTTCGTTTAACCAAAAGAGTAAATTCTGCTCAAAAGCAACAAGGTTTTCATTGATCCGTTGCGTCGCATCGACATTCAATATACCAAACCGCGACATTTCAGCCTCATAAAATGCAAGATCTAGTAATGCTTCGTAATACAGCATTTTAGCATCTTCTAGCTTGTTTTTGACTTTTTCAAACCGTAAAATTGCGTGCTCTTGAATTGAAATCACTTCTCTTAATATGCTTGGATCACACCGAACCGTTGCTGTTTCATCAATTGAAGTAAGCGTTAAGTCGTTAAAAAACCGATCGTAACCATCTTCCACTAAGAACCGGCGAAGATATATGGAGACCGCGAGGTTTTTAAATATCAGCCCATTTTGTGTTTCTGTTTCTCCCATTAGATTTTCAAATGCTGTCTCTGCATATTGAACCTTGTCTAAATTTAATTGCTCAAGACGCCTTACTTCTTCCTTATGGTCTTGAGTGAGGCGAACAATATCGTTTTCGTGCCTCTCAGTCAGTGAATTAATTTGCCGCTGCGTGTTCATTTGTAGTTCTATCAGTTCACGATCCGTTGCTTCTCTCAAGGCAACTAAGTCGCTTTCAGCTTCATCTTTAACTGCCTTCGTTCGCGAACTTTGAACATGGTTCATCCAAGAAGCGAGTAGTGTTTCAGATTTAGTCGATTTATGCAGTTGATTTAAATGGGGTTGCAATTGCATTCGAATGTCTTACATGTTGAGAACCTGCAAAGACCGCTTTACCTGCTCTAACTCTTGAGCACTCAACTCACGTAACTCTGCGTCAGAAGCCTCTGAAATTTTCTTATTTGCGTCATCAATTTGTTGCTCAATCCGAGCCAGTCGCCTGTTGACTTCTGAACTCGAAAGGGTGGCATTTTCCAGCAAAATCAAGTCACGATTAATTTCATCAATTTGTGCTTTAAGACCAGTTAATCCTCTGTAAAAATCGCCATGCTCACGATCATTTGGATGTGCGAGCGATGATGACATCACAAGAAACAAACATATCCATCTTTTCATAAACTATTTCCTTGTTACAAGTAACCACAATGCCAATTCAATATGGGTAGAACATACGTTCACAATATCGAAATCGTCACAGCAATGACTAAAAGTTTTTTAGTCAGGGCGCAGAAGAGAGCTCATAAACAGACCAGTAGGATCGTATTGTTGTTTTAATAATTTCAAACGAGCTGTGTGTTGGCCGTAGTAAAGAGCAAGTGGCGACCCATTCCCCATGTCATAATTTTGGTAAGAATGACCATTAAAAAACGGTAATAGCAAATCGAAAGATTTATTCACCCAATCGATAACTTCAGTATCGTCACATTCAGCTTGAGTGATCCCTGTGATACTACAGACGAAAGAAGCGTTGCGGTGAATAAATGCCGAATCGTCAGCGTTTACATCCTGAATAGCGCCACAAAGCGGGTCTAGCATAAATCCACCTGAATTTCCCGGACAAGCTCGGTAACACGATAAAAGTGTTTCAATGAATTCGTCTGATAGCTCGCCTTCAATTATGCCATTTCGCCAATACAAACTCAGATCACTATCGTAGTCATTGGATTGGCATTCAACGTATTGCGACCGCCTACTTAACAATTTGGCACCGTCTTGCCATTTGGCTACAGAATCCAAACCCTGCACCGAGTCCTCACTAAACCCCATTATCGAAATTCGAGCTTTATCTTCCATCGATCGCGAGAGATATGCATATAGAAAAACCGATCTGTTATCACTGAGCACTGTTTTGCTATATTGCCTAAGAATAGATCGTGCGTGACATAATGGCCACTCGAGTATTCGGCCATCAATATTTTGGGGGGCATCGTGTAATTTAAACGTGATATCGGTCACAACGCCAAATTGACCATGGCCACACCCTTTTAATGCCCAAAACAAATCCGGATGTTGGGATTCTGTCACTTGTCTTACTTTACCGTCAGCAGTTATCAATCCAAACGCGAGCACATTGTCGCAACTCAAACCAAGCTTTCTGGACAAAAAACCGATCCCCCCTCCCAATGTTGCGCCGACAACACCAACATCGGGACAGGTACCCAAAGGAACCACTTTATTGTGTTGCGCTAGAAAATGGTCCAATTCACTATTTTTGACGCCTGCGCCGACGTTTACTGAGCTCTTATCAACATTCAGTACAGTTGTTTTAAACATCGACATATCAATTACAATTGCATTGTTAAGGACCGACATGCCACTTACACCATGCCCTTGACCCTTAATTGTAATGGATAAGCGCAACTGCTTTGCACATTTGACAATGTGTATAATATCGGTCTTTGTCTTAGGTTGAATAATTACTAACGGAAAACGCGAAACACCTTGATTGAATACTTTCCTGTTTTCTTCATATTCTGCACTACCCGGTGACCAGAATGCGCCGCCAACAAGACTTGCCAGTTCTACCAGGCTTGTTTCAGTAGCACGCGTGTCAATTGAATCAGTTTTTGTCTGTTTTGCAGGTGAAACTTCAACAATACTCTCTAGTAAATTCCAACTACGACTTCCAAAAGTGTTTGGCGTGACATCGCTTAGCAATTGTCGCAGATATTGTGCAACTAATCGGGGAGGTAAAAGCTTGTTTGCCGAAAACATACTGCGCATTAACTCCGATGCAGGCAAAACTCGATTTGAGGCTTGCCTTATCGTTTCCTGCATCTTCGTGTCGACGTTTCCAGGAGCCACAGTTGTAAAAACAGCAATATCGTTATCGACTTCACGTTGAAAACACTGGCACAGCATATTTAATGATGCTTTGCTCACACAATAAGCTG
This sequence comes from Alteromonas sp. CH_MED4-4, assembly GCF_037029575.1. Taxonomy (NCBI): domain Bacteria; kingdom Pseudomonadati; phylum Pseudomonadota; class Gammaproteobacteria; order Alteromonadales; family Alteromonadaceae; genus Alteromonas; species Alteromonas sp. CH_MED4-4. The sequence goes on along the minus strand of NZ_JAYMEU010000037.1, from coordinate 24,981 downwards.
AGGCGCCAGCAACGGGTTGTACAGGCAAATCACTGGTTAAAAACATCACGCGGCTATGACTAAATTTTTTTAAGCATATCTGCGTTAAAAGGCGAGGTACTTCGACATTTATCCATTGGGTTGCCTCCCACTCATCAGGGGCGACGTTGCTAATATCTCCAAATGGCATGACAACACCTGCGCAATGGATCAGGTAGCTAAAGTGAGTATGCTGATTGACAACGTTTTGAAGGCTTTTAATACAATCCCTATTAGTGAAATCGATACACTCGATTCTGACCCTATCCCCATAAGACCTTTTAAGCTGTTGTAAAGTTTCTGGATTTCTACAAAGTGCTACGATCTGGATAAAAGGGTAGGAGAGTAGAAGCTCTTTTGTAAGCGCAAGTCCTATACCAGAGCTAGCGCCTGATATTAGTGCTGTCTGTTGATACAACATCTTAAAAGCCTATTTCGTAGAAGAGTGAAAGCTCACTTATATGTTTGATAGCTTCAGCATAAGTAAAGTCCTTGAATGGATAAATAAAGTTAATGGTTTGATTACAGAAATGTAATCAAACCGTAATCGATTCGTTGTGATGCTTTGATCTGAATCAACTACAGTTGAAATGAAATCACTACGATTAAATACATAAACATTTTATTAAGGTGCCTACGACGAACAAGGACAACTAGATATCACAGCCAATGGGTTTGATATCAACTTTATTAGTACTCACGCCATCATCAGAGGCGAGTATATTAAAACTGAAACGGACTCATTTGTTGAGCGAGATCATGAGCAAACTATTGACTCATTTTCACGCAATGGATGGTTTTTACAAGGTACTTTCTTCGTTGGGCATGCTTTTCAATCCCTAGGTAGTACTGAATTGGTCCTTGAATATGCTGAAACCAATAAAATTGAAGAAGCGGAGCGCTGGATGGTAGGTGTCAACTATTGGTTGGACCCTCGTTCAGTTATTAAGGTGGGCTATGAAGATACAGACGTAGTTGAAGGCCCTGATGATACACGGTTTGCTGTGCAATTCAGCTATGGATTCTAGGGGATATCATGAACAAGAAATTAATTATATGTGCACTAATCACATTTATTTCGTTACCGAACTTGGCAGACGATGAAACCACACTTTCTGGCGCAGAGTTAATTAATAACAACTGTGCGCGTTGTCATAACAGTAGGCCTGTGCGTGAGTTTTCTATCAGTGAGTGGAGAGTGATCATGCCACACATGCGCGAAAAAGCGCATTTAACCGGCAGCGAAGTATAAGCCATTCTTGAATTCATGGAAATAGCTTCTAGTCCTGCTCAACCGGTAGAGGTGACTCTGGCTAAATCATTAACAGTCAATCCACGTGACGTACTCACTCGATATGGTTGTCAGGGGTGTCATCAAGTGCAAGGCGCAGGCGGAACACTCGGTCCATCGCTGGATAATGTTATTAGCGAAAAAGGCAGGGCATTCTTTTTGCGCAAAGTTAAGGAGCCTCAATTTAATAACTCGTCGTCCGCAATGCCGCAAATGCCGATTACAGATGATGAGCTTGAAGCTTTAGCTGAGTTTTTATCGTCCATATAGCCTATTGACCTGAGTCTAAGACATTAGATTAAGGTGACAAGACGTAAACTTTAAACCTAAAACGCTCAACTGAGCATAATCAAAGGAAACAATCTTATGAAAAAGCTTACTTCACTATTACTGGCCAGTGCTTTAGTCGTTGCGCCAATAGCGACTTCTTTTGCATATCAACAGACTGACAAATCTGATATGCCGATGATGGATGGTCAGATGATGCAAAAGATGCAGACGCATATGGAAGAAATGCGCGCAGTATTGGATGCCGTTAAGAGTGAATCGGATCCGGAGAAGCGCGAAGCCATGTTGCATGAGCATGCCCAAAAGATGCAAGACATGATGGGCATGATGGAAGGAAGCGACTCGATGGGGATGAAAGCGGGAAAAGGAATGAAACACAAACACACTGATATGTCCACCGAAGACAAAATGAAAATGATGGAACAGCGTATGTCGATGATGGAAGACATGATGAGCCAAATGATGGGGCACACCGCTGAAAAGTCTAAACCAATACATAAACACAAATAGAGCTAATCACCACGTTACGAGGCAGGAGGTGACCTGCTGTCTCGCTTATTTCAATAATCACAGGAATTTTACATGAATAAATTAATTAAGTTTTTTTCAATTGTAGTCTTGTCAGTTGGACTCCTCGGAGGATGCGCAAGCCAGGTTTATCACGACTACATCATGAGTGGGCAAGTTGTTACAGTCGATGATAAGCAAGCAGTGGTATGTGTATCTGATACGGATGGTTTGAAGGAACATCAAGTTTTTAATGTCTATAGAACTGTCTACGACCCTACAGCAATCTCAGAAGGTGAAAACAGCTATTCACGAGAGTTCGTTGGGAAAATTCGTCTTGGAAAAACTAAGGATAAGCACTTCGCGGAAGCTATTGTGCTGGATGGCGAAATTACGCGTTATGACATGGTCGAGTTTGACCGTGGTTTTTGATTAATATTTTAATTAGGAGTATGCCGTTGTGAATAATAGAGTTTATCACCAACCCTACCGTATAGCGGTTATTGTGACGCTGGTATTAGTGAGTGTCTTATTCACAACCGCGTGCTCAGCAGTACCACAAAGTACTGAGCCAGACAAAAAAAACAATTCATCAGAAACTAAAGAAACTCAGCCTGAGTTAAACGTTGATGACTTCGCTAAAATCCAAACCGCTTTGCGCTCGTTAGACAATTCATTAGCGACCCAGCCAAAAAGCAATGAGAGTGTAAATCCGAGTGATACCAGTGTTTCACTCAATACATCATCAATGCCACTTTCAGCAACAAACACAATGAAAATGGGAAAGAGTAAGAATAAAGGCATGATGCCAATGCGCGGGAAATCGTGCATGGGAATGATGTGCAAAATGATGATGAAAAACAGCTCAATGATGGGTACACCACCTGAACAAAATAAAACACAGATATCTGGTTCTCCATTAAATGAAAGCTTACCCGGTGTCAGTGGAGCGCTGCATTTATACCACGTTGGAGAGCAAGCTTTTTTCTTAAACCACAAAGAGACACTCGAATTGACCGATGGTCAGTACCAAACGCTTCTCACGATCCGAACTGAATGGGAGTCTACTCAACAAAGCTTTACGCTGCAGCGAAGTGCGTTAGAAGCATCGTTGTGGGAATTGACCGCTCAGGGGCTACCTCAATACGACAATATCAAAGACACCATTGCTGAAATAGAAGCCACAAACAGCGCCTTGCGGTTGCAGTTTATTACATCGGTAGGGAAAGCGGTATCAGTATTAACGCCCTCTCAGATCGCTAAGATAAATAGCCTGTGGATGGCCGAACAAACAGGTGAGTTATGAGCATGTGGTGGCCACACACATCATTTTTTCTGCGTTACGCCGTCATTTTGAACGTTATGCTGTTATTCGCAACGACGAGCAGTTACGCACAGCAACAGCCAGAGGATAGTGAGCATGCGAGCCACCATCCTGAAGCTACCAATGATCCCACTGTCAACGCTAATACGGATGTTTTGCCGACTGCTACACAAGGTAAAGGACCGCTGGGCAATGCTGACGCCATGATGGGATCCGGTATGGCAAAAGGCATGGATAAAATGATGGAGAAAATGGGTGCACCCAAACCTAAAGATCTCTATCCCACGCTAATGCGCATGCATTCAGCTACACCCGAACAAAGAGAGACTGTTCTGATTAAAGCAACCGCAAGAATGCAACAAGGAAGTGAGCAACTTGCTACAGGTTTTGATTGGCTTGCCCGCGCAGCTGCCACTGATGACTATTCCCAAATGCAAATGGCTGTTGAAACAGTTAAAGAGGGTATAGCCCATTTTGACAGTGGTCTTGCTGCGAAACGTGCCATACAAGACGGGCAAGAACCACGAAGAGTGGCATTAACCTGGTTCAAGTCACAAATGAATTTGCTTCCCAGTGCGCCGGAAAAAGTTACTTCAACCCTATTTGGTATGACACCGTTTCACAGCGCAGTGATGCTCGTTTTACTCATATTTACAATTGTTATGGTGTATGTGTATGGATTTAAGATGCGCAGAGCTGCCGCGCTGCTCGAAGAGCTTAAGTCTACTGACACCGCAAGCACATCTGCGCCAACGACAAAAGTTTCCTCTGTTGTCGAATCTAATCCGGCTGCCCAGCAGCATGCTTCGGCACCTGCGCAAAGTAGCGAGCCAGCATTGTCATCCACTGCCTCATCGCGCAAGGGCACGTTTAGTGGCGGTATGGTAGTAACCGCGATTTTTAATGAAACCCATGATGTTAAAACGTTACGTCTAGCCAGCCCAGATGGACAAACCATTCCATTTGATTTCGAACCAGGTCAATTTGTCACGTTCACACTGAACATCGATGGTTTTGAAAAGCCAGTTAAGCGCTCATACACCATTGCATCATCGCCCACTGAACAGTATTACTTTGAAGTTACGATAAAGCGAGAGGAGTTCGGTGTGGTTTCTCGTTATATGCATGACGCGGTTGAGGTAGGAAATACGCTTTCAATTAAAGCCCCCGGCGGTAAATTTTATTTCAATGGTCATGGTTCAAACAGCGTGGTGTTGATTTCTGGGGGAGTGGGGATCACACCGATGATGAGCGCTGTCCGCTACTTGACGACGACGTGCTGGGACGGTGATATTTATTTTCTGTTTTGTACGCGAACGTCCAACGACTTTATTTTTGAACAGGAATTAAAATATCTGCAAGCACGTCATCCTCGGTTAAAAGTACTGGTCAGTATGACTCAAGCAGAGGGTACATCCTGGATGGGGCCCCAAGGCCGCTTTTCATCCGCAATGATAAACGAATTTGTGCCAGATATTGCCTCAAAAACTGCGCATATTTGTGGGCCTCCTGCAATGATGGATGCTACGAAAAAAATGCTAGCCGAATTGGGTATGCCTAACACGCATATTAAAACCGAAGCGTTTGGGGCTGCTAAACCAGAGCCCGCTCCCGTTAAACCTCAATTAGCCACTAACACCAACGCAGGCAACAACAGACAAGTACGGTTTAGTCTTTCAGACGTCGAAGCCCACGCGGGTCCGGATGAGACCGTATTAGACGTCGCTGATGGACTCGATGTAGATATAGAGAATTCATGCAGAGCGGGTTCGTGCGGGAGTTGTAAGGTGAAACTGCTACGTGGTGACGTCGATATGGAGGTTGATGATGGGCTGGAGCCTGAAGATAAGCTCAGTGGGTATATTCTGGCGTGCCAAGCTATCCCTAAATCTGATGTGGAGGTTGAGGCTTAATGAATTCTCAAGAGCGCACAATTGTAAGCAGCTTGGTTGTCCTAATGATCCTGCTATGGCTCGGTTTTTTATGGCATAGAGACCCAGCATTCCCAGGCAGTTTTATTGGATTTGGCGTGGGTTTAAGCGCTTCGGTATTAATGCTTATCCCATTGGTATACATGACCATTAAGCGTAACAAATCACTTAAGAAAGTCGTGACGAAGCACATCGCTATGCCAACGCTCCTGCGTATACATATCTATGCTGGTGTGCTGGGGCCTATTCTAGCGCTGATCCATAGTGCCCATCGTTTTGATAGTGCTACCGGAGTTTCGCTTGTTATCTTTATGATGGTCGTTGTGATCAGTGGGTTTGTGGGTCGATATGTACTCGGTCTTATTTCATCGAATGTGAAAGAGAAAAAGCGCCAAGTAAATGAACTCCACGTTGCGCTTTCTAACGCAAAACAGGCGTTGAAAGACGCAGTCTGTGATGACAGATATTCGACGTTTGCCCAAACATCCGCACGACATATTCCTTACATCACGTTAAATGTGCCTACTTCAGCACAAAGTAAATTGTTCAAACAAGAAAGCCAGGTTCTTTCTATCATTGATACAATTTCCGATGTTGAGTACAGCATTCTCATTCATGACACCGCGAAGGTGTGGTTTGCTCGTTGGTTAAAATTTCACATCGTGATTTCAATGACACTTTATGTAGTCCTGTTTTTTCACATTTTCAGTGAAGTTTACTTTGGACTGCGCTGGTTATGATGAAATGGATAATAATCGTTCTTGGCTTAGTTGCTGCTGGCTTTGGCGTCAGTCATTTCATTCATATGCCTGAAGATAGCGCACAAATTCCATGGGAAAAAATGGTTGAACCCGGTTCACTCAATAAAGCACATGCCTTTCTCGCGGATGACTGTTTGAGTTGTCACACACCGGTGAAGGGCGTTGAGCGTGACAAATGTGTGGCGTGTCATGCAAATGATACGCATATCGTTGCGCGTCAACCCACTGCATTTCATACCGACATCAAAGAATGTGCAAGTTGCCATGTAGAGCACAAAGGTGAATCGGCCAACATTTCGCTCATGAGCCATATAGCGTTAGTCGACATTGGTTTCAATATGCTCCCCAACCCAAATGTCCCGTTTGACGAGGGCGCTGCCACCATGGCGTTTTTGGAGAACATACTAGCGAATAAACAAACTCCTGAGCCCTTGTTTGTGCACCCTGAGGTCAGTGATAAAGAAGCCTTATTAAATTGTACGCAATGTCACAGCAACGATGATCGCCATTTAGGTCTATTTGGAGAGGATTGCGTGCAGTGTCACAGCACAGACAAATGGTCATTGCCAAAGTTTATTCACCCGTCGAGTCAATCACGTGATTGCAATCAATGTCATGAAGCGCCGCCCAGTCACTATATGCAGCATTTTAAAATGATTTCCGCCAAAGTGGCAGGCGAGCCTAAAGCTAAAGTTGAGGAATGCTATGCCTGCCATCAATCTACGTCCTGGAACGATATTAAGCGTGCCGGGTGGTATAAACACCATTAAGGGGTACAAACTGTGATCACAAATTCCATTGCGCTCGCAACCTCGGTGCTGATCGCAATAGTATTGTGTCTGCCTCGCTTACGACAATCTTTCCAATGGCGAGCAACAGTCACACCGTTGGCTTCCATTATTGGTAGTGGCTTTTTGATCATTGCACCACTGCTGCATTCGGTAATGGGGAAATGGGCACTGCTTGGAATAGTGTTGTTGTCCATTCTGGCATATGCGCTGGGGTCGGTTATTCGCTTCAATATACGCCACGCAGAACCTGAGCTAGCTAGCAATCAACAAAGCAGTATTATGACGCTTGAAAAAGCAAGTCAATGGGCGCTTGGTGCGGCATATGCCATTTCCGTGGCGTTTTATATTAGTTTGTTTGCAGCGTTTGTTTTTGATCGTTTATCTATCTCTGATACGACGTACATCAAACTGTTTACCAGTGGGTTGCTTGTCATCATTATGGTGGTCGCTTGGCTTCGAGGTGCTAGGGGGCTAGAGACCATTGAGCTATTCGCCGTGACAATAAAATTGGCTATTATAGTTGGTGTGCTCGCAGCGCTGGCAACCTACGACATACAAGTACAAAGTGCTTGGTTTCAACATGAAGCGATACAGGCATTGAGCCATTTTGAAACTGTTAGCATGCTCGCAGGGATGCTCATGGTAACGCAAGGGTTCGAGACAACCCGTTTTATGGGGAATAACTATACGCCAGAACAGCGCATTAAAGCGAGTCGTTATGCTCAGTGGATCGCTATTTTTCTCTATGTTGTTTTTATCGGTCTAACGTGTCCTATTTTCCTGAATTTTCCGATCACGGAATTAAACGAAACAACGATTAGCTACACCCTAGGGCAAGCAATATGGGTATTGCCGATTTTATTACTGGTTGCCGCCACGGCAAGTCAGTTAAGTGCAGCATTAGCCGATACTATCGGTGGCGGAGGCCTCTTAAAAGAGCTTTTCCATTTACCTATCTCCCCCCAATTTTACTACGTTTTAGTTATCGCCATCGCAGGTATATTAGTTTGGTCATCTAACGTATTTGAAATTATTAATCTCGCTTCAAAAGGGTTTGCACTTTATTACCTGATCCAAACAATAATCGTGATCAAACTCGTGATGCGTCAAAGCACAGGTCAACGCATTAGGTCAACAAAATTACTTGGTCTATCGGTGATCGTTCTCTGTTTATTCTTTGTGATTGGCTGGTCAATTCCAGCACCTCATAGCTAATAAGGAAAATACCGATGCTATCACTAGAAACTACACCAACAATTGACCAAATTAAAAATGCGGCTAAGCGCTACGCTATCATTGGTGTTGGAAATCTACTGCAGCGAGATGATGGCGTTGGTGTGCACGCGGTTCGTGCTCTGCAACCCCTGCTAAAGTCTTATTCAAATGTATCTTGCATTGACGCTGGGACACTGAGCTATGAACTTTTGGAGTGGGTCGCGAGTTCCGATCATACGATAGTCATCGACGCGGCCTACATGCGCTGTTCGCCTGGTACGGTGAGAGTGTTTGAGGACGAGGCAATTGCGGATCAGTTTAAGCAAGCGACGACCCATTCCGTTCACCAGATCACGTTACGCGATACATTGTTGACCAGCCAAACGTTATATTCAAAACCTTCTGCGGTGACGTTAATTGGCGTAGAGCCTGAGGCGATAGAGTGGGGAACCTCTTTGAGTCCAAAGGTAAATGCAGCGTTATCATCGATCATCGATATCGCATTTGCTTGCTTATCAAGCGACGACATTCAGGCCTATAAACCGGCAACCCAAAAGGAGGCACGATGACCGAAGAACTCATTTTTATGACATCCAATGCTGAAAAAACCGGCAACGTAATGCCGCTTTTGCATCAGATACGTCATGCGTTGTCTCAGTTAATTGAACGACAAGAACAAACCACGATTGATCTGCGACGATTGCCTTTAAGCGCTAGCGAAGAAGCGCAGTTAGAAGCTTTTCTTGGGCATGGAGAGGTTAAAGCTGATATTCAGGCGCTGGGTGATACGGTGCTAATCGAATCACGCTACGCAGGCGTTTGGCTTGAAATTCACTATAACGAAGATGTGGAGATCATGGGCAAATACGTTCATATCTGTACCTGTCCACCAATCATAAAATCTCAGCCAGAAGATATGGTGTTATCGCTCAGCAATATAGTGTCTGACATCCATTCGTTGTCTCATCAATCTTCTGATGAAACGGCTAAGGAGGATTGAAATGGCGCTACCAACATTAAACAAGCAGTTACAAGCGTCCGGTATCTCAAGACGCACATTTCTTAAGTTTTGCGCTACAACGGCGTCTTTACTGGCATTGCCGCAAAGCGCTGTTGCCGATTTGGCGACTGCCCTTGGCAATGCGAGAAGACCCTCTGTGATTTGGTTGCCCTTTCAAGAGTGCACAGGGTGTACCGAAGCAATATTGCGCTCTCATGCTCCCACATTGGAAAGCCTTATTTTCGATCATATTTCGTTGGATTATCAGCATACGATAATGGCTGCTGCGGGAGAGCAAGCTGAAGACGCTAGGCGTGCGGCGATGAACGCGCACAAAGGGCAATATTTGTTGTTGGTTGATGGTTCGGTTCCGGTGGGTAACCCAGGATACTCAACGATCAGTGGCATGAGTAATGTCGATATGCTGAGAGAATCGGCAAAAGATGCTGCGGGTATTATTGCCATCGGTACCTGCGCGTCTTTTGGCGGGATCCCTAAAGCAAACCCAAATCCGACGGGGGCAGTGGCAGTAAGCGACATTATTACAGACAAGCCAATCGTAAACATTTCAGGCTGTCCGCCACTGCCTATCGCGATTACAGCTGTGTTGGTTCATTACCTGACGTTTAAGCGTCTCCCTGATCTCGACGAATTACAACGCCCACTCGCTTTTTTTGGTGAAAGCATCCATGACAGATGTTATCGACGCCCATTTTTTGAACAACGTAAATTTGCAAAATCGTTTGATGATGAGGGGGCAAAAAATGGGTGGTGTTTGTTCGAACTTGGTTGTAAAGGGCCCGAAACCTTTAACGCATGTGCAACGGTTAAATGGAATCAAGGCACGAGTTTTCCTATCGAATCTGGTCATCCGTGTCTTGGTTGCTCTGAGCCCGATTTCTGGGATAAAAGCAGCTTTTACCAAGCCTTGGGTCCATGGGAGTGGTACAAATCCAAACCCGGCAAAGGTGCACAGAAGCATGCTGGGAAAAACTCATAAGATAATAGGCAAGGCTCATGGAAAATACAGCAAGTAACAACCGGTTAGTCGTCGATCCTATCACTCGAATTGAAGGGCATCTTCGAATAGAAGCTGAAATGGATGGGAATACCATCAAACAGGCGTTCTCATCGGGCACGTCTGTTCGGGGAATTGAACTGATTTTACAAGGCAGAGATCCGCGTGACGCTTGGGCTTTTGCGCAACGTATCTGTGGCGTCTGCACGCTGGTGCATGGTATGGCATCGGTGCGTGCTGTCGAAGATGCAATTAGAAAAGCTTGGCGGTCAAACGCAAAATTAGGGGTTGCCATTGGAAAGCCCTCCATGACATCTATGCCAAAAGGACCGATGCAACATGGTAAAAAAGGGCACCGACAGTCACGTACTTCAATAGGCGTACTGAGTGAAGCAGAAATGGCTATCCCTCAAAATGCACAACTGATAAGAAACATCATGATTGCAACCCAATATGTGCATGATCACGTGATGCATTTTTATCACTTGCATGCCCTAGATTGGGTTGACGTTGTTTCTGCACTAGATGCAGATCCAACGAGAACCGCTGCGCTCGCCGGTCAATTGAGTGATTATCCTCGTTCATCGCCGGGATATTTCAAAGATATGAAGCAAAAAGTCAAAACGCTGGTTGAGTCTGGGCAGCTAGGGATATTCAGTAACGCGTATTGGGGGCATCCTGGCTATAAACTGCCACCTGAAGTTAACTTGATGGCATTAGCACATTATTTAGATGCGCTAACGTGGCAGCGTGATGTTGTAAAAGTTCACACCATATTTGGAGGGAAAAACCCTCATCCTAATTTTGTCGTTGGCGGCGTGCCTTCACCGATTAATCTCAATGCGTCAACGGGTATTAACACGCGTCGATTAGTTCAACTACAAGATGCTATCACGCAAATGAAGAGCTTTGTCGATCAGGTGTATTACCCCGATATTGTGGCGATTGCGGGTTATTACAAAGAGTGGGGGACACGAGGGGAAGGGCTGGGTAACTTTCTTACCTATGGAGACTTACCCATGACATCAATGGATGACCCTGATTCTTTCTTGTTTCCACGAGGTGCAATACTTGGTCGAGACTTGAGTAAAGTGCATGACCTTGATCTAGATGATCCCTCTGAAATTCAAGAATTCGTCTCTTCCTCCTGGTATCGATATAGTGGAGGGAACGCAAGTGGTTTACACCCTTTTAATGGACAAACAACACTCGAGTATACTGGTCCGAAACCGCCTTACAAGCACCTAAATGTAGGGGCTGAATATTCATGGTTAAAAAGTCCGCGTTGGAAAGGCCATGCGATGGAGGTGGGACCGCTGGCTCGCGTGCTAATGATGTATGCTAAAAAAGATGCCGCTGCGCAAGACATCGTTAATCGATCTCTTTCTATCTTGGATTTAGAGACCTCTGCACTTTTCTCCACACTCGGTAGGACGCTCGCCAGAGCAGTGGAAACAAAAATTGTGGTTAACCAGCTACAGTCTTGGTATGACCAACTATTGGATAATATCGCAAAGGGCGATACCGATACGTTTAACCCTCTGTATTTTGACCCTACCAATTGGCCAATTAAAGGCCAGGGGGTAGGCGTGATGGAAGCGCCTCGTGGCGCGTTGGGGCATTGGTTGGTCATGCAAAATGGCAAAATTGAGAATTACCAATGTGTCGTGCCTACGACATGGAACGCTGGACCTCGAGATCCCAACTCACAGGCAGGTGCTTATGAAGCCGCTCTGCAAGATAAACATACGCTACATGATCCTGACCAACCTTTAGAGATTTTGCGAACACTTCATAGTTTTGACCCCTGCTTAGCATGTGCCGTGCACGTAATGGACGAAACAGGGGAAGAGCGTTTGCGTCTAAAAGTTCGTTAACCTTACTTGAGGAATATTATGAAAATCAAAAATAGTATTAGAAAGTCAGTTACTTCTTTAATTGCCTTTTTCTATCTGGTGGTAGGTTCACCCGTTAGTTATGCGCACCCGGGTCATCAAGGCGATCATTCACTACTTTTGGGATCTCTGGTGTCAACAATCGTGCTTGTCACCGTTGCGCTGTTTATTTATCGAGCTAGAGCAAGTAGGCCCTATCAACGGGTAAAACAGTAATGTGTCTCGCTATCCCCATGAAAGTCATTGCAATTAAAGGCTTTAACGCAACGTGTGAAGCGAAAGGTGTCTCTCGCGAGGTGAGTTTACATTTAGTGCAAGGGCTAGAGGTCAAAGTTGGCGACTATGTGATGGTACATGTTGGTTATGCTCTCCAAGTGATCACCTATGATGACGCGCAGGTGACATGGGAGATGCTCGATCAGGTCATTGCTTACGATGCATGAAATTAGTCTTTGCTATAGCTTGCTTGACACAGTCGCTGTTCACCAGCGAGCAAACATGAATAAGTCTGTCAGTCTGGTTCACGTCAAAGTCGGCCCACTGTCAGGTGTTGAGCCTGACTTGCTGCACCATGCGTTCTTGGCGTGTAGAACTCACACCATTGGCGATCAGGCAACGCTTAGAATTGACACAAGCGCTATCAAGATACGCTGTAAATTGTGTGGCGAATTCAGCCGAGTTTCGGTGAATAGTATCCTATGTGCAAGTTGCGGTGCTTGGCAAACCGACCTCATTGAGGGCGATGAATTTATATTGCAACGAATAGAGTTTATCGCACCTGACAATTTTACAGAATCAAAGGAGAGAAAACATGTGCGGTAACTGTGGTTGCGAAACGCAAGTAAAATCAGAGAAAACTGACAAGCCATCAGCAAATATCGTTGAGGTTCACGCAAATTTAAAAAGCAACAATGACAGCCAAGCGATAGCAAACCGTGCTTTATTTGACGCACATAATGTACTAGTGATTAATTTGATGTCATCCCCAGGCAGTGGAAAAACCCGGCTACTCGAAGAAACGATACGTGCGCTTAAGTCGCAATACGCGATGGCGGTGATTGAAGGCGACCTCGAAACTGAAAATGACGCAAATAGAATTAGACGTCATGGTGTGCAGGCGGAGCAAATCGCCACGGGCCAAGGGTGTCACTTGGACGCCAGTATGGTGCAAAAGGTACTTGGAAGATTTAGCTTACAAAAACTAGACGTTTTGTTTATAGAGAATGTTGGCAATTTGATTTGTCCAGCGTGTTTTGATTTAGGACAGCACTTAAACATTATTTTGCTGTCCGTACCAGAAGGTGATGATAAGCCTGAAAAGTACCCAGTGATGTTTCGTGCCGCGGACGTCATGCTTATTTCTAAGACCGATTACTTGCAATTTCACGATGAATTCAATGTACCTCGCGCGATTGAATCATTTCGTAAAGTGGGCAACGATGCGCCCGTTCTCGAAGTGTCTTCATTGAAAAGTCAACATCTAGAGCGTTGGTTTTCTTATTTTACGCACGCCATTACAGCTCATCAGTCTCAGTCGTTACAAAATAGCGGAGTCTAAAGTCTTATGTACAGTGTTGAATCGTTGCTAAGAGACATTAAGAATACCTCGCTTTCAAAACCGTTTCGTATTCTTAATGTTTGCGGTGGCCATGAGCGTGCGATTACGCGCGCTGGATTTAGAACGTTGTTTCAGCACAATATTCATCTGATACCTGGGCCAGGGTGCCCCGTTTGTATTTGCCCCGAAGAGGATATTGCATACGCGATACACTTAGCCATTAACGAAAATGTCGTTATCGTTAGTTTTGGTGACATGCTCCGCGTCCCAGTCGAACACGAAATGGGTGGCTGTAGCTCATTGATAGACGCAAAAAATCAAGGGGCCGATATCCGTCCGATATCTTCTCCTCAAGAAGCGGTATCTATAGCATTGGAAGAACCTCGTAAGGTTATTGTGTTTTTTGCTGTTGGTTTTGAAACGACTATGGCACCGATTGCAGCAACACTGCTTAATGATTTACCCAATAACTTTAAAGTATTATTGTCTGGACGACTTACTTGGCCAGCAGTTGCCCATGTGCTTGAGAGTCAACCGAATACTTTTGATGCACTGATTGCGCCAGGCCACGTTGCGACAATTATGGGTAGTGAAGAATGGCAGTTTGCAATCGACCATCATAATTTGCCTGTCAGTATTGCTGGTTTTCATCCAGAAAGTTTGCTGTTGTCGCTCCAAACGCTGCTCGGTAATTGTTCAAATAAAGTCGTCACACTGAGTAACCGCTATCCCGAAGTGGTAAAGCAAAACGGCAATGCAGCAGCTAAAGCAATAATCAATAAAGCGTTCACTATCGTTGACGCACATTGGCGAGGAATTGGTGTTATTCCTGGTTCTGGATTTTCCTTTGCTTCGAGACTATCGCACCTAGACGCCACAAACGATTATGCGCCAGTCGATTTCCCTTCGCAATGTGCGCAAAACGTTCCTGAAACCACATCGCCCTGTGAAAAAGTGATCCTCGGAAAAATGACACCTGATGCGTGCCCGTTTTTTGGTCAGGAATGCAAACCAGCATCCCCTAAAGGCGCATGTATGGTGTCTGATGAGGGGGCTTGCCGAATTTGGTATAGCTCTGGTGAGCGCTCGATAACAAATGTTATCAAAAAGGGGAATACGCTAAAGGTGGAGATGAAGTGATGACAACTGCCCGCACATATGTTGCCAATACGAATAAGAGTAAAACTATCGCCTATGAGTTGAACATTACTGGAGTCATCCAGGGGGTTGGGTTCAGACCGTTAGTTTACTGCTTAGCGTATGAAAAAAGTATTGTTGGTTGGGTACAAAACGACTGTGGATGTGTGCGAATACACGCTGAAGGCACTGAGCTAGACGTTGAACAATTTGTATTCGACTTACTGAACAATGGGTCGCTAGTTTCCATATCCTTGCTGGAAAAGAAGCAGGTTAAACTGAGTAATGTAGACTCGTTCACGATAAAAGAAAGCGGTCATGATATAGCGTGCGGGGCGATATCAATCCCCAAAGATGTCTATTTGTGTGGAGCGTGTAAAGCTGAGTTACTGTCAAATACTAACCGACGTGGCACCTATAGCTTTATCGCTTGCAGTAAATGTGGTCCACGATTTTCTATGCTGCGAGCAATGCCATACGACAGAAAGAACATGAGTATGTCAGCATTTCCAATGTGTGAGTTATGTCGTAAAGAATATCAATCGCCAACTGATAGGCGCTTTCATGCTCAACCAATAAGCTGTCGCGTATGCGGGCCTGAAGTATTTTGTTCAACTGTCGGCGGGCGCGTGGTCTCGCAAGGCGATGTTGATGTTGTAGCAACGGTTGTCGCATATTTGAATCAAGGCAAAATTGTCGCGTTAAAAAGTATAGGCGGTTATCACTTGCTCTGTGACGCACAAAGCACTGAAGCGGTAGACCTTTTACGCCAGCGTAAAAATAGACCAGATAAACCTTTCGCGGTCATGCTCCCAGAGCCTCGTGCAGACGAAACAAGTGAGGATTGGTTAGATAAATGCGTTGCTGTAGACAGTCATCAAAGAGCGCTCTTACTAAGCCCCGTGCGACCCATTTTACTTGCAAAAAAGCAATCGAATGTACCCATTGCAGATAACGTAGCGCCCATGCTTCGTGATTTGGGGGTGATGTTGCCGTGCAGCGGACTGCATTTACTCATTATGCAGCAATTCAATCGCCCCATGGTGGCTACGTCAGGAAATATTTACGGTGAACCGATGGTCACATCGACGTCATCGGCACAGCAACACCTTACGATGTTGGCAGACATCTTCGTGCACCATAATCGAGACATTTTTCACAAACTGGATGATTCTGTGCTGCGAACGCTTAAGTCAGGCACCATTCCAATTCGCCTGGGGCGGGGTATAAGTCCGATAGAATTATCATTGCCATATACTGTGCAGGAACCAATGCTTGCTGTTGGCGCGAATCAGAAAAATACAGTCGCAATAGCTTTGAACAATCGACTTATCGTAACACCGCATATTGGCGACCTCGATTCTCCGATAATGCAAGCGCACTTTGAAAAATGTATCAGTGACTTTCAAGCTCTCTATCATGTTCATCCACAGCGTATTCTTTGCGATAGCCATCCTGGCTATATCAGTTCCCGTTGGGCCAAAGGCAGTGAACTACCGACTACTAAAGTTTTACATCACCACGCTCATGCATCAGCGTGGGCATTAGCTGCTGAAATATCGACACCAAGCTTGGTTTTCGTGTGGGATGGAACGGGATTAGGCGAGAATGGCGAGATGTGGGGAGGGGAAGTTTTTTGTGGGACGCCGGGCAATTGGAAACGTGTTGCCTCATTAGCGCCTATGAAGTTGCAAGGCGGCAACAAGGTTCCAAATCAACCATGGCGAAGTGCAGCATCACTAGTGTGGGGTACTAATTTCACCGGCATTGATTTTAAACCATTTGATCCACAACAATTAAGCTACAACGCATGGCAAAACGAACTCAATTGTCATGTTAGTAGTTCAATGGGAAGACTGTTCGACGCGGCGGCATTTGCCTGCTGTGAACAGAGCGAAGTCTCTTATGAAGGGCAGGCGCCGATGATGTTGGAAAGCGTTGCGTCGACGCCCTCTAAGGTTATGCCGTTAACGTTGGTCCAGAAAAACGACGAATTTATTCAAATGGATTGGCGAACACTGGTACCGGAACTATTTGATTTCAAAGTGTCTCCTCAAACTCGTGCTGCAAATTTCCACGCTTCGTTAATTGAAACGGTATGGGAGGTAACCCTACATTGCCGTAAAAAGTTTAATTTTGACCACATTGGATTGGCAGGAGGCGTCTTCCAAAATCGCATTTTGTGTGACGGTATATCACAACGGTTTTTACAATCAGACATTCCTGTGGTTATTCCAAGTAGTTTGCCATTAAACGATGCCGCAATAAGTGTTGGGCAAATCCACGAATACTGTTCACGGAGGTCATAATGAAAAGCGCAGAGGGCAATAATCATTCATCATCAGAGCCGTTGGGCACGGAATCTATTCAATTAGCTCAGGGGAACGGCGGAACACTGACAAAAAGACTCATTGATCATGTTTTTAAAAATAAAGCGAACAAAGATCTAGATCTGCTTCATGATGCCGCCACAGTAACTTTTGATGGTCCTTATCTGAGTATAACAACGGATAGCTTCGTTGTATCCCCCCCAACATTTCCAGGCGGCAATGTAGGCGCGTTGAGTGTTTACGGTACCGTCAATGATTTAGCAGTCGTTGGGGCAACACCACGGTACATCAGTACTGCATTTATTATTGAAGAAGGCTTTTCCCTTTCAACATTGAAACAAATCGTTAATGGAATGCATCAAGCTGCCGAAGAAACGAAGGTCGCCATTGTAACAGGTGATACGAAAGTTGTCCCGAAAGGCAGTGGTGGCGGCGTTTTTATCAATACAACGGGTGTTGGAGACAGCCGAGATGCGCCGATTTGGGATACCAGTCTTATAAAGGCAGGCGATCATGTACTGGTTAGTGGTTCTGTAGGTGATCACGGTGCGTGTGTCCTGCTTGCTCGCGAGGACTATGGTTTGCAAGGTCAGCTAAAGTCTGATTGTGGAAGCGTTGTTCCTCTTATTGATCCAATCAAGCATTTGGAAGGTGTTCGTTTTGTGCGTGACCCAACTCGTGGAGGGTTGTCAGTATTACTCCATGACGTTGCTAATGAAACAGGCTTCGATATCGAGTTAATTGAAAATAATATTCCGGTGCGACCTGAAGTGGCAAGCGTGTGTGAAATATTAGGCTTTGATCCGTTTGTTTTAGCGTGTGAGGGACGCATTGTTGCTGTTGTTGCCCCTGACATAAGCGGTAAGGTGCTAGAACACTGGCGGAGCATTCGAAACGGGGAGCAGGCCGAACACATTGGTGTAATAGTAAAAAACACCGAATCAAAAGGGCGCGTGACCATTGTTACGCCAATGGGAGGAAGACGTTTCATGAATGAACTCGAAGATGAGCCGCTTCCAAGGATCTGCTGAAAGAATAGGTGTTGACCTGTGAGCAACACATAGGTTTACCCTAGTAACGTGAGAGTAGAACATAGGATTAAAGGCGTGCTTAACCGCATATCTATGTTGATAAAAGAGGAGCGTTAAAATGCGCGTTAAACAAATTGCAGATGCACTAGAGATTAGCGCGGACAGCGTACGGTATTACACGCGCATTGGTTTTTTGGTGCCAAGTAAATCGCACAATGGTTACAAGTATTACAGGCCCGCTGATGTGACACGACTACGGTTTATTTTAAGCGCGCGTTCATTAGATTTCTCTATCAATGATATTAAGGAAATTCTGTTCACGTCATCACAAACCAACGCGCCATGCCCGACGGTTCGGCGCCTTATTGAACAAAGGTTGAAAGAAACTGAACAGCGGTATCAGGACATGCATGAGCTAAGACTGCGCATGCGAAAAGCAATCTCAGAATGGGAAAATACACCGGATCAGCATCCAACGGCCGATACGATTTGCCATTTGATTGAAGGTTTCACAACACTTAAATCATAACATTATTTAGAGAGGGAGTGGCTCATGAATTCAAAAACGGACGATGCGAAAATTCATTCGTGTTGTGGCGGTGACAAAAAAGTATCAACCGCTAGTAAGGCGGTCGAGAGTGAAACACATACTGAGCAAGTCTCTGCGTCTTCGGGTGAGCTACAACTCAATATCCAAGGTGCAAGTTGCGCCAGTTGTGTGTCTAAAATTGAAGCGGCCTTAAAACAGGTCTCGGGTGTCACCAATGCTGAGATGAATTTTGCTGAACGCTCGGTGTTGGTGATGGGCAGTTCATCCTCCCACGCATTGATTAAGGCGGTAGAGCAAGCTGGGTATAACGCAACATTAGCGAATACGGATTCAGATGAGGCTGCCATTGAAGAAAAGGAACAGGCGGACTGGGCATATTATAAAAAACTAATGCGAGACATGGTCATTGCATTATCTCTGGGTGTGCCACTGATGCTTTATGGCTTGGTGACGGGGGAAATGAGCGTCAACACGACCACTGAGCGGATCGTGTGGTTGATTGTAGGGATCATGACATTGGGTGTTATGGTGTTTTCTGGTCGGCATTTTTATGTAGGTGCTTGGAACTCCTTTAAAAATCACGCCGCGAACATGGATACTTTGATTGCATTGGGGACAGGAACAGCCTGGTTGTACTCTATGGTCGTTGTGTTTTTCCCCGGATATGTGCCTGAAATGGCGCGGCATGTCTATTTTGAAGCAACAGCCATGATAATTGGTCTCATTAATTTAGGCTTAGCGCTTGAGATAAAAGCACGCGGTAAAACGTCCGAGGCAATTAAACGACTGATTGGTTTACAAGCCAAAACAGCTCGCGTCATTCGTGATGGGCATGATATAGATATTCCGATTGAAGATGTTCTGCTAAATGATCTTATCCGGGTTCGCCCTGGGGAGCGCATCTCTGTTGATGGCTTAGTTGTCGAGGGCCAGACAAGTATTGATGAATCAATGCTAACGGGTGAACCCATGCCCATAGAAAAACGAAAAGACGATGAGGTCGTTGCCGGCACGATAAACAAATCAGGCTCTATCGTCTTTCGAGCAGAGCGCGTGGGAAAAGATACCGCGCTTGCTCAAATTATTAACATGGTAAAACGCGCACAAAATTCTAAACCGCCTATTGGTCGATTAGCTGATATGATTTCCGCCTATTTTGTACCGGTCGTCATGATCATTGCCGTGATCAGTGCGCTGGCCTGGTTGAATTATGGTCCATCTCCTGAAGTAGCTTTTGCAATCGTTTCTGCGACCACAGTACTGATTATTGCCTGCCCTTGCGCCTTGGGTTTGGCCACACCGATGTCGGTGATGGTCGGTGTGGGAAAGGCGGCTGAAGCGGGGGTTCTTATCCGAAACGGCGAAGCGCTGCAATCTGCATCAAAAATAACCACTATGGTTCTAGATAAAACAGGCACTATTACTGAGGGGGCCCCTAAAGTAACAGATGTCGTTATAGCTTCAGATCATAGTCACAACGATGTGCTTTCTTTGGCGGCTAGCCTTGAGTCTGGTTCTGAGCATCCACTTGCCATGGCGATCGTTGAATCTGCAAAGGAGCAAGGTGTGCCGATCCATTCCGTTACTGATTTTCAGTCCATTGCGGGGAAGGGGGTTGAAGCCATGCTAAATTCTCAACGCCTGCTATTTGGAAATGAAAAATTGATGATAGACCAAGGGATCGAGCTTCATCATTACATCGACAAAGCGCAGAGGTTAGCAGCGGATGCAAAGACCCCTATGTATTTTGCTATTGATTCTACATTAGTTGCCGTAATTGCCGTCGCTGACCCAATAAAATCTGACTCAATAGATGCGATAAAGCGGCTACAGCATAACGGGATACGAGTTGTGATGTTAACCGGGGATAATCGACTGACCGCAAAAGCCGTCGCCCGAAAAGCGGGGATTGCAGATTACGTTGCCGAAGTGATGCCGGAAGATAAGGCAAACAAAATACTTGAGCTTCAACGTGAAGGCGAAATTGTGGGTATGACCGGTGATGGCATAAATGACGCACCGGCCCTTGCTCATGCCAACGTCGGCTTTGCGATTGGGACTGGGACTGATGTAGCGATAGAAAGTGCGGATATAACGTTGATGCGCGGCTCCCTACATGGGTTAGCGGATGCAATTGCCGTGAGCAAAGCAACACTGCGTAACATCAAGCAAAACCTCTTTGGCGCATTTATTTATAATGTCGCCGGAATACCATTTGCGGCAGGCGTCTTTTATCCATTCTTAGG
Organism: Alteromonas sp. CH_MED4-4; assembly: GCF_037029575.1. Lineage (NCBI taxonomy): Bacteria > Pseudomonadati > Pseudomonadota > Gammaproteobacteria > Alteromonadales > Alteromonadaceae > Alteromonas > Alteromonas sp. CH_MED4-4. The sequence continues at coordinate 4,090 of NZ_JAYMEU010000037.1, read as the reverse complement.
GATACTGCTTAACCCAGTCATTGCTGGTGCAGCGATGGCATTCTCATCACTAACGGTGGTGACCAATGCTAACCGATTACGTCTATTTAAAGCGAAAGAGCACTAGGAGTACACAATGATGATATGGATTAATTTAGCAGGGCTTATCCTGATTGGGCTTATTGTTTGGTGGTTTTGGCTTTACAAAGCACAATCAACCCAGATAAAAGACGGCAGTATCAAAGTCCTTGTAAAAGACGGCGTGTATCAGCCTGCCAATATCACGGTGCCGGCGCATCAGTCCGTTCAGCTTATGTTCGTCAGAGAAGATGCAACGCCCTGTGCAGAAACGTTATTGATCCCGGAGTTGGATATCAATGAAACATTAGCGCTTAACAAGCGAGTGACGGTCACTATTCCTGCTTCCAGTGCCGGCGTTTACCCATTTCATTGTCAGATGCAAATGTATCGTGGCACGTTGGTGATCAAGTGATTAAACGCTTTTTATTAACGTAAAAGATACCAAAGCGAGGTGTATTATGAGTAAACAAAAAGTCCCCTTTTGGCGCACCCCCAGTGGTTGGTCTGCCATAGGCCTTATTACCGCCGCGAGCTACTTCTTGCTGGTTGAGCATGGTGAGCATGTGTTTCCGTATTTACCTTACTTGATCTTGTTGTTGTGCCTTGTCATGCACATTTTTATGCACGGCAGTCATGGCAAAGGACATGAAACACATGAGCACACCGAAAAAACATTTAAAGAACAAACCGAGGACAATGAGCAATATCGAAAAGGCTATATCGAAGGGTTAGAGCAGGCCCGTAAAGGAAAACATAAAACGGAGAATAATAATGCACGGTGATTCTGATTATGGGCTCTGGGCACTAGTCATTATAAACTCAGCCATTTTTATCTTTTTTGCGTTTAGTTTTATCAAGCCGAAGTCGAAAACAGATTGGCGAAGCCTAGGTGTATTTTCCGCTTTTATCGTGGCCTTATTTACCGAAATGTATGGTTTCCCCCTGACAATATACTTTTTGTCAGGGTGGTTAGCGGAAAGTTATCCAGGGGTAGACTTTTTAGCGCATGAAAATGGTCACTTGTGGCATACTTTGCTAGGGCTATCCGGCGATGCTCACTGGGATATTTTACACATCTTAAGTAATGTCATCATCATTTTAGGTTTCTTTTTACTATCCGCTTCTTGGAGTGTCCTACACCACGCGCAAAAATCGCATAGTTTAGCCACTACTGGATGGTACGCTCGCTGCCGGCATCCTCAATATGTTGCATTTATACTGATCATGTTTGGCTTTTTGTTGCAATGGCCAACACTGCCAACCTTACTTATGTTTCCAATTCTTATTGTCGTTTATGCTCGACTCGCCACGCGAGAAGAGCAGCAAGCTGAATCCGAGTTTGGTGATAGCTACAGACACTATAAACAAACGACGCCAGGTTGGTTTCCCCGTATGGGTATTTCAAACGTTTCAAGCACTAATTAAGGATTACAAAATGAACAAAGTACTACTGTCATTACTGTTTGTTGGAGGGGTGTTACCCGCGACATTTGCTGCTGCTCAAACGTCGATGAGTGCGGATGATATGCTTCGAAGTAATGAGCTTGTCATGGATGCACTAATGCAACGCATACAACGGATCAACGACGTCTCTGATAGGCAAACTCTCATCGTTGAGCATATGAAAATGATGGAAATTTATTTAACGAATATTGAGAAGAGACTCCATAGTGAAACAGACCTGCAACACAAAGCACATCTGGAAGAAACGTACACAAATGGCCTTCAACGAAGTCTCGTTCTTATCGACAGCGGTTTAGCAGGGGGCGACTTTGTAGTCATGGGAAATTCGGTAGACGAACATTTGTTTTATCTTGAACGAAGAATGTCAATTTTACAATCGTTAATGAAGCAGCAGCTCGGTGCCAATAGTGTTTTAAATAATTAAAGAAATGACGAACATAAACAAGTTAACAATCGATTTATAGGAGGAAAAGATGAGCGATCTAGATCACAGAGTCGGTGTATCAGAGGCGAATTTAGTCGTACGGCATTTAAAGTTGGTTGGTATTACCGAAGATAACATAGAAGCAATTATTGCTGGCATTGATGGGACCTTTGGAATCGATGCAGTTTCATTTGAGGACGCCAAAAGTACCCTGCATATAGGCTACGATGCAACCCACTGCAATTTAGATGGCATTGAGACAATCATTCGTGACAACGGGGCAGACATTTCGGACGACTTTTGGACAAAAATGAAAGAAGGCTATTACCAATTCGTTGACGAAAACATTCGTGAAAATGCAAAACACAAACCCTGGAGTTGCCACCGTGTTCCTCCTGGGCAAACCCATAAAAAGTAATTATTTCAATAGCAACGATCAGACTTACGTTACGCCTGATCGTACAGCCATAACAAACAAAAACAGGACAACACAGTGGTACATAGTAAAAACTAAGCGGACAGAATTAAGTTACTTAACTTGGGAATAATTGAAAGAAACCCAGCTGAGCATGAAATCCATCAAGCGGTACAAGAATTCACAGGTTCCGTTATGCCTAACGCAAAATATTCACTGGAAAAAGCATTAAAAGCGTTTTCTTCAAGCAAAGACGAATAGAAGCGTGGCAAGTTTTAGCCGCTGGAAGGGGCAATTTTTCTATTACCGGCACATGGGTAAATAAAGTGTTAGTGAGTACTTCAATAGGGGCTTTGGTAGCTGTTTTAATAATAGGATTGGCGAAGTTAAATAAATTCGATAAAGACCGAAGTTTTTATCCAACGCTCACTGTTGTGATCGCGAGTTACTATCCATTGTTTGGAGTGTTAGAAAGTCGATTTATATGGCATGAGTTGTGTGATTCATAGACATCATTTCACTTTTCTCAATTGCAGGTCGCGTTGATAATTTGATAGCTGAATGCGCTCGTCCTCAGTTATATAATCCTCGTGAACCTCTTCTCAAAGTGGGGCTTGTTCAAGTCTTTCACAGACAATATCCATTGGCGTTTTTCCCTTTAACGAACCATGTGCCCGTTGCCAGTTGTAGTAATGCTGCCATTCGGGCAATGTTTCGTTTTTTAGTTCGTCTAGATTCAAGTTTACTGTTGAATAAAACTCTTCTTTGTCGGTTCTTTGCGACCTTTCAACCTTACCATTCAGGTGAGGAGAACCAGGCTTGTTAGGACGAAATTTGATGCCATAATCCATCAGCTTTCGCTGAACTTTCTCTGCGAAGAATTCTGTACCACGGTCGGTTTGTATTCGCTGTATTGGAAATGGCATTTCCTCGATTACCTTATCGATAAAAATAAGGGTGTTTGCTGCCGACCTCCGGTTAAACACATCCAGTACGCGATATCTAGAGCAGTCATCAATAGCAGTATATTGGTAAATTCCAGGAGCGATTTTGCATGTATCCATCTGCACTCGATCACCTGGAATAGGTCTTTGGTAACGGATGAAGTCTTTTTTCTTCCGTTGAAATACTATTGGTTTAACGTCATGTCTGGTCAGCACCTTATGTATGGAAGCAAGCGATAATTGAACACTATGCTCGCGAAGAAGTTCATTTTGGATTCTCCGCGCACCAAGCTTCCTGTCTTTTCTCAGGCTTAGAATCCATTCCTCTATCTGATGGTTTATTTTAGCATTTGGCGAGGTATGAGGGCGTTTAGAAACGTCCTGAAGACCGTCTAGACCATTTTCTTTGTATCGTTTTAACCATTTACGAAGAGTGGGTCTGGATATACCACACCTGCGGCAAACCAGACCTGCATTTTTAGTTTCTTCGTAAAGCTCAATCCACTTGAGTCGCTGTCTAATTTCTTTGTTCTTAGAGTCGTATTATTTTGAAACGATCTCTATGAATCACACACATAAACGTCCTTGTTGTCTTAAATATTCTGACTACTGTTTTCGAAGACCGTAATTAAAGATTCATCCAAATAGGGACCGATCTCGCTAAAATCGTAAATGCTATTTATGTTCTTATTGCTAATGATCCTTTTGCATTTTAATTTAGTTAAAAATGAATCACTACTAGCAACGGTGAGAATATCTTGTTCAAGATCTCCAGCTAGTTTT